>NZ_JBSHAO010000022.1:0-20259 GCF_053611545.1 Streptomyces sp. NPDC054796 | reverse complement strand
GGCCCCCCCTGCCGCGCGCGGCGATCACCACGCGCGCGGCCGACTTCCGCGGTCTGACGACCCCCGGCTTTCTCGCCACCTGCCCCCCGCGGCCCCCCCCGGCCCCGGCCGGGCGGGACCCCTTTCTCCGGAGGTCACCCGAACGGGTTCATTCGGGCCTCAAGGCGCTGCTGGGCGTCCCGTCGCCCCTACAAAGGGACGGAAAAGAGAGGGAGACGGGGCATGGGGGCAACGGGGGAAGTACGAGTCGGGCTGCGCTTCGAGGGGCGGCGCACGGCCGCCTGGCGGCCACTGGAAGAGACCTGCCTGGCCGAGATCGTCTCGGCACGGCCATGGCGGCGGCAGGTGACCCACCACAAAGAGCAGTTGGTCTTCGGGCTGTACACGGCGGCGAGCACCGGGGGCCGGATCGTGGCGGCGGACGGAGTATGGGACCGGCTGGATGCGGCCGATCACGACCCGGAGGTGCAGGTCATCATCGGGCAGCCCTTCCAACTGCGCGCCGCACACGGACCCGGACAGCAGGGGCACGTGCCCGACCTACTCCTGGCTGACCGGCACGGAAGGATCACTCTCGTCGACGGCACACCCACCGCGGGCGGCCTGCGGCCCTCGCAGGAGGTGGTGGAGTGGGCGGCGCAGGCCGCCTCCTCGCGAGGATGGCGACACGAGTGGTGGCAGGGCCCGGAGGATCCGCGGCCGCTGCTCACCGTGGCGGCCCTGGCCGCGAGCAAGCAGCCGCCGCGTGGCGCCGGACGAAGGCTGATCGAGCCTGTCCTGGACCTGTGCACGGCCCGAGAGCACAGCGTCGGCGAGATCGAGGACCACTTCGCCTCCGCCGTACCGCACCGACTGGTGCGGGAGACCGTTCACCACCTGCTGTGGTGGGGGGATCTGATCACCGACCTGCGCATGCCCATCGGGCTGGGCACCCGGGTGCGTACCGACAGCTGTGCCCGGCGGCCGGCCCCCGCGCGGTGGACGGTGGGAACCCGACTCCAGGCCGGAGGGACACGAGTTGTGATCGTGCGCGCCACAGCGCACGATGTCGTCATCCGCCTCGATGGCTCTCCGCGCGCCTACGGTATCTGGGAGCGGCGGGTTCCCCGCGCGATCCTGGCTCGGCAGGCCACCGCTCTACCTGCCGCCTACCAGCAGCCTCTACTACTGCGGCAGGCGTCCGCCGTCTCCCACTCAGTGGGCGTATCCGGTATCGGGACAGGCGCGACTTGTCCGCTTGCCGCTGGGGACGGTCGTGACCAATGAGGTCGCAGACGGCGGCCGGAAAGCGCCAAGTGTTTCCTCGATTTTGCGTCTCACCGCCCAGGGTCGGCGGGTGGTCGATGCCGAGAACTACGCGGTCTTCGGCGTGGAGTATGGCGAGCCCGCGAAGGCTCTCACACCAGTGGGCCTTCCTCTGCGTTGGATCCCCTCGGTGGTGGGCTGACGTCAGTCCGGTCACTCGGCCTCGGTATCGTCCTCGTCCAGCTCGGGTGCGTCATCGACGGTGACCAGCCCGTCCGTAGCGCTCGCGTCCGCCCCCGACGGGACCGTGCACCTCAAGCACAGCGGCTGGAGCGTCACTATCACGGCGGAGCGGTGCGTCGTAGGCGGTCACAGGGGGGGCAGAGGACGGGTATCGGCAGGCAGCTCGCGGAGGAGGTGCCTGCCCAAGGACATCTGCGGTTTCATCGACCAAGCCATGATCCTCGGAACCGAGGCGGCCGTTGGCTTTCTCCGTGAAGCGGACGCCGTCAACGTTTTCGCACCTGGTGCGGCTGGAAGAGCCGCCCCAGGGGGAGCGGCTGGTGCTGCGGCGAGCGTGCGGGGTTGGTGGAGGGGAGGGAGAGAGCCAGTGCCTGCCCCTGATGCCGCCAGGTGTGACGCTGCGGACGGTGTCATCCGGATCGTCGAGGCGAAGGCAACCGCGCAGCTCCCAGGGCCGGTGGCGCGCAGGAACACAAGGCCGCCACCTCGTCGATCTCCTGCGATTCGAGCAAGACGTATCGTATCCCTTGATGATCTGGTCGTAGGGGACCTCTTTCCCGGTCCGTTCGTTGACTCGCTTGTTGCGCACTCGGTCGGAGGTGTCCCGTTGCCGTTGACGGAAGCGCACGGTGTGGGACTGCGTCGCCGAGGCCATCGTCACCGGCAGCGTCACCAGCCCGAAGGTGAGAGAGCCGGGCCAGACCGGACGTGCCATCGTCCTCCTCCTCGCCGCCAGTGATCCGCAAACGTATGCTTCGCACACCGGAATCCCCGGTACCTCTTCCGGAGACCACCACACACGTCCCACAGGGGTTCAAGCTGCGAGGGCTTCCAGGTCCTTTTCTGAGTCTGCTTACACGCGTAGCAGTACGACGAAGCGCATGTCGGTGGCGCTTATCGGGACGAAGGCATTGATCTTCACGTGGATTTCCTGGCCCCCGTGGTGCGGGAGTCTGAAGCGTCTTACCGCTCCGTCGGGGTGGGCCAGGGATTCATTGGCGGCCCATAGTTCCCGTGCTTCTGCGTTTCCGTCGAGGATTTCGTCCCGGAGCCTGATGAGCTCCTTGGACTTGCGGTGGGAGACCATCGTGAAGCGCAACTGGGCCAGGAAGGGGGCGGCCCATTCGGAGCGCCAGTTCACCAGTTGTTCCCTCGCCTCGGGATAGAGGAAGGCCCAGCGCATGAGGTTGCGCTCGTAGGGGATCCAGGGGAACCAGTCTTCCTGGGGTTGGTTGTGGGCGACGATGTTCCAGGCGAGATCCGAGAGGTAGGCCGGGTGGGGAAGCATCTGGTCGAGGATGGTCTGCATGCCCTCGTCGGCGTACGCCTCCGGAGAGAGGCCGCTGGAGGGTGGGGCGTACCCCAGGGTCATTCGGAAGAGCATGACCCGTTCGGTCTGGTCCAGGCGCAGGGTCATGGCCAGGCGTTGCAGGAAGTCCTCGGAGAAGTGGCGCTGCTTGCCACCCTCCAGCTCCCGGTACCAGGTCACGCTCACGCCCGTGAGCGTGGCGACCTCCTGCTGGGTGAGTCCCGGTTTCAGGCGTCTGCGGGAGGTGTCTACACCGGGGATGCGGGTGGGGTCCAGCCGTTCTCGCCAGGTGGTGAGGTGGTCGCCGAGCTCGCAAGAAAACAGACTATGCTTTTTGTGGCGTCCGTCACTCATGACTCTCTCCGCATCTCGCTTCGGTTCCGCTTCCCGGAGCGCCGTGCAGTCCTCGGCCCTTGATCATCTGATGCGCCATATGGACTCATCGTCGCAGCTCACGCGCCTATTCGGAGTGCAACATTCCGAAGCTCGGATCATGCCCCTCGTGCGGAGGAATGACATTCCGGTTGGCCGGTTCGGCCGACCAGAAATGATCGCGATGACTATCGCCACTCAAAGTGGCGGTGGTCGCTGTGCAAGATGGCTCCCGCAAAAGCCTCCGGACGGGCGGGGGGTGGTTTTCGTTGATTGCTGGAGGTCCTGTCATGCCGCGCTCCGTATTCGTGACCGGGGGAGACCGGGGGATCGGTGCGGCGGCTGAGGGGTTCGTGGCCGGGGGAGGCCGGGTCGCGGTCGTGCATCGCGGCGGGCAGCCGCCGCAGGGTCTGGGAGAGGTGCTGGTGGCGAACGCCGGGATCACCTGCGACAGGCTGCTGCTGCGGATGGTGGAGGAGGGCTTGACTTCGGTCCTGGACGTGAACCTGACGGGCACCTACCAGGCGGCCAAGCGGGCCGCCAATGGCATGCTGCGGGTCCGCGCCGGGCGCATTACCTTGGTGGCCTCCGCCGTCGCCACGGGCACCGCTCTCCCGGTGGGTGGTGGCATGGTCATGGGTCACTGAGCCCTTCGTCCCGTGTGCCTGTCTTCACTCATCGCGGTGCGTTTGCGCACGCCACAAGCGATCTGCCTCAAGGCATCCTGAATTTCCTAGCCACGACTGGATATTGCCGAACACCATGCATATGTTGCTGGTCCCTCGGCGAAAGCCGCCGGGTCAACGCCTGGCAATGGAGGTGCAGATGGGCCGCTGAAAACAGCAAGGCCCCGAAATTCGGGGCGATATGAGACCGGCGCCCGGAAGCGGCAAACTTCCGGGCGCCGGGCCGCCACCCCCGAAGGGGTGCGGATTCATAACTGGCGGGTCGGCTGACTTTTTCGACGAGAGCGGCCGACCCACCACCTACGAGCGAAGGATTATCGCATGTCCGACAACGCGACGGGAAGGCCAGCCGCCGCCCTGCCCGCCGAGGCCGACCCCGCCTGTGCCGGTATCCGCGAGCGGCGCCTTGCCGAGCTGCTCGCCGACATGGTGCCCGGCGCCCGCACCATCCGTGTCTCCCAGCGCGAGCCCAGCCAGGTCTGGCCCAGCCCGTATGCCCGCGCCTGCGACGCGCAGGGGCAGCTCCTGGCCCTCAATCGCCCCCAGAGCCTGGCCGCTGCCCGCTGGGTGATCCGCGCCCACTCGGAGCTGGCGTGGGACGAGCCGTACGACCTCGACCTCGCCTCCGGTGTTCTGCGCGCCACCGTCGAGGGCCACGCCGTTGCTGCCGGGGGGTGCTGAGCATGGCCCGTATCCGCACGCTCAAGCCCGAGGCATTCGCCTCGGAGTCGCTCGCCGAGGTGAGCATCGCCGCCGAGCGGACATTCTTCGGTCTGCTGACCCAGGTTGATGATCACGGACGGTTCCGGGACCAGCCTGCCGTCCTCGCGGGGTTGCTGTGGTCCCTGCGTCCCGAGCACGGCCCCCTCGGTGTCGAGGACGACCTGACCCAGCTCGCGATGGCAGAGCTGATCTGCCGCTACGAGGTCGGGGGGAAGCGGTACCTGCACATCCTCACCTTCGCCCGGCACCAGCGGATCAACCGGCCCAGCGGCGTTCGCCATCCCGGCTGCCCGCTCCACGACGCCCAGCAGCCCTCCACGGAGGATGTCGCGCAGAATCCGGGAGCACTCCGTGAGGACTCACGGAAGCATCACGGAGGACTCACTGAGGGGTCAGTGAGCCCTCACGGAGCCGTGCGTGAGGACTCTGCGAGCGGCGAAACCGCAGGTCAACTGGCATTCAGTGAGTCCTCAGTGAGCCCTCACGCAGGAAGTGGTGAGGACTCAGTGAGGACTCACGGTCCGGATCTAGGACCTAGGAACGTGGATCTAGGATCTTCCCCTTCGGGGGGCGCTGCCGCGCCCGCACCGGAGCCCGTCTCCGCCCAGCAGCTCATCGGCGAGTACGCCGCCTCCTGCGCCCACCGCCCGCCCAAGGGCGTGCTGGGGCACCTCGGCCGGGAGGTGGCGAAGCTGCTGGCCGAGGGCATCGCCCCCGAGCACATCCGGGCCGGGCTGGCCCGGCACCGGGCCAGGGGCCTGCACCCGAGCACCCTGGCGAGCCTGGTGCACGAGGCGATGAACGCCACCGCCCCGACCGCTGGCCCGAGTGCTGGCTTGGTGCGGCCGGAATCGGCCAATACCGTGCGCGGTCACCGGGCCTGGGCCAACCCGGCCGATCCTGCCGCCGCCTACGCCGAGGAGCTGTGATGCGCGAGAGCGACGCCCAGCCCGTGGGCGGCATCGCCCGCCGCCTGACCGGCATCCTCAAGGCCCGGGGCATCGACCCGGACGCTCCGGTCTCCGACGGGGCCGAGCCGAGCCCGGCGCTGGAGGCGGCCCAGGCCCGTATCCCGGCCCGCTACCAGGACGCGGTGGCCGACCACCCCGCCGTCACGGCCTGGGTGAGCGAGGTCGCCGCCGCCGGGCGACCGGGCCCGGAGGGTTCTCCGGGGATCGCCCAGGGGCGGTCGCTGCTGATCGTGGGCACCACCGGTACCGGCAAGACCCACCAGGCGTACGGCGCGGTGCGTTCGCTGCTGGCCGCCGGGGTCCGCCTGCGGTGGAAGGCGACCACGGCCGCCGACCTGTACGCCGAACTCCGTCCTCGCAAGGACAGCGACGGCGAGCGCGAACTCCAGGATCTGGCCCGGTGTCCGCTGCTGATCATCGACGATCTCGGGGCGGCGAAGGCGTCGGAGTGGACCGAGGAGATCACGATGCGGCTGATCGACCGCCGCTACACCCGGATGCTCCCGACCCTGGTGACCACCAACCTCGGCATGAGCGACCTGCGGAACCACATCGGCGACCGCGTCGCCTCCCGGCTGACCGAGATGACCGACAAGGTCATCCTCGACGGCCCGGACCGCAGAAGGGCCCTGGCCGCCGAGCGCCGCCGCCTCACCGCCGCTTGACCTCTCCGCGCGACCAACGGTCCGCCTCCCTTCACGCACCAACCCCCGGGCCCGCGCCTGCCCGAACGCGCCCCGGGGCCGAACGGAGACCCCACCCATGCACCACCAGACTGCCGAGCCGCGCACCCTCGGCGACTACACCTGGCACCAGCACGCCGCCTGCCTCTCCACCCCCGAGCGGCCGGTCGACCCGGAGATCTTCTTCCCCGAGCCGGAGGAGATGGACCGCATCCGCGCCGCCAAGGCCCTCTGCGCCCAGTGCCCGGTCCGCCCCGTCTGCCTGGACGCCGCCCTGGAGGCCGGGGACCGCGAGGGCATCCGGGGCGGGATGACCGAGGAGGAACGCGAGCCGCTGCACCGCAACCTCCACCGCCGCCTGGACTACGCCCGCGTGAATGCCACCCTGGCCGGGCGCGACATCCACCTGACCGACGCCGAGCGCCGCGCGACCGTCCGTGCCGCCTACCAGTCCGGTATTCCGGCCGGTCACCTCGCACGCCTGCTGAAGATCACCGGCGAGCACGCGAAGAAGCTCTACCGCGAGATCCGCCGCGAAATCCGCAACCGCTCCACCGGCCAGCACCAGACCGGCCAGACCCTTCCCGCCACCCAGACCCCGGCCCGCCGCGACGATCTGGGGACGGCCGCGTGAAGGACACCGACGCGATACCGGTGCGCATCACCGGCTGGGACCGCGCCGCCATCGTCACCCTCGGCACCGCCGGATGCGCGCTCTCCTTCGACGCGCTGCAGCAGATGGCCGTCGCCATCCACATCCGAGGACTGCTCACCTACCTCTTCCCCTTCGTGATCGACGGGTTCATCGGCTACGGCGTGCGCGCGGTCCTGGTGATGCGCACCGCCTCCCTCGGCGCCCGCTGCTACGCCTGGGCACTGTTCGCCGCCGCCACGGCCGCCAGCATCTGGGCCAACGCCCTGCACGCCGTCCGCCTCAACGACCGACCGGTCGACGGAGGTCTGCGGCTCGGCGACGCCACGGTCGGCGTGCTGTCCACCCTCGCCCCGCTCGCCCTGGCCGGAGCCGTCCACCTCTACATCCTCATCGCCCGCCGCGCCGCCCAGCCCGGACACCCGGACACGGCGACCAGCCCGGTCACCCCGACTGTCCGCACCGAGCGCCTCCCCACCGCACCGGACAGTGCGACCGACCGGAGGACTGCGAAGGGCCAGGACACTAACCGGCCGGTCACCGGTCACCAGCCCTCCGCGCTGTCCTCCGGTACCTCCGGCCGCCCGGCGAACATCCGCCGGGACAATCGGTGGGGAGAGCCGGACACCGGCTGCGACGCCGGACCGGTCGCCTCCTCCGCGTCGGAGTACGAGGCCGGGGATGTGGGCCTCGGCGGGGAGCCGGACGGCAGATCCGGCCACCCGGTCCCGTCCCGGATGTCCGCCCCGCAGAGCTGGGCGGATGCCGGTGAGGCGGACGAGCTGCTGCCGGTCGCCCGCCGCGCGGTCACCGACGCCGGGAAGCTGACCCGCAAGGTGGTCGCCGACGCCATCCGGGGACAGGGACTTCCACTGTCGAATGACCGGCTGACCGAGCTGATGCAGCAGCTCCGCGACGAGGCGGACAAGGACACCCTCCGCCTCACCGGCTGACCGCCCGCTCCCTTCGGCGGACACCCCGCCGCGGTCACTTCGGACACCGGCCACCCGGCTGTCCGGACACCGCAGCGGGGTGTCCGCCCCACCCCGGTCACTCCACTTCTTCCGCCACCGCCGTCTTCCGCAGAGGAGAATTCGCCGTGCGTACCACGCCGCCCACCACTGACGAGATCGACGCCTGGCTCACCGTTCTGCGCGCCCACGGACACCTGCACGACGCCGAGCCCGGACCCGAGGGGTCCTGGACGGTGCGGCGGACGCCGACGGGCACGCCCCACACGCTGCACCACCCCATCCTTGCCCTCGACTACATCGCCGACGTTCTGCGCGAGGCCCGTGCCGATGCCGGAGACGGTGTCCGATGATGCTCCCGAACCACCCGGCCACCCCCTCTGAGGGGCACTCGTACGAGCATCCGGCGCGAGGCCGAGCAAGCTATACCTTGCGAAACTCCCTCGACGGCCCCGCCGTCGAGGGAGTTTCGCAAGGGCATGCCCCCACCCCGGAAGGGGAGGGGGAGGCCCGTCACCAGGGGGCGCCGGACCAGGCTGCGACCGAGGGCGGATCGCAGCCGAAGAAGAGGGAGGAACCGCGCGCCGTCGTCGAGACGCGTATGCGCCCGCGCCTCTGTCAGTCCCAGCAGCGCGACCGCGTGCGCAGCGTGCGCCTGACCGCCGACGAACTCACCGACATCCAGCACGCCGCCGAAACGATGGGCATGCGGGTCGCCGGGTTCCTCGCCGACGCCGCCGTCGCCGTGGCCCGCGCCCAGAACGGCCCGACGAGCTGGCTGATGGACCAGCGCGCCCTCGTCGCAGAGCTGATGAACGCCTCCGCCCACCTCGCCCGCGTCGGCAACAACCTCAACCAAGTCGCCCGCACGCTCAACTCCGGCGGCCAGGCTCCCTACGCGCAGGACGCCTTGGCCCGCGTGCTGCGGGCCGCTGCCCGTGTCGAGGCTGCCGCTACCGAGATCGCGAAGCGCTGAGATCGTGGTGCCCGACATCTCCCTCGGCGGCCGGACCTACGGCCTGCTCGCCTACCTCTACGGCCCCGGCCGCCGCGACGAACATGCCGACCCGCACCTGGTCGCCTCCTGGCAACCCGGGCTGGCCCCCGACCTCGGCCGCGATCCGGCCGCCACGCTCAAGGAACTGCAGGAGCGCCTCGACCTGCCGGTGCAGGCGGTGCCGGAGCACCGCCGCCCGAAGCGGCACGTGTGGCACTGCCCGGTCCGCACCGATCCCGGCGACCGGCACCTCTCGGATGCGGAGTGGGCCGAGGTCGCCCGCCGCGTCGTGGCTGCCACCGGCATCGCGCCCGAGGGCGACGAGCAGGGGTGCCGCTGGATCGCGGTGCGCCACGCCGATGACCACATCCACATCGTCGCCACCCTTAAACGCCAGGACGGGCGCTCCCCGCGCCGCCACGACGACTTCAACCGCGCCCAGGCCGAATGCCGTCAGATCGAGAAGGACTTCGGTCTCCGCCAGCTCAACCCCGGTGATGGCACTGGCGCGCAGCGGCCCACCAGCGCGGAGCGGGCCAAGGCCGAACGCGCAGGCCATAGGGCGACCGCCCGGGAACTGTTGCGTGACCACGTCCGCCAGGCCCTGGCCGGTGCCGCCGACGAAGCCGAGTTCTTCGACCGGCTGGCCGAGGCGGGCGTGCGTATCGACCGGCGTCTCGCGCCCTCCGGCGATGTCCTGGGATACAAGGTCGCCCTCCCCGGTGACCGCAACCGTGCGGGCGAGCCGGTCTGGTTCTCCGGCTCCCGCCTCGCCCCCGATCTCTCCCTCCCCAAGGTCCGCAGGCGCCTTACCGCCGACGAAGAAGCCGACCAGCGGCCAGCCGACCACCCTTCGCGTCCCGGTGGTTTGGCCCCGGCCCGCGTGCGCCGCGCCGCTGCGGACATCGTCGACCACACCCCTGCCGCCCTCGACGCGGGCGAGGACGCCGAGGCCACCGCACAGCTCTCGGGCCTGGGCGAGGTCCTCGACGCCCTCGCCCAGACCTCCCCCGCCTCGACCCGGCAGCAGACGCTCGCGGCGGCCCGCGCCTTCGAACGCGCCACCCGCTTCCACACCCAAGCCGAACGCGCCGAGGGCCGGGCCGTGCGTTCGGCCGCCCGCGGCCTCGTCCGCGCCGGTAACGCCCTGGGCCGGGGCGAGGACGGCGGGGCGACGGCCATGCTCCTGTCCACCCTGGTCCTGGCCACCCTCGCCGCCGCCCGCTGGCACACGGCCCGCCAGCACGCCCAGCAAGCAGCAGCCGCCCGCCAGGCCGCCGACCAGCTCCGTGCCGCCTACGGCACCGCCGCGACCACACCGATGCGCACCATGTGCGCGCAGGGCCGCCGGTTGTCCGAGGGCGTACGGACACGCCACGAAGGCACCGTGGAGGCCGCCCTGCCCGGCCACGCCCAGCACCTTCGCGGTGAGCACGGCTGGGACGCCCTGCTCGCCACCCTCGACCAGGCCGAGCGCGCCGGGCACGACCCCGGCACCCTGCTGGAGAAGGCTGTCGCATGGCGGGAGCTGCACACCGCCGACAACGTCACCCACGTCCTCATCTGGCGCCTGCGCCGCCTCGGGCGGCTCCCCGCGGACCCGACACAGCGCCGCGCCGATTCCCGGATCACGAAACAACAGCCCCAGCCAGCGCGGACACACGCCGCCACTCCGGCGCGCCACCCCGCCTTGCCCGAGCACCGGCGGAGGCGCTGACGGTGCGGCACAAAGGTGTGGACAAGGCCGAACGCGACTGTTAGGGCTGGTCAGAGGAACACAAGGAGCTGATGCGCATGCCCACCGAAGAACTCCACAACTCCAGAGCCCTCCCGCCGGAGACACCATGCGGCGATGACCCGCTGCTGCGACTGCAGGAAGCTAGCGAACCGGATGACTCCATCCGCATCCAGACCACCACCCGCGCAGAACCGATCACCATCACCGGCCTCACCGTGATGTGCCCCCAGTGCGGCGCCCGCCGCGACTGGCTGGTCATCTGCGACCACCGCAACCAGATCTTCCTGCGCTGCCGCTGCGCCCATGAATGGCACGAGCCCGAGCTGACCCGCACCGACTTCGAGGCCATGGCAGGCGAAGGCGGCCAGAAGTACCCGAGCCTCGACGCAGTCGTACGGGACACCGGATACGACGGCACGCTCGCCGGCACCTACCTCCCCGACGACCTCCACCCGGGAACGTGCGGATGACGCCCGGGGGTGAGCACACGCGGGCGTGCCGAGACCGCTGGCAAATACGCAGATGGTGTCATACGTTGCAGATATGACGAATGAAGTCAACCACGACATATGCAACAGCGCTGAGAGCTGGACGAGTTACCGCTCACGCAACACCAACTACATCGGCGGCGACGCCCAGGTCTCCTCGGCCATCCAGATCGCCGGGGACTACCACGGCGGCCTCGACCTGAGCGGCCTCCCGGCCGCCGCCACGGTTCAAGGCGCCGCCCAGCCCGGAGACCCGGAGGACGCCGCGGGTGAAGCGGTGCGGCAGTAGGCGGTGGAGTTGCTGTGGCATCTGGCCCGCGTCGACCCCGGCAAGCGCACCGAGGCCATCGCCGTCATCGACGCGCTGGAAGCCGGTCCCCACGTCGCGTAGAACGGCACGAGGGCTGCCCCGCAGGGGCAGCCCTCGCCGTCGTTGTCACGGGCGTTGTTGCGCGTCGAGCAGGTGGTTGGCGAGGCGGAGCGCGTCCTTCGCCAGCGTCATCGCCGTGTGCAGGCCGAGGACTTCACGCAGGGTGGGATGCACGACGCGGGTCCAGCCGCCGCACAGGGACGGCCAGAGGGCCAGCGTGACCTCGCTGTTGGCCAGGCCGAGCCTGGCGGACACATCTGTAGCGCCGTCGGATCTCGCGCGCCAGCTCAGCAACACGCAGCCGTCAGGAACACTGCCGCCGTGCCGCAGCCAGAACACGGGGACCGGTGCCCTGGCATCGGCGGGGGCGTGCGTGACGATTGCGCCCCGCGCCCATCCGGGCACGGGGCGCAGGGCGACGTCGGCCAGGGACGAGCAGTCTTCCGTATGCGGGTGTGGTCTTGGCGTACGAGGCCGCCGGACCGGGGCGGTCACGCGTGCCCCCGGGCCTCGAAGTCGCCTCGCCGGAGGTGTTGTTCGCGGCGGCGGGCGATACGCCCCCCGCGCTTCTGTACGCGGGTGCGGATACGGGGCCTCGTGTGGCCGGGGACGATTGTGCCGAGCATGGCGCTCACCGGTTCCTCCTTGTTCGTCATGTGTGGGCCGGTGCAGCCGAGGGGCCCGTGACGCGGGCTGTTCGCCACGTCACGGGCCCCTCGGGGAAGGCTTCAGGACCAGGACAGCTCGGTGCGCACGGTCGGGGGGAGGTAACCCTCCTGGCCGTTCTCGGCGATGTAGACCACGGTGCCGGGCCCGTCGGGCACGGTGACGAGGTGGCTGATGCGGTGGGCGAAGGGCCAGTCGGGGTTGATGGCGAGGAAGACGGGCTGGTCGGGATCGAGGGTCTGCAACTGCTTCGCCAGTTGCCCGACCGTGAGCGTGCGGGACACGAACACCTCCGTGGCGTGTGGTGGTTTGTGATGTGGGCCGGTCTGCGGCCAAGGACCCGGTACCAGGCGCGAGACGTGCCGTGGTGCGGCCCGGGGTGTGGGTGTCAGATGCAGTCGCACCAGCGGCCGGGGTAGGCGATGAGCGCGGCGAGGAATCCGGCGACGGCATGCGCGGGGACGTCGTGGCCGAAGGTGGTGCTCCAGGCGCGGCGGCCGTCGGGGCCGTGGATGCTGATGTGCCACAGTTCGCCGAAGGCGGCTTCCGGGCTCTCGGGCAGGAAGGCGACGAAGACGCGCCGGTCGGGGCTGGCGCAGTAGACGTTGGCCTGGGGGTCGTCGACTGTGTCCCAGCCGCAGTTGTCCAGCAGCCGCAGGACAGGGGCTGCGCAGTGGCATGCGAGCAGCCACTCGCGCTCGGCGGAAGCAGTGCGGGCGGGGGTGAGGGCGGTGGACGTCACGAGGAATCCCTTCGTTGACCTGCGGGTTTTCGAGCCGTCCGTACGTTGACTTGGACCGGGGGCCTCATTCCAGTCCGTTGCCGTGGGTTCCGCGTCTGCCGCAGGCGAACTCGGCCGGAGACGGAACGGATGGAGTGCTCGTGCGGGAATGAATCGGTCGCCCCGCGGGCTGGCTGCGGGGCGACCGATGACGAAGAAGAAGGCACGGGAGGCGTGTGAACGCGGATGAGCAGCGCCGGTTCGAGGAGAGCGCCGACGATGCCGAAGCGGTCTCCGTGGGGCGGGCCCGTGCGGCGCGCGGCGGGCGGATCGAGCTGACGGTCGGAGAACTGGCCCAGGCCCTGGGACGGCCCCGGCCACCGGACCCGTCGGCGGGTGACGCTCCCGGAGCGGGATGACCTGTCCGAGGCGGTGCGAGAGCGTCACCTTCGGCAGCGCGACCGGACGGTTGCCGCCTGGGTGGCCGTGGGAGCCGGGAACACGCTCGGCCGGGGCCGCGTGCCTCCTGCGGCGACGCGGGTGCGGCTGCGGGCGGCCGTCACCCGAGGGTTATCTGCGGGCGTGGATGAGGGCGCGACGCCGTTGGTGACGGTGGCCTCGGGGTGCAGGGTCTCGGTGCCGGTGCGGGGGACCGGAGCAGGATTGCCCAGGCGCGTGGCGAGGGCGCTGATGAGGTGGGCGGGGGTGTGGGTGGTGAAGGCTGCGTACCAGGCGTGGCCGTGGCCCAGGGTGCGGCCTCCTTCGATGAGCCAGGGCTCGTAGTCGGCGTCGAGAGGGTGGCCGGGCGTGGTGTCGTAGCTGACCGTGGCCAGGTGGTCGGGGGAGGTGAAGCCGGTCTCCCACGCGTTCTCGCGGCACCGCCAGCCGGCCTCGGCCAGCGGGCGGAGCACGTCCTGTGCCCGGGGTCGCCGTCCGCCCGGCCAGGGGCTCGCGTCCTGGCCGAGAGCGGTGGTGAAGGCCGCGACGACTTCGGGCGGCGTGCCGGTGGCGAAGGTCGCCTGCCAGGTGGGCGGCATCTCGCGGTCGGGGGCCTGGCTGATCCTCCACAGGGTGTGGGTCAGCCCGTTGGGCGTGTAGTCGACGTGGTGGCGTCCGCCCGGTGAGGTGAGCCGGACGTTGCCTTTCGCATCCACCTCCTGTCGCCAGCCCGCGTGCAGCAGGGGGAGGCGGGCGGGTTGGCTGGCGGCGGGTCCGGCGAGGTAGACCGGCGTGGCGTGCAGGACGGACTCCTCGTTGCGGGCCTGGGACATGGAGTGACTCCTGGTCAGGGTGGACGGGTTGGCCTCAGTGCCTTCGGGCTGTCCGCGAGGGCGTGGGCGCGGCCGAGGGCGGTGGAGGGTTTTCGCGCGTGGGCTGTGCGGCTGCGGAGAAGTGGCTTCGCCCCTGGGCCGCCGCTGCGCGTGCGGAGTGCGCTGCGGGCCGCAGGCCGACGAGATCGCGATGGTCCTCGGGGACGCGGCGGGCGGAGCGCAGAACGGGCTGGGGGTCGGCGACAGCCAAGGCAGCGGCGGTGAGCAGCGGTTCGGGGGTGTGGCCGGTGAAGGACGCCGTCCAGCTCGGGCGGGAGACGGGGTCGGGGCCTGCGGTGATCTTCCACGTGGCGGTGCGGTGGTCGAGCAGTTCGTCCCGCTCGGGGAGGTAGCCGGTGCGCAGGTGGAAGGCGGCGTACTCGTCGGGAGCGAGCATGTACCAGGGGCGGGAGCCGCGCACCGGTTCCCAGCCGTGCTCGGCGAAGACGCGGGCGGGGGTCTGCCCGGTGTAGTGCCGCCCGCCGTGCAGGTGGTCGGCGAAGTAGTTCTCCACGCCGTCGCGGAGCCGCTCGGTGAACGCGGTGAGGACCTCGTCGGGGACGGCACGGTCGAAGTGCGCGGACCAGGTCGGCATGCCGAGGGGGTCGGCGGCGTAGGTGAAGGTCCACTCACCGCGGTCGCGCCGGGCGGCGCGCAGGCGCTGTGAGGGGCTGGCGTAGTAGGGGTCGGTTCCGACGGGGGTGTGGGTCCAGCCGGGGGCGGTGTCCAGGAGCGGGGCGAGGGGGTCGGTGCCGGTGGTTCCGGCGAGGTAGCGGGGCGCGACGAGCACGTCGTCGCTGCCGGTGGCGCTGTAGGTCATGCGGAGGGGGTTCCGGGTGGGGCGCGGGCGCCCGCCCCTGGCCGCGTCGGGCCGGTGCGGGCATCGCTGCGGGCGGGGGTTCTGTGGCTTTGCATGCGGGTCACCGGCTGCGGGAGGGGTGGGAGAGGGCGGTGAGGTGGGCCGGGACGCGCGGGGGTGGCGCGGGGGCGTGGGAGAACAGCCCAAGCACGGCGGGTGCCCCGGTGGTGGGGGAGTGCTGGCGTGCGGCGCGTGCCCGGCGTTCCTGGGCGGTGTGCTGGATGGATCGCGAAGCCGTTTCGGCGGTCTGGCTGCGGTGGCCGAAGTCGTGCAGTGCGGTGTGCACCGGGCCGAGATCGCGTGCGGCGGGGGTGAGGGTGTAGTCCCAGTGCTGGTCGGGGCCGAGGCGGGTGAGGAGTCCGTCGTCGAGGAGCTGGTGGGTGCGGTAGTGGAAGGTCCCGGTCGCCAGCCCTGCCGCCTCGCGCAGCGCGCCTGGCCGCAGGGGGCCGTGCTGTTCCAGCGCGGTGAGCATCTCCAGGGCGCCCTTGCCGCGCAGCTTGGCCAGCGCGTCCTCGGCGCGGTCGGGCCGGGGCATGGTGGTGGCGTCGACTTCGAAGTGGCGGGCGTGCCAGGAGGCGAGGGCCTGGTGCGGGGCGCGGGCGCTGTGGCCCAGGGGCGAGGGGGCGTAGCGGCCGTAGGCGGGCTTGGTGAGCAGGGCGCTGGAGTGCATGCGTTGCAGGACCTGGGCCATGGTGGGCGTGTTCAGCCAGGGCATGGCGGCGTTCAGCTCACGGGCGCGCAGTGGCCCGCGTGCGTGGAGGGTCTCCAGCGTCCATGTGGTCCACCGCGGGGCGAGCACGCCGACGGCGTGGCGGGTCTGGTCCGCGTGCGCAGGGCCGGAATGGGGATTGTGCATGGTGGTCCTCCGGGGGAAGGGTTCAGCGCCGTGGGCGGGCGGTTGTCCGTGGGGCGGTGTCGGTGCGGTGCGGGGCGGCGGGTGTTGTGCTGGGTTGGGTGCGGGGATGTGTCGTGCGGATCCTGGCGGCCTGGGCGCGCCGGGCGCCGGGCTGGCCCTGGACGGCCCGCTGCACGGCGGCCGAGATGGCCGTCTGCTTCACCTCCAGCGGGGTGGGAGCCGTTGAAGCCGGGCGCGTCTCGGTCTTGACCGGGGCGAGCTGCACCAGGTGCTCCACCTCGCGGTGGAGCATGTGCCGCTCGCGGACGACGGGTGCGGGGTCGCTCAGGGCGGCGGCGGTGGCGGCGATGAGGTGGTCGGGGGTGTCGGCGGTGAAGGTGGCTTCGGCGCGGGTGGCCCAGCCCGGTGGCCCGGCCCACAGCGTCACCGTCTCGTCGTCCCGGGCGTAGCTGAGGGTGTCGATCCATGCCCCGGCCTGCCGGTCGGGGGCGAGGATGTTCACCGTGGCGCGCCCGGCCACCGTGTGCGTCCATCCGGCGTCGAGCAGGGGGCGGACGCTGTCGGCCCAGTACGCCGATGGCGGGGCGAGGAAGCGGTCGCTCTCGGGGCTCCAGTCCTCGGCCAGCGCGCGGGTGAGGCCGGCGACGATCTCGGCCGGGAAGGTGTGGTTGAAGGTGGCTCGCCAGCGGGGTGGGGAGACGGGGTCTTCGGCGGCGGTGATCTTCCACAGGTCGATGTCGTCGCCGAACCAGCCGATGCGGATGCGGTGGTCCGGGCTGGTGACCAGCAGGTGGCACGGGCCGTCGTCGAAGGCGTAGTGCGGCCAGTGGGCCACAGGCGCGAAGCCCGCGTCGCCGGACCCGTCGGATCCGGCGAGGTAGCGGGGGGTGACCCGGTATTCGTGCCAGCGTTCGTCGTCCGGTTCATCCGGCATGAGGAACTCTTCTCCAGTGCGTGGGTCAGCGCTGCGGGCGCGTGGTGCGGGTGGTGGGTGCTTCGCCGCCTGCACGCGGGGGTGGTGTGGCGGTCTGGCCCGGGTGGGGCGGGGCGCTGGCAGTGCGGATGCGCGCGGCCTCGGCCCGCGTGGTTGGCGGGGCTGACCGCAACCGGGCCTGCGCTTCCAATGGTTCGAGCCGTACGAGGTGTGCGACCTCGTGGCGCAGAGTGTGCCGCGCGCGCCGGAGCGGTGCGGGGTCGGCCAGAGCGGCGGCTGCCGCAGCGACCAGGTGATTGGGAACGTGGGGGGTGAAGCGTGCCTCCGCGCGGGTGAACCGTCCCTTCGGTCCGGCCCACAGCGTGAGTGTCTCGTCCTCGCGGCGGTAGAGCTGGCTGCGCGGGTCGGCCCAGGCACCGGCCTGCCCGTCGGGCGCCAGGAGGTCCACGATGTCCCGGTCCTCGCCCCGCTCCTTCCAACCGGCGGCGCGCAGGGGACCGAGCCCGTGGCTCGATGTCACCGGAGGCGGGTGGAAGAGGGGATCGTCGTCCGTGTTCCACTCGCGGGCCAGCACGCCGGTGACGGCGGCAACCACCTCGCTCGGCATGTGCTGGGTGAAGGTGGCCGTCCACAGCGCGGGGGAGACGGCGTCCTCGGCGGCCGTGACCCGCCACCTGTCCTCTCCCGCATCGCTCCACCCGATACGGATGCAGTGGTCCGGGGAAGTCACCAGCAGCTTGCAGTACCCGACGCTCAGCCGGAAGCGCGGCCAGCCAGCGAGTGGCGCGAGGGCGGTGTCCCTGCTGCCGCCCCCGGCGAGGTAGCGCGGGGTGACACAGACGTTGCTCCCGCGCCCGTCGTTCGGCTCATCCAACATGAACGTGCTCCTCTCAATGGGTGGTTGGTCAGCGCACACGGCGGGACGCCTGCCGCGCGGCGGTGGCCGCGGGCGCTGGGTTGGCCGCTTCGCTACTGCCGCCCTGGACGTGGGGGGAGCGGGCGCGGGCGGCGTGCGCGCGGCGCTCGTGGGGGCCGGCATCCGTGTGCCGGTGTTCGCGGTGCAGCCGCCGTGCAGCGGCGTTGTAGGCGGCGTGGTCCTGCCGCGCGCCCACCGACAGCAGGTAGATCTCCCGGCGGTGCTGGGAGGAGACGGGGGCGTCGCGGTACTGGATGACCATGCGCCACCGGGTGTGCGGGTCGACGTAGACCTTGTGGCAGCCCGCGAGTTCGCGGGTGAGGGCGGCGCCGCGCTCGTTGCCGTGCACCAGGTGCTGGAGTTCCAGCAGCGCCAGGTCCCGGATCTCCTCCGGCACCTGGCGCAGGTCGGCCAACGCTTCGGGGTGGGCGGCGAAGGCGTACCGGGCGCTCACGCACGCCCCCGGGAGCGGACAGGACCCGTACCGGCCGCCGGTGCGGCCCCCGGCAGGGGCGGCCGCGTGCTGGCCGTAGCGGGGGTGGTGGACCGGGTGCGCGCAGCGGCGGCCCGCCGGTCGACGGTGCTGTTCGCGGGCTCCGGGGCCAGCGGGAGAGGTGTGTCCCGGTCCCGCAGCCATGCGGTGGCCGACTCGATGCTGGGGAAGGCGCCCTCGCGCACCGTGTAGGTCGTGAGGGAGGGTGTGGTCTCTTCCAGGAAGATCCGGTAGGGCCGCTCGGCCGAGCCGGGGTGGTCGTCGCGGACGAGGAGGCTCACCTCGGTGCCCTCGGTGAAACTGCCGGGATTGTGGGTGTGGTCGTCCAGCAGCGTGTACCGGCCGCCGGGGTTGGTGCGCAGCATGTCCTCCAGCCGGGTAGTGAGTGCGTCGGCCGGACGCGGCCCCGGAGTGTGGCTCAGCTCGATCGCTTCGGGCCGGCAGCCGCGGGTGATGAGCCAGTTCTGCGTGACCGGCACCGTGGGCTTGCGGGTGTGCTCGACGGTGAAGGTGCCCTCGAAGAGGTCGCGCCGGATGTGCATGCCGAGGTACTCGGCAGTGCCGGGCATGTCCCAGGTAGCGGCGCGGTCGTAGAGCAGCAGGAAGGTGTTGCCCTTGGTGTGGTGCGCGGCCAGCTCGGTGAACATGTCGTCGCAGAGCGTCAGGCGCATGAAGTCGTCCTTGACGAGGGCGGAGGCAGGCGCAAAGCTCTCGATCCGGTAGTCCGGGCCCCTCACGCCGTCGCCTCGTACGCCGTCGGGTCGGGGGAGGCCAGCAGCCGGTGGTTCGCCCGGGCGGGGCTGGTGGTGCACGCGCTGAACGGGCCGTCCGGCGCCCGCAGTTGCAGCAGCGTCGGATCGAGATGGTCACGGTGCCACAGCGCGGGCCCGGCCAGGCCCGCCTCGGAGTCGGTGAACTGCTGCCAGGACAACCACAGCGCGTGGAGGCGGGCGACGGCCTCGGGGTGCTCGCTCCACCGCGGACACCAGGGGCGGGTGGAGGTGATCTCGCGCCCGTAGACCGGCAGCAGCAACTCCTCCACCCACACCCTCAGTGCCGCCAGCTCCTTCCCGTACGCCGCCCCCGCCAGCGCGAGGATGAACGGCGAGGACGGCTCACCGGAGCCGCACTCCCGCCCTGACGCGCGAGCGGCGTCCCTGCCGCTCTCCACTTCCTCCACGTCGAGTTCGTCGCCGTCGGAAGGGGACGGCTGCTCGTCGGTGAGCCGGGCGAGGGTCACGCTGTGCTTGCGGGTCTCGGCGACCAGAGCGGTGACCGTGGCGACGAGGTCGTCCAGGTTGTGGTCCGGTACCCGTACCGGCTCGTGCCCGTCGGCAGACTCCGACATCGACATCCCCTTCTCTCACTCAGGTGTTGGGGCGTCGAGGATCCGCAGAAGAGAAGGTTTGGCCCGGCCGGGAGGCCGGGTGTAGAAGAGGCGGACCTGAGCCTGGGCGCACCTGCTGATCCGTGCTCCCGCCTGCTACGACGAGCTGCTCTTGGCGTCTTGCTCGTCTTCCGCCAGTGAGGCGTCCGGTCCGCCATGAGCCAGAGGGGGCCGAGTGGCCCAACTGGGCCCGCCCGTACGGCTCGGAGCACTGGGAGGACCGCTTCGGCACCGACGACAAGGAGCCCTCGATCACGGTCGACCGAGACGGAGCTGCTGCGCGGGAATCTGTTGCTGGGCACGCCGGTCGCGGACGGGGTGCGCTGATGAGCGTTGGCGACCCACACCGTGCTGCCCTGCCCCAGGGATGACTGGTGACTCCCGCCGTTGGGCGGGCGGTGCGCAGACTGCACGCTCACCACGGAGCGCGTGATCGGACAGACCGAGCGTGAGCGCCGGTGACGGAGGCTGAGCAGGCCGGACGGAACCTCGGATGTGAGCGCTCCTGCTCCTGGGCCTGGCCCGGGGGCAGTCCGAACGGCCAGTGGTAGGAACTGCCGCATGTCGAGGTGGGGGGGGGGCCCCCCGCCATAGGGAGAGCCGCCCCCCCCCGGGGTCGGACACCAACAAGGTTTAGTTTTGGGGATCCGCACACAGAAAACCGGGGTT
>NZ_JBSHAO010000021.1:131840-145722 GCF_053611545.1 Streptomyces sp. NPDC054796 | reverse complement strand
GCCTCACACGGCCGGGCGGGCGCGGGGCTCGTCACAGGACGCCCGTCACGCGGGTGCCGTCCCGTCAGGAGTCGGCGGGGCCCGCCGCGCGCAGTTCGGTGATGCACTCGGCGATCGCCTTCTGGAGAGTCTCCAGTTGTTCGAGAAGCTCCTCGTCGTAGAGTTCGGCCGCGTCGTCGAGGGTCAGCTCCTCGAACGCCTTGGCCGCCTTGCGCACCTTCCCCTCGAACCGCACCCGGCTCTCGTGCGCGCGCAGTTGCGGGTCGCTGTCGACGGCCTCGGCGACCAGGGAGCGCACGGCCTTCTGCGCGTCGGCCACATACGGGGCCTCGTCCTCCTCGTCCAGCCCCTCGATGAGGGTGAGGTGCTGCTTCGCCTCGGCCACCACGCTCTCCGGCGCGGGTACCCGCTCGCCGCTGGGGGTGGTCATCTCGCCCTTGTCGATGATGTCCCGGACGAAGTCCACCGACGTCGCCGTACGCGCGGCCGACGCCACCGTCTTGGACAGTTCGCCGGTGCGGGCGATGTCCTTGGCCAGCTCCTCGCCCAGCTCGGGGTCGTCCTCCAGCCGGTCCAGCAGCGCGTGCCGGGCCGCCTGCGCGGTGCTCGGGTCGGCGAGGATCGCCGCGCGCAGCGCCGTCGGGTTCTCCGCCACCTCCAGCGCCTTGGTCGGGCGGATGCCCTCCGCCTCGGCCACGGCGGAGATCGCCTGGCCGCGCGGTGAGTCGCCGCTGGAGCGGGAGGTGTAGTAGCCCAGCCACACGTCCGCGTCCGGCAGGTCGATGTCCACTCCGGGCTCCAGCGCCTCGAAGACCGGGACCACGCCGTCGTCCGCCGCCCGGTCCCAGGCACGCCAGAACCGCATCACGCGCTCCGGCGAGCAGCCGGCGAGCCGGGCGAACTCCTTCGCCGACACCTTCGGCTCCGGCCCGTCCGCCTGCCCAGCGGGCACCCCGCCGGGCCGTACGCTGCGGGCCACCATCAGCGCGAACGTCCAGCCGCCGGTCCGCGCGAACGTGCCGAACTCGCGCGCGTCCCGCCGCACAGCGCCCTCAGCGCTTTCTGCACCCTCCCCGCTCCCCGCACGCTCGGCGCTCTCCGCACCCTCGGCGCTTTCACCCGGCTCCGGTTCCCCGGCCGGGGCCCGTTCCCCCGCCGGTGCCGGGAGTGCGGGGCTCCCGGTGTTCTCCTCCGCCGTGGGCTCCGTCCACACGTGCGCGTCCTCTGCCGGGGGTGTCACATCAGCGGAGGCGGCGGGTTCCTGCGTGGCGAGTGCGGTGGGGGAAGGAGGCGTGGTCATGTGAGCTCCGTCGGGTACGTGAACGTGACCCGTCGATTGTCCCCGATCCGAAACCGTGAAGTCGTCCGCTGCGCACCGGGCGGGACGACGGAAAACAAAAAGGCAAGGAGTCCTGATACTCCCTGCCACTCTCAACATATAGCGCACCGGGGGTCTTGCGGCAAGGCCCGGGGTGTACCGCACACTCTCCGTCCGAAGCCGGAACCCGCGAATAGCGGTGAGGCGCGAAATGCGTGTGCCTTCGCGCGTATCCGGAGCGAACGGCCGAGGCGCGGCCTTGGCGAATGGGGGGTACATGTTTGACGTGATCGTGGCCGGTGGCGGGCCGACCGGCATGATGCTGGCCGGTGAGCTGCGGCTGCACGGTGTGCGGGTGCTCGTGGTGGAGAAGGAGGCGGAGCCGCCCGCGTATGTCCGCTCGCTCGGTCTGCATGTGCGCAGCATCGAGGTGATGGACCAGCGCGGTCTGCTGGAGCGGTTCCTCGCGCTCGGCACGAAGCACCCGGTCGGCAGTTTCTTCGCCGGTATCCCCAAGCCCTCGCCGGACCGGCTGGACACCGCGCATCCCTATGTCCTCGGCATCCCGCAGCCGCTCACCGAGCGCCTGCTGTCCGAGCACGCCACCGAACTGGGCGCAGAGATCCGCCGCGACTGTGCGCTGGTGGGGCTGAGCCAGGACGAGGAGGGGGTGACGGCCGAGCTGGCGGACGGCGCGCGGCTGCGCGCGCGTCATCTCGTCGGCTGCGACGGGGGACGCAGCACGGTGCGCAAGCTGCTGGGCGTCGGCTTCCCCGGCGAGCCCGCCAGGACGGAGACGCTGCTGGGCGAGATGGAGGTGGCGGAGGAGGCGGCGACGATCGCCGCCGTCGTCGCGGAGGTGCGCAAGACCGAGCTGAGGTTCGGCCTCGGCCCCGTCGGGGAGGGGAGGTACCGCGTCGTCGTGCCCGCCGAGGGGGTGGCCGAGGACCGTACCGTCGCGCCGGCCCTGGAGGAGTTCAAGCGGCAGTTGAGGCAGTACGCCGGGACCGACTTCGGCGTGCACTCACCGCGTTGGCTCTCCCGCTTCGGTGACGCCACCCGGCAGGCCGAGCGCTACCGCGTGGGCCGGGTGCTGCTGGCGGGCGACGCGGCACACGTCCATCCGCCGCTGGGCGGACAGGGGCTCAACCTCGGCATCCAGGACGCGTTCAACCTCGGCTGGAAACTCGCCGCCGAGGTCAACGGCTGGGCACCGGAAGGGCTCCTGGACAGCTATCACGCCGAACGCCACCCGGTGGCCGCCGCCGTGCTGGACAACACCCGCGCACAGGGCGTGCTGATGTCCACGGAACCCGGCGCCCAGTCGGTGCGCCGACTGGTCTCGGAGCTGATGGACTTCCCGGAGGTGCACCGCCATCTGATCGAGAAGATCACCGCGATCGCCGTCCGCTACGACCTCGGCGAGGGCCACGCACTCCTCGGCCGGCGCCTGCGCGACGTGGAGCTGAAGCGCAAAGAGAGGGGACGCCTCTACGGGCTCACGCACCGCGGTCGCGGACTCCTCCTCGACCAGACCGGCAACCTCTCGGCCGACGGCTGGACTGACCGCGTCGACCACATCGCCGACGTCAGCGAAGAACTGGACGCACCCGCCGTGCTGCTGCGCCCCGACGGCCATGTGGCGTGGGCCGGCGACGACGACGGTGACGGCCAGGCCGAGCTGCGCGGCGAGCTGGAAAAGTGGTTCGGCGCGCCCGCCCCGAGCTGAACATGGGGCCAGAGGTGAGGCGTCGTCGCGCCCGGCCCGGATGTTCAGTGGCCGCCTTCACCTCGTGAGCCCTGTGAGTCCCGTGGACCAGGCGGACCGAGCCGGTGGTCCAGCGCTGCGCCGACGTCGGGGCAGAGTGCGCGGATCACGTCGAGGAACGCGTTCAGCACCGGGGACCGTTCCCGCTCGGCGAAGGACAGCACCAGATCGGGCAGGGGCGTGCGCGGCGTCACCTCGCAGAACCATGTGCCCCGGCGCGGGGCCGCCAGCATGCGGGAAGGCCCCAGGCCCACGCCGACACCGCAGGCGGCGAGGCCGATGATGGTGTGCACGTCCCTCGCGACGGTCGCCCCGGCGAGGGCCGGGGAGTCCTCGCCCAGCAGGGTGTGCAGCCCGGCGCGGACGGCGGGCTCGTCCGCGCCGGGCGCCACGATCAGCGGCTGCCGCCGCAACTGGTCCACGCTCACCGACGGCTGCCCCGCGTAGGGGTGCGTGCCGCTCACCACGGCGACGAGGTGGTCGTGGCCGACCGGGACCGTCACCAGCCGCTCGGCCCCGGCGCCCCGTGGCCTGCCGAGGGTGATCGCCACGTCCAGTTCCCCGGCGACGAGGGCCGCCGTGCCCCGGCTGGTCGCCATCTCGTGCAGTTCCAGCCGCACATCGGGCCGTTCACGGCCGAACCCGCCGAGGACGTCGGGGAGGGGATCGAGCAGCGCCGAGGCGACGAACCCCAGGCGCAGCCTGCCCGTTTCGCCGCGCGCCGCCCTGGCCGCGTCGACCGGGGCCGCCGTGATCTCGTCGAGCGCTCTGCGCGCCCGGGAGAGGAAGGCCGCGCCCGCCGCCGTCGGGAACACCCCCTGGCGGGTGCGGTCGAAGAGCCGGGTGCCCACCTCGCGTTCGAGGTCGGCGATCTGCTTGGACAGCGGAGGCTGCGCGATGCCGAGGGCTCCGGCCGCCCGGCCGAAGTGTTCGTGCTCGGCGAGAGCCAGGGCGTACCGCAGATGCCGCGCCTCCACGTCAGCCCGCCTCCTTCACGTCAGCCTGTTGGCCTGTTGGCCTGTTGGCCTGCGATATCTCCTGGGTATCGTGGCTCAGTTTGCCAGATCTTTCGCTGGATACCTGGGGCCGGGTCGCGTGGAATGCGGGCATGACTGACCACTCCCACCACTCCCACGCGCACACCGTCTTCGTCCTCGTGCACGGGGCCTGGCACAGCTCCGCGCAGTGGGCGGCGACGCAGCGCGCGCTCGCCGGATCCGGCGCCGCGAGCGTGGCCGTCGATCTGCCGGGGCACGGCTTCGACGCGCCGCTGCCCAGCGGCTACCTCCTGCCCGGCCAGCCGGGCCTGCTGACCGAGAAGTCCCCGCTCGCCTCCGTGACGATGGAGGACTGCGCGGAGAGCGTGCTGCGCACGCTGCGCCGGGTCCGCCACCACCGGCGTGTCGTGCTCGTCGCGCACAGCGCGGGCGGCGGTCCCGCGTCGCTGGCCGCCGAGCGGGCGCCCGAGCTGGTCGACGCGCTCGTCTATCTGTCGGCCTTCGTCCCCGCCGGACGGCCGCGCTTCTCCGACTATCTCGGCTCGCCCGAGAACGCTTCGGCACGGGGGCAGACCCTCGGCATCGGTGACCCCGAGGAGCTGGGCGCGGTGCGGATCAA
Organism: Streptomyces sp. NPDC054796; assembly: GCF_053611545.1. Taxonomy (NCBI): domain Bacteria; kingdom Bacillati; phylum Actinomycetota; class Actinomycetes; order Kitasatosporales; family Streptomycetaceae; genus Streptomyces; species Streptomyces sp. NPDC054796. The sequence goes on along the minus strand of NZ_JBSHAO010000021.1, from coordinate 141,019 downwards.
TCCGCTCTCGCCCGATCCCGCCTACGTCGAGGAACTGCGGCAGACCCACTACCACGACACCCCGCCGGACCGCTTCGACCGCTGGCGCTCGGCACTGAGCACCGATCTGCCGCTCGCCGTCCCCGCCACCCCGGTCACGGTGACCTCCGCGCGGTGGGGACGGATACCCCGGACCTTCCTGCGGTGCGCCGACGACCGGGCGCTGTCACCCGCCGTGCAGGACCTGATGATCGCGGAGGCCGATCTGGCCATGCCCGGCAACGGCGACGGCGACGGCCACGGCAACCCGTTCACCGTGCGCACCCTCCCCGGCAGCCACAGCCCGTTCGCCGCACGGCCCCGCGAACTCGCCGCGGCACTGCTGTCATGAGCCGCGGACGCCTCATGCCGCCGCGCGGCGGCGGACGGCTCGTACTGCCGGTGGTGCTCAGCGCCACGTTCGCGCAGCTGCTCAACGTTACCGTCGCGCAGGTCGCCGCGCCCCGGATCCAGGCCGAGCTGGACGCGGGCGGCGGCACGGTGCGGCTGGTCCTCGCCGGGTACACGCTGACGTACGCGTGCCTGCTCATCCCCGCCGCACGGCTGGGTGACCGGTACGGCTACCGTCGGCTGTTCCTGGCGGGCACGGTGGTCTTCGCCGTGGGCTCGGCGGCCAGTGCGTGCGCTCCCGGCGCCGCGTCGCTGGTCGCGGCCCGGCTGGTGCAGGGCGCGGGCAGCGGGCTGGTAGCGCCGCAGGTCCTGTCGCTCATCCAGGCCGCCACCCCGGCCGCCCGCCGGCCACGTGCCCTCGGCCTGTACGGGGCCACCATGGCCGTCGCCTCGCTGGCGGGGCCGCTGCTCGGCGCGCTCGTCCTCGACGCGGACCTCTTCGGCCTCGGCTGGCGGCCCGTCTTCCTCCTCACCGTGCCGGTGGCGCTCGCCTCGCTGGCGGGGACGGCCGTCCTGCCGGGTGTCCGTGGCGCGGACGGGCTCCGCGTCGACAAGCTGGGCGCGGTGCTCGTCACCGTCGGATCCGGCGCGCTGGTCCTGCCGCTCGCGCTGGGGCGGGAGGCCGGGTGGCCCTGGTGGACATGGGCCGGTTTCGCCGTCGCCGCTGTCGCTCTCGGGCACTTCGTGCTGAGCCTCCCCCGCCGCCCTGACCCCCTGATCCATCCCGAGGTGCTGCGCGACCGGTCGGCACTGAGGGGGACGCTGCTGGTGTTCGTGTTCAACATGGGGGTGCCGTCCTTCACCTATCTGCTCTTCCTCCACCTCCAGTCCGCGCTCGGCTACTCGGCGCCCGCGGCCGCGCTGACCTCGGCACCGTTCGCGGGTGCCGCCGTCCTGGGCAGCAGGGCCGCGCCCGCGCTCGGCCGCCGCCACGGTGCGGGCGTGCTCACCTTCGCGTCCCTGGTGCTGGCCGGGGTGTCCCTGGCGCTGGCCCCGCTCATGGGCTCGACGGCCGGACGCCAGGCCGCGCTGCCCGTGCTGGCGGTCGGCGGGGCCGCGTTCGGCGCCTTCACCGCCTCCGTGTTCACGCTGGTGCTGGCCTCGGTGCACGGCCCCGCCGCCGGATCGGTCTCCGGGCTGCTGCCCACGGCACAGCAGCTCGGCGGGTCCGTCGGAGTGGCCGTGGCCGGGCTCGCCTACTCCGCTCCCGCCGACGGCGCGGACGCCGCCTTCCGGCACGCCATGGCCTACCAGGCCGCCGTCTTCGTCCTCACCGCACTCATCAGCCTCCGGACGGGGGCGGCGCCGGGTCCCTCGGACAGGGGCAGGAACACGCGCGGCACCGGGCCGCCGGAGGTCTCGGGCAGGCGCTCTGAACTGCGTTTTTCGACTGTTCGAATCGGCCGGTCGGTAAGCGGGAAAATTGGTGTCGGCCCCGCTTCCTGTGACGCCTTGACAAGGGTTTATCGCTAGCTCACAGTGGTCGCTACGTACAACTACGCACAACGCAACCGGATGCGTTCTCTGCGTATATTCCATGAATTGCCTCTTGCGGGATCACTGAAAGCACGCCCAGCGGGTTTATCGAGGTCTGCCCACACGACCGCCCGCTCAACGACGGCGCGCGCGCCACCACTTCAATCAGCACAATACTGCCGTGCGGTTTCCGGGAAGTAATAACCGATAACACTTCCCGGGGTCAGCCCTGCGCAATTCCTGGACGTGGGAACGAAAGTCCGTCGTCAGCGGAGAGGGTGAGTGCCATATGACGCAGTTTGCCGTCGACACACCGTTGCAGGCCCTTGGCCATGAGCCCTTTCTCCAGGTCACCTGGCGGGATCCGCATACCCTCGCGCGAGGGTTCGTCGTGATCGACCAGTTGGTGACGGGCATCGCCACGGGCGGTCTCCGCATGCGGCCCGGATGCACACTCGACGAGGTCGGGGAACTGGCCCGGGAGATGACGCTGAAGATGGGCGCCTTCGGGCTGCCCGTCGGCGGCGCCAAGGGCGGCATCGATTTCGACCCCGCCGACCCGCGCGCCGACGAGGTGCGCGAGCGCTTCCTGCAAGGCGTTCTCCCGCTGCTGGAACGCTTCTGGGTGACCGCGGGCGACCTCGGTACGCAGCAGGAGCAGCTCGACCGCAGCTTCGCGCGCATCGGCCTCGGCGAGACCTCCTTCCACGCGGCCGTCGTCCGCTCCCCCGTCGAGGCGGAGGTACGCGACCGCGTGCGACGGGCGTTCGCCACCCGGACGGACGGCCTGAAACTCTCGGAACTCGTCGGCGGCTTCGGCGTCGCGGAGGCCGCCCTGGCGGCGCTGGAGCACCACGGCACTCCCGCCGGGTCCGCCCGTGCGGTGGTGCAGGGGTTCGGGGCCATGGGCGGGTCCACCGCGCTGTATCTCGCGCGTGCCGGAGTGCGGATCACCGGGATCACGGACGCCCAGGGGCTGATCCTCAACACCTCGCGCGGGCTCGACGTGGAACGCATGCTCGCCGCGCGCAGCACCGGGGGTGTGGTCGACCGCTCCGCGCTGCGCGACGACGACATCGAGTGCCCCGGTGACGAGTGGCTGGGCCAGGACGTCGACGTCCTCGTACCGGCCGCCGTCTCCTACACGATCACCGCGGACAACTGCGACCGGATCCGCGCCGGACTGGTGGTGGAGGCCGCGAACGTGCCCACCACTCCGGAGGCCGAGCGGCTGCTGCTGGAGCGCGGGGTCACCGTCGTGCCGGACTTCATCGCGAACACCGGCGCCGCTGCCGGGGCGTGGTGGGTCATCCTCGGCGAGGTGGTCAGCCCCGCCGGTGCGTGCGGGCGGCTGTCCTCGGAGATCCGCCCGCTGGTCCGGGGGCTCATGAGCCGGGCCGAGTCGACGGGGACCTCGGTGCGGAGCGCGGGCGTGCGGTTCGCACGGGAGAACTCGCAGCGGATGATCGACGAGTGCGGGGGCGCGGTGGCGTTCCGCGACCTGTTCCCCGCCACACCGCAGGAGCGGCGGTTCCCCGTCGACGGCGCGGAGCCGACGGGCGGGTCCGCGTGTGCGGGGCCGGGCGGCGGGACCGCGCACCTCGGGGAGGGGTCACGAGCCGCCTCCCTCCCGCTGGGGGACGGCTCACCGCTGCCGCCGGCCGGCCCGACCACCGCGACCGGTGCGGAGGAGGCTGCTCCGGGGCCCGGACGGCAGCCTGCCGGCGCGTATCCGGCGTACTGGCCGGGACCCGCAGGAGCCGGTACGGCCTCCGGCCAGTTCTGAACAGCGGACAGCCGGCGCTCACAGATGCGTCTTGCGGCCGAACGCGGACGCCTCCTGCGAGTCAGCTTTCGTCCGGCTGGAAGAAGCGCGGGCTGTTCCCCCCGGCCTTCGTAGTCGGTCGAGCAGGCCAGGTCGCGTTGTGCCTGGAGCTGGGCCAGGCGGGTGGTCAACGTGCGGGTGATGTGCTGGTAGCTGTCACTGGCGTCGGTGTGTGTCAGGTCGAGAGCGGCGAGCCACAGCCGGTCACCGTATTGCGCCTTGAGGTCGTTGGCGGCCGAGAGGTCCCGGAGTGCGCCGGCGACTCGATCGCCGGCAGCGAGCAGTTTTTCCGTCATCAGGCGGCCGAAGCTGCTGCTGATGCCGGTGATGAACCAGGTTTTCATGGGGGTGGTTTCCTCCCTGCTGCGGTGAATCGGCGGGAAGAGGTCCCGCCACGCGGGTACCTAGCGCTTGTCGACGACCGGGCGGCCGTCGAGGATCACCATGCCGAGGTCGCGAAGGTTGCCGATGTCCGCGGTGGGATCGGCGTTCAGCACGAGCAGGTCGGCGCGCCTGCCGGGGGCCACCGTGCCGAGGTCGGCGCGTACACACTGCCGCGACGCGCCGCTGGTGCCCGCGGCCAGCACCTGGGCGGGTGTCATCCCGGCCGCCACCATGAGTTCGGCCTCTTCCAGGGTGTTGGCTCCGAACAGGCCCCGGCCGCTGAAGGTGTCGCTGCCCAGCGCGATGTGCACGCCCGCCTCAGCGACCTTCTTGAGATTGCCACGGGCGTCAGGGTGGGCGTCGTCGATCCAGAGCGTGGGCGTGTAGGTGACGTCGTGTTCGAGCATCAGGTCGATGAGGGACTGGTCGGTGAGAGGCTCGACGGTGACACCGTGCTCCAGGCCGTCAGCCCCGGCCTCGATCGCCTCGCGTGCCGCGGCCTGCTGGGTGGTGTGGACGGTGACCCGAAGGCCCCGCTCGTGCCCGGTCTCGATACCCGCCCGAAGGAGATCGAGGGGAAGCCGTTCCAACGCGACACCATCCGGAAAGGCGGGGTTCCGCCAGAGGTACTTCGGCCCGCCGGAGTGTGCGCACGCGCCTTCCGACAGGAGTTTGACCGCGTCCACACCGCGGTCGGCGAGATGGTGCACCAGGTCGCGGATCTGCCGCACGCTCTCGACCTCTCCCGTGAAGCGCTCGCGCGCCCAGGGGTTGCCGCTGAAGACGGTGGCGGCGGGGTGCCCGTCGCGTCCGGTGATACCGCAACCTGTCGCCAGCAGGCGCGGGCCCCGCAGTGTGCCCGCGGCGATTCCGGCCCGCGTGTCCAGGATTCCGCCCGTCGGATCACCCACCGACTTGATGGTGGTGACCCCGTGGTCGAGGAACAGCCCGAGCTTTCCGGGAAGCTCGTTCTCCTCGAAGGCGCGCATCGCGTCCGGGCCGGAGACCGCGCGCACGTCGTAGAAGTGGATATGGGTGTCGATCAGGCCCGGCATGACCCATCCTCCGGCCGCGTCCACCTCCTGCCTGCCCCTGAGCGGCTCGGCCGAGACGGCAGCGATCTCCGAACCGTCGACGCCGATGTCGTACAGACCGGCGAGCGCCTGGTGGCCGTCGAAGACATGCGCGCGACGGATCACGAGGTCGTAGGTCGCAGGGCCGCGAGCTCCGGTGCTCGCGAGTGCTTCGGATTCCTGGGGCACCGCTCTCACTCCTGGTACGTTCTGAACTGCAACTGAACCGGTTACAGTTAAGTCGTGCGTCATGACACAAGGTGTGCATGTGCGCTTGATCAGTGATCCCTCTGTCCGGCGCCGGAGGCGAGTATCCGCCCCAGCAGGCCGGCGATCGTCGTCCCGCCGAGCCGCTCCTCCAGGGCCCGCTCCGCGCTCTGGAACTCGACGTCGAGCACGTCGCCGATGTTGCGCCCGACCTCGCACGCCCCGCTGGGCGGATGGGTGTGCCGCGAGAAGATCTGTCCTCCCTCGACGGCGGCGTACGCGTCGTAGAGCGTGATGTCCCGCGGGGCGCGGGCAAGGGACCAGCCGCCTCCCCGGCCCTCGGTGGACCACACCAGGTCGGCGTCTCGCAAGCGGCCGAGGATGCGCCGTACCAGGACCGGGTTGCTTTCGAGGCTGTCCGCGATCTCCGCGGAGGTCAGCGAGCCCCCACGCCGGTGCGCCAGCATCGCGAGCGCGTGAATCGCGACCGCGCTCCTGCTGCTGAGCCCCGCCATCTCCCGCTCCCGCCGTCACCACCGCTTAACTGCAACAATGTTAGTTGCAGTTAAATCGATGGTCAACCGCGCCGTGAAGGAGGCCGGCAGGCGTTCCACGAACGGGAAGGAGATCAGCGATCCCGCTGGGGACGTCAACCTGGTGGAGAACAGGGCACCTCACCTCCCCGTGGCCGCGGTTTCCCGGCACAGGGTGCACCGGTCCTTGCCGTCCCATCTGTCCCACCCGAACACCGAGGGCGAGAGCGACTGGCCCTCCAACTCCTCGCGTACGGCGACACGGTAGGCCCAGACCGTGCCGATGTACGGGTGGTAGGCGTCGTGGAAGGCGGGCGACGACGGTTCGGCGCCCGCCGCGACCGCGCGCTGGAGGCCGCGCAGCCGCTCGAACATCGCCTGCCCGGCACCGGCGACGGCGGTGGACGCCTCGATGAACAGCCGTTCCCGCGCTTCGTAGATGGTGGCGTCGCTCAGCGCGGCGCGGGTGGCGGCGTCCAGGTCGGGCTCGGCTCCGGGGTTCTGGGCGAGCTGGCGCAGCCGGGCGTGGCCCGCCTCGGCGGCGGCGATGAACTCGATGTACACGGTTCTTCGCCGTTCCCCCGCGCCGCGGTCGTCCTCGTGGCGATGACGCAGATGGTCGGCCAGCACGGTGCCGGAGATGGCCACGCAGCCACCGCCGATCGTCGCGACGAGCGTCCCCCAGTCCACGTCGGCCCTCCCGTAATGATCACGACGTCGGCACGAGGAATCTACGCGCGGCCCCACCCGAAGACCAGGGGCCCGCCGCACGTCTCACGACCCACGGCCCCTCGACGACTCGGCCCGGCACCTTGTGGTGGTGGAAGAAGTCGGCCTTCACCGGGTCGCCGAGCCGTACCTCGCCGGTCACGCGGGTTCCGTCCGGGCCGGTCACCGTGAGCACGCCGGCGGCCGGATCGAAGGCGGCGGTGTACGCCGCCCAGGCGCCGGTACGGGTCATCGACAGCAGCCTGCCGGCAGCGTCGGCCATGAAGAACGCGCGGTCGCCCCGCACACCAGAGGGTGTCAGCCCGACCTCGTCGGGATGCGTGACGCCCAGGCCCTTGACCGGGGTGACGGAGAGCCGGCTGACGCGCGGCGAGGGGGGGGCGGCGGTCACGGGGTGCTCAACCGCTGGTCGGCCGCCTTCTCCTTCTCGCGCGCCGCCCTGGCAGCACTTGCGGCCATCTTGAAGGGTTTCCGTGCTGATCATAGGCTTCATCGCCGTCGGCCCCGGCCCCGCCCTCGCCGACGTCACCTGCACCATTCCGTACCACACACTTCGGAGGAGCATGTGAGAAGACGTCGCGCGGCCACCTGGGCCGCCTCGGCGCTCGTCGCCACCCTCGCGCTGACCGGCGCGCTCGTCGGCCCCACCGCCACCGCGCAGACCGACGGCACGGCGAAGGCCGCCACCGCGACCGACCCCGTCACGCACGAGGAGAACGACCGCGTCCCGGAGGGTTCGGCCTGGACGCAGCACTACTTCCCGTCCTCGGACGGCTCCGGCACCGAACTGCACGCCGACGTGCTGCGGCCCGAGGGGCTGCCCAAGGGCAAGAAGGTGCCGGTCATCCTCTCCGTCGGCCCGTACTTCGGGCACTCGGGGCAGACCGGTGTCGAGGACTGGACGCACACCGGGCCCTCTTCGCGCTTCCAGGACTTCATCGAGGGCACCGACCTGTTCGACGAGGGCTACGCCTTCGTCATGGTGGACCTGCGCGGCTTTGGCGGCTCCACGGGCTGCCTCGACTGGGGCGGCCCCGGCGAGCAGGCCGATGTGAAGGCCGCCGTCGACTGGTCGGCGAAGCAGCCGTGGTCCACCGGCGCCGTGGGCATGTACGGCAAGTCCTACGACGCCGTCACGGGCCTCATCGGCAACAACCTGGACCAGCGCGCGCTCAAGGCCGTCGTCGCGCAGGAGCCGTTGTGGGACATGTACCAGTACATCTACTCCAACGGGGTGCCCCGGCCGAACGTGACCGGCACCGCCAACGCGTACAACTCCATCGCCTCGCTCCCCCAGATGCCCGACGACGAGGCGCGCTACCGGGACAACGCACGGTACGAGGAGGCACATCCGGAGTGCCTCACGGAGAACTCGGCCGGATACCGGATAGCCGACCAGCGGGACCCGCACTGGACCTCCCGCGATCTGGCGAGGATGGCGAAGGGCAGCGACACCCCGCTGTTCGTCACCCAGGGCTTCATCGAGCCCAACACCAAGCCCGAGGAGATGCAGGAGTACCTCGACAACCACAAGGGCGTCGAGCGCGGCTGGCTCGGCCAGTGGGACCACGTGCGCGGCGGTGACCGCACCGGCGACGGGCGTCTGGCCATGGGCCGCGAGGGCTGGTACGAGGAGACCCTCTCCTTCTACGACCACCACCTCAAGGGCGACAGGCCGGGGACCGACTACCCGGCCTACGCCGTCGAGGACAACACCGGCGCCTGGCGCGCCCAGAAGACCTGGCCCGTCGTGGAGAAGTCCGCCACCGTCGGGCTCGGCGGCGGCACGTACGTGGACGACGGCGGCGCCTCGGCGCGCGCTGATCTGGCCGCCTCCGGCGGTCCGGCCGCGAAGTCGCCCGCGCCGCCGTCCGGTTCCGGCGAGTGGGACATGGAGAACGCGCCCGCGACTGAGCCGTCGGCCCCGAAGGGCCTGGCGGGGGAAGCGGCGAAGCGGCAGCGGGCCGGTGAGGTCACGTCGAGCTTCTTCGTGTGGTCCGAGCCGGTCAGGAAGCCCGTACGTGTCACGGGCACCCCGCGCGTCTCGCTGAGCGCCAAGGGGCAGGGCAACGTGATGGTCAAGCTGTACGACGTGGCCCCGGACGGCACCGCCGCGATGTTCGACGAGCAGGTCTCCCTGCTGAAGCCGGGCAAGCTGAGCGTCGATCTCAAGGCGACCGACTGGACCCTCGCGCGCGGGCACGTCCTAGCCGTGGAGATCGGCTCCATCCAGACGGGCTCGTGGCGCGACACGCCCTCCGGCGAGACGATCAGGGTCAAGGACGCGAAGCTCGGGCTGGCCCTGGACAGCCCGTCCGACGACGTGCCGACTCCCGGCGCCCGCTCGCCGTTCCTGGACACCTACCTGGAGCAGTACACCGTCGAACTGCCCGCGGGGCGCCCGTCGTTCACGGTGCCCCAGGCCGGCCGCCACTGAGCCGACAGGAGAGCCGTGGGGGGGCCCGCCCCGCCCGGCCCGGCCCGGGCGGGCCCGGGGGGGGCGGCGGGCCCCACCGCCGCGGG
>NZ_JBSHAO010000021.1:0-131830 GCF_053611545.1 Streptomyces sp. NPDC054796 | reverse complement strand
GGGGCGCCGGTGTTTCCGGGGCCCCCCGGCCGCCCCCCAGCCCCCCCACCGGCGCGCGGGGGGCGCCCGCCCCGGGCGGGCCACGTCCGGGCACTGCCGGGCGCGGAAGCCGACAACCAGGACGGCGGCCGGACAACGGGCGGACGGTGCCGACGGGCGGACGGGCGATGGGTGCAGTCGGCAGCGATGGTCGAGCCCGCACCGCTTCCGTCCTACGCTCGGAGGAAACGCCGCGCGTCCGGGAACGTGCCCGCCACGCGCGTCGGCCACGGGGGTTCCGGGGGAATTCGGGGGAAACGAGCATGCGCGTGTTGGTGGTGGAGGACGACGAGCACATCGCGGGCCCGCTCGCGGAAGGGCTGCGCCGGTTCGGACACGAGGTGCGGCATCTGCACGAGGGCGGGCAGGCGGTGGCCTGCGCCCAGGAGGCCGACTTCGTCCTGCTGGACCTGGGCCTGCCCGACCTGGACGGGCACGAGGTGTGCCGGAGACTGCGGGAGAACTCCTCGGTGCCGGTCATCGCCGTGACCGCGCGCGAGGACGAGCTGGACCGGGTGCTGCTGTTGCAGGAGGGCGCGGACGACTACGTGGTCAAGCCGTACAGCCTGCGCGAGCTAATGGCACGGATGGAGGCGGTGTGCCGCCGGGCGCGCGGCAACCGGCGCTGCGCGGGGGAACGGGAACCGGGCGGCGAAGGCCCCGGGGAGGACGAGGACGGCACGGACGCGGGAGCGGGAGCGGGCCGCGCTGTGCGCCGCTACGGGCCGCTGGCCGTGGACGCACGGGCCCGGCGCGCCACGGTGGACGGGCGGGCGGTCGAGCTGACCCGCAGGGAGTTCGATCTGCTGGCCGCGCTGATGTCGGACGCGGGTGCGGTCCGGCTGCGCGAGGACCTGATCAACGAGGTGTGGGACACGAACTGGTACGGCTCGACCCGCACGCTCGACGTCCATGTGGGCACGCTGCGCGGAAAGCTGGGCCACCGGCAGTGGATACGGGCGGTGCGCGGAGTGGGCTTCCGCCTCGCCCTTCCCGGGGCGGCGTGAACCGGAGCCCGGGACGACGGTGCGGGGGTCGGGGGCCGGGGGCCGGGGCGGGACGCGTGACGGGAGCGTGCGTACGGCGGTGACACGGGGACGGTAGGCGCCGCTACCGCTTCCGTACGGCTTCGGGACCACGTCTGCCCGAAGACGGCCCCTGGGCGGGGCCCTCGGACGAATGGGCTGTGCCGGCCGTCGCCCCGATGGCCGGTACCGGCCGGGGGAAGGAGTGGAAGTCTCCGTGCGACACCGCTGTGTGGCCGTGCTGGCGGCCGGGGCGCTGCTGGCGCTGCCGCTGGCCGTGTATCAGCGCTGGCGTCCTGTACGTCGGGCCGCGGCCCGCAAGGCGTTCCTCACCGACGCCTCCCACCAACTGCGCGGCCCGCTCCAGGCGCTGCGGCTGCGGCTGGAGAACCTGGAGCCGCACCTGGCCGACGAGGGGCTGCCGGGGCTGGAGCATGTGCTGTCGGAGGCGGACCGCATGAGCCGCATCCTCTCCGCGCTGCTGACCATGGCGCGCAGCGAGGGACGCCATGTCCCGGTCCGGTCCTTCGACGCGCTGGCGGTCGTGCGGGAGCGGGCCGCCGCGTGGCTGCCGGAGGCCGAGGCGCGGCAGGTGACGCTTGAGGTGGCGGGTGAGCCCGTCGTGGCGGCGGCCGTGCCCGGAGCCCTCGACCAGATCCTGGACGTGTTCCTCGACAACGCGCTGGCCCTCGCACCGCCCCGCTCCCGGGTGCGGCTGGCCGTGCGCGCGGACAGCCGCCACGTGCGTGTCTCCTGCCGGGACGAGGGTCCTGGCATGAGCGCGGCCGAACGCCGGCACGCGTGCGAGCGCTTCTGGCGCGGCAGCGACACGGCCCCCGGTGAGGGCTCCGGTCTCGGCCTGGCCATCGCCTCGTCGCTGGCCCGCGCCAACAGCGGGCGGCTCACCCTGGACGCGGCCCCCGGAGGTGGCCTGGAGGCGGCGGTACGGCTGCGGGTCGGGGCACGGGGTCACCGCTGAAGGCGGTGGTGTGGTGCGGCGGCGCTTCGGCGTCGCCGTGGCCGCGCGAGCACGTCGCATCCCTGGCGCACCCTTGCCACCGCGCTGCATCCGCGCTGAACGCCCCCTGCGAGACGGCTCCTTACGCTGACGCGCATCCGGCAGGTCTGCCCCGACGGCAGCCCGAGGAGGAGCCGTGGTCTCCCACTCCGCGCCGCACACCGCACCCCCGTCGGCGTCCGCTCCCACACCCACCCCCGCGCCCGCACCCGTGCCGCCGAGCGCCCAGAGTGCCGGGGCGGGGCGGACGTCGCCGCTGGAGCGGTTCGGCGCGTGGCTGGCCCGGCGGCGGTTGCTGGTGCTGGCCGCAGCCGTGCTCGCGGTCGCCGTCGCGGTGCCGTTCGGGGCCGACGTCGAATCCCGGCTCTCCCAGGGCGGGACCACCGCGCCCGGCTCGGCCACGGCGCGTGCCGAGTCCCTGCTCGAAGCGCGCTTCGGCTCCGGCTCCCCGCACCTGGTGTTCCTGATCGAGACCATGAGCGGCGGGACCGGGATGAACGAGGTGGACGACCAGCGCGTACAGACACGGGGCCGCCGCCTCACCGCGCGTCTGAACCGGGTCCTACCGGGCCGGGCGCCTGGTCGTACCGCCCCGCGCCTCCTCGGCCCGCTTCCGCTCCGAGGACGGCGGCACCTGGCTGTCGGTCGTCTCCCGCACCGAGCCCTACTCGACGGAGGGCCTGCGCCTGGTCCGTGCCGTACGCGGAACCCCGGCGCCCGCCGGAGCGCTGGTGCTGCTGTTCCTGTTCACCGGGAGCGTGCTCATTCCCGTCAAGGCGGTCGTGCTCAACCTGCTGAGCCTCACCGCCACGTTCGGCGCGATGGTGTACGTCTTCCAGGAGGGGCATCTGCCGTGGCTGGCGGGCGACTTCACCGTCACCGGTCTGGTCGACGTGGACACACCAGTGCTGATGTTCCGCGTGGCCTTCGGGCTGTCCATGGACTACGAGGTGTTCCTGCTCTCCCGCGTCCGGGAGGAGTATGTGCGGACCGGTGACAACACGGCGGCGGTCGCCCGCGGCCTGGAGCGCACCGGCGGACTGATCACCGCGGCGGCGGCGCTCGTCGCGGCCGTGCTGCTGTCGTTCGCCACGTCGGGCCTGACCCCGCTGAAGCTGCTCGGTACCGGCCTGGCCCTGGCGGTGGTGATGGACGCGACGCTCGTACGGGGCGTCCTGGTGCCCGCCGTCATGCGGCTCGCCGGGCGGGCCAACTGGTGGGCGCCCGCGCCGCCGGCCCGACTGCACCGGCGGTTCTTCCTCGCGGAGTGACGGACGGGGCGGAGCGAGGGACAGGCGCGTACGTCACGCACTCGTCAAGGATTCAACCTTGCCGGAGTCCTTACCCCCGGCTGCATCCGCGCTGCACGTCTCCTGAAGAGCGCGTTCCTAGGGTGATGCCTCATGCACCGGCCGCCGTCGCCGGAGAAGGTGGCGACAGGGCGCGCGGTGCTGATCGGTCAGTCCAGCCAGCGACGCACGGGGGGTGCCCGGTGGGCACACGGTATCTGGAGCGCGAGAGAGAACATCTGCGCCATGTCCTGCCCGGCCTGGAGGAGTTCCTCGCCGTCACGCCGCTCGACGAGCTGGAGCGGCCCGGCAGCAAGGCGCTGACGGCGTTCCGCGCCGCAGGGGGCCCCGGGCTCGTGGTGCCCGCCGAACACGGCGGGAAGGGCGCCGGTCTGCTGAGCGCCGTACGGGTGCAGCGCGCGGTGGGGTCCCGCTCGCCCTCGCTGGCCGTGGCCACCACCATGCACCACTTCTCCGTGGCCTCGCTGGCGGAGGCCGCCGCCGCGAGCGGCGGCCCCGAGTGGATGCTGCTCGCCGCCGTCGCGCACGACAATCTGCTGCTGGCCTCCGGCTTCGCCGAGGGCACCACGGGTCAGGGCGTCCTCTCCCCCGCCCTGACCGCGCGCGTGGAGGGGGAGGGCGCGGACGGCAAGATCTGGCTCAGCGGCGCCAAGAAACCGTGCAGCCTGGCGCGTTCCATGGATCTGCTGACCGCGTCCGTGGCCCTGCCGGGCCCGGACGGCGGCGCCCCGAGTCTGGCGGTGGTGCTGGTGCCGGCCGACGCGCCCGGGGTATCGGTGCGCCCGTTCTGGAAGAGCCCTGTCCTGGCGGGCGCGGAGAGCGACGAGGTCGTGCTGGAGGACGTCGAGGTACCTCCCGAACTGGTCGTACGCACCGGTGTCACGGAGGACGGCCGTCTCGACCGGCTCCAGACCGCGGGCTTCGTGTGGTTCGAGGCGCTGATGACCGCGAGCTATCTGGGGGTCGTCTCCGCGCTGGTCGAGCGCGTCCTGGCCGTGCCGAAGGCCGGGGACGCGGTACGGGCCGAGGCCGCGACCGCCGTGCACGGCGCCGTACTCGCGCTGGAGGGGGTGGCCCGCAAGGTCGCAGACGGACTGCACGAGACCGTCCTCGCCGACGCGCTCGCCTGCCGCTACACCGCGCAACTGCTCATCGGCCGCGTCGCGGAGCAGTGTGTGGAAGCGCTGGGCGGCATGGCGTTCCTCTCCTCCGGTGACATCGCCTGTCTCAGCTCCGCCTGCCGCGCGCTGGCCTTCCACCCGCCCGCGCGGGACCGCATGGCCACCGCGCTGGCCGAGCACTTCACGGGCCGCCCGCTGCGCATCCCCTGAGACCGCGCCCCGGTCTTTGACAAGCCCTGTCCCGCCCCCCGGTCCACCACATCGCGGCGCCGCCGTCGGCTCCCGTGTCCGGGTGCTGTCGCCCGGCTCGGGGTGCGCGGGGCCCGTCCGCGTCCGCTTCTTCCGTCTTCCGCATCGCGAGGTGACACGCCCGTGTCCATGCCCGTATCCGCTTCGTCATCCGTTTCCGCTTCGACGCCGCCCGTATCCACTTCTTCACCGGTCGCCGCCGCGTCGGCGCCGGCTCCCTCTCCCCTGTCCGCACCCGCGCCCACACCCGTGTCCGTGCCCGCTTCCGTGGCGCTGCCCGCCGCTCCACCGGCCGCGCGGCCGACCGTGCTGCTCACCGGCGGTTCCGGTGTCATCGGCACCGCGCTGCTGCCGGAGCTGGCCGACTGCCACGTCATCGCCCTCACCCACCGGGCGCCCTGCCCCGGCGCCGACGAGCAGGTGCGCGGCGACCTGACCGCGTACCGCCTGGGGCTCGGCAAGGCGGACTACGCCGCACTGGCCCGCAGGGTGGACGTGGTCGTGCACGCCGCCGCCGTCACCGGGTTCAGCAGCGGAGCCGACACGACTCACCGGCTCAACGAGGCGGGTACGCGCCGGATCGCGGACTTCACCGCCGACGCGGACGCACGGCTGTACCACCTGTCCACGGCCTTCGTCGCGCGGCGCGAACTGACCAGGGCCGGGCTCGGCAAGGACACCGGGGACGCCTCCGCACGCCCGGAGGACTACGTGGACTCCAAACGCGCGGGCGAGGCCGTGGTCCGCGACAGCGGCGTCCCCGCGGTGATCGTCCGCCCCTCTGTCGTCATCGGGGACTCGGTGACCGGGCACATCTCCGCCTTCCAGGGCATGCACGCCGTGCTGCTGTCCCTGCTGCGCGGGCTGCTGCCGCTGCTGCCCGCACCCCGGCACTCGCGGGTCGACTTCGTGCCCTGCGACCTGGTGGCCCGCGTGCTCGCCAGGCTCGTCGCCGAGGGCCGCACCGGGGGCGAGGTGTGGGTGACCGCGGGAGAGAACGCGATCGCCGTCGAGCGTCTGCTGGAGCTGACCGCGAAGGCCGGTGCGGAACTGGGGATCACACCCGTCATGCCCCGCATGGTCGGCCAGGACATGGTCGACAGGCTGATCCGCCCGGTGTTCATCAGCACGCTCCGGCCCGGGATGCGGCGCCGCTTCGACGACATGCTCGCCCTGACCGCGCTGTTCGCCGACGCCGGTCCCTTCCCCACCAGTCTGGGGGCCGCGCCCGTCGCCGCGCCCGTCGCCGTGGCCGCTCCGAGCACGGCCGAGGTGGAGACCGCGCTGCTGCGCACCGTCACCCACCTGGCCCGCGCCAAGGGCCTCGCGCCCGCGCACGGCGCGCGGCACCACGGCGGCGCGCACACGTGCCGTACCGCCCCCGGCGCCGCGGCCGGGCCGGGCGAGGAGCTGCTTGCCGGATGAGCACCCACCGACACCACGCCCCGCCCCATCCCGTGGAGGGGCTCCACCCCGTCGGCGGAGCGCGGGGCCGCACGGACCATACGGACCTTACGGGCCGCACCGACCGCACCGGCCGCACCGGCCCCGCCCGCCGCGACAGCGTGCTGGAGAGCCCCGAAGCGGTGCTGGACGCCTACCGTCGGCACGTCAACCACGGCCGGGCGCGGCTGGCCGCGCTCACCGGCTCGGTGGTGGAGGTCGCCTCCGAGGGCACCAAGGTGTGGGACACGCACGGCAAGGAGTACCTGGACTGCTCCGGCTACGGCGTCTTCCTCCTGGGCCACCGCCATCCGCGGGTGATGGAGGCGGTGATCGAGCAGATACACCGTCACCCGATGGCCACCCGCCTCCTCCTGGAGCCCCGCGTCGCCCGCGCGGCAACGGCCCTCGCGCGGGTGACCCCGCCCGGCCTGGACCACGTGCACTTCGTGACCTCCGGCGCCGAGGCGACCGAGACCGCCATCAAGCTCGCCCGCGCGCACGGCAAACGGCGCCTCGTCTCCGCCACCGGCGGCTACCACGGCAAGACCGCCGGTGCCCTGAGCCTGACCGCCGAGCCGCTCTACCAGGACCCGTTCCGGCCGCTGCTGCCCGCCGAGCACGTGCCCTACGGAGACGCGGCGGCACTGGAGGCGGTGCTGCGCGAAGGCCCTGAGGCGTGCGTGGTGGTCGAGCCCGTGCAGGGCGAGGGCGGAGTGATCGTGCCGCCGCCCGGCTACCTCACCGACGTCCAGCGCCTGTGCGCCCGCCACGGGGCGCTGTTCGTCCTGGACGAGATCCAGACCGGTCTCGGACGGCTGGGCAGCTGGTGGGGCGCGGACGAGGAGGACGTGCGGCCCGACATCCTGCTGGTGGGCAAGAACCTCTCCGGCGGCGTCGTGCCGGTGGCGGCGGCGGTGGCCACCGCGCAGGCGTACGCGCCCTTCGACCGCGACCCGTTCCTGCACTCCTCCACCTTCGCCGGGGCGCCGGTGGCGATGGCCGCCGCCGAGGCGGCCGTGCACGCCATCGAGGAGGAGGGCCTGGTGCGGCGCGCCGCCGATCTCGGCGACACCCTGCTGCGTCTGCTGCACGAGGCCCTCGCACCGCTGCGGGGCACCGCGCTCGTGGACATCCGCGGACGCGGCCTGCTGATCGGCATCGAACTCGCCGACGAGGGCCTGGCCGGGGAGCTGTTCCTCCAGCTCGTCGACGCGGGCGTGCTGGTCAACCACTCGCTCAATGCCCACCGGGTGCTGCGGCTGACCCCGCCCGCGCTGCTCACCTCCCGCGACCTGGACACCCTCCGCGAGGTGTTCACCACGGCGGCCCGCGCCCTGGCCCGCACCAACGCCGCAGGGCACGGCACCGCACACACCAGCGTCACCACCGTCTCCACCGTACGGAAAGGGATATGAGCCCATGCCCAGCGTGACACTGAAGGCGTTCGTGCCCGGCGCCGGTCCGGCCGAGGTCTTCACCCGGCTCGCGGACTTCTCCGCCTACCCCCGCTACACCGCCACCGTGCGGGAGGTGACCGTCACGGAGCTGTCCGACGGGGCAGTCGCCTCGCACTGGACGGTCGACTTCCGCAACGGCGTGCTGTGCTGGTCCGAGCGCGACCGCGTCGACCCGGACACGCTCACCATCGGATTCACCCAGACCGAGGGCGACTTCGAACGGTTCGAGGGCACATGGCGGGTGGCCGCGGCCGGGGCGGACGACGACCCGTGTGTGCGGGTGGACTTCACCGCCACCTTCGATCTCGGCATGCCGAGTCTGGCGTCGATACTCGATCCGGTCGCCCGTCAGGCACTCTCCGAGAGCATCGGCCTGATCCTGCGCGGCCTGTTCGGCAGGCACACCACCGTCACCGAGACCGTCGACGCCACGGACGCCGGGCCCGTCGGCGCTCCCCTCCCCGCGACGGGTGGGTGACATGGAGCGTCCGGCCCTCGCACCACCCGTCGCGCCGGCCGAGGGGCAGGTGTCCGCGCGGCAGTTCCGGGACGCCTTCGCCCAGCTCCCCGCCGGGGTCAGCGTCCTGACCACCTACGCGCCCGAGGGGCCCTGCGGGATGACGGCCAGCGCCGTGTGCTCGCTCTCCCGGGACCCTCCGCTCGCCCTGGCGGCGCTGGCGAACGACAGCCGCACCCTGGCCCGTATCCGTGTCCACGGCGTCTTCGGCATCAACGTGCTGCGCGCCCGGGACGCGGCGGTCGCCGACCTGTTCGCGCGTCCCGCGCCCGACCCGGCGCACCGCTTCGACGGGCTGCCGCACGAACCCGTCGCCTCGGTGCCCGTCCTGTGCGGGGCGCTGGTGTGGCTGGCCTGCGAGGTCGTGGGGCTGTACCCGGGAGGCGACCACACCATCCTCACGGGGCTGGTGCGCGCCGCCGGGCAGCGCCCCGGTGTGCCGCTGGTGTGGCACCGGCGCCGCTACACCTCGCCCGCGTGACCACGCCCCTTTTCCCACACCACACACCACACCTCACCACCACCGGCCGCTGCCGCCGCCCCGTCCCAACGGACCGTCGTCCGACCGAACCGTCCGACCCACCTCTCAGGAGAACCCGTGTTCCTCAACCTCACCGGCAAGGTCGTCGCCATCACCGGCGGCAGCCGCGGCATCGGCCTGGCCACGGCCGTGGCCTTCCGCGCCCACGGCGCGCACGTCGCCATCGGCGCCCGCGATCTGGACCACGCCCGCACCGTCGGCGAACGGATCGGTGTGAGCGTCTACGCGCTCGACGTCACCCGGCCCGCCGATGTGCGGCGCTTCTTCGAGGACGTCGAGGCCGTGCACGGCCCCATCGACATCTTCGTCAACAATGCGGGCGAGATGCTGGTCGGCCGCTTCGAGGCGGAGTCCGACGAGGCCACCCGCCACCAGCTCGACGTCAATCTGCTCGGCACCGCGCACGGTATGAAGGCCGCACTGCCCGCCATGCGGCGTCGCGGCCGGGGGCACATCATCAACATGGTCTCGGCCGTGGGCATGATCGGACTGCCCGGCTGCGCCACCTACTCGGCCGCCAAGCACGGGGTGACGGGCCTGTCCGAGAGCGTACGGGGCGAACTGCGGGGCTCCGGCGTGCACTTGTCGATCGTGCTGCCGATCCCGGCCGCCACGAAGCTGACCTCGGGCGTCGGCAAGGGCCGCTTCGTGCCGATGCTCACGCCCGTCGACATCGCCGGCCGGGTCGTGAGCACAGCGCGCCGCCCGCGCCGTTACGCGGTGTACGTACCGGGCTGGACCAACTCGCTCACCCGGCTGCTCCTGCTCGTGCCACAGAACCTGCGGGACGTGCTGGGCCGCTTCCTCAAGGCCGACCAACTGCTGCGCACCACCGACGCCGACGCGCGCCGCGCCTACGAGCAGCGTGTCTTCGGCCCCGGCACGGCCCCGGCGGCCCCCTCGCGCGCCACGGCCCTCCCCGGGAAGAGCACCGCGCGCGACGTCGCCGCGCGCACCGCCACGCAGGACAGGACCAGCGCATGAGCACCGTGCCCGCGTCCGGCAAGGGCGCCGTCAGGCGCGGGCGGGCACCGGCCGAGTTCGCCCACCCGGTGCTGGACCGTCTCGTGCACGTACACCCCGGTGTGGCCGTCCTGCTGTACGTCCCGGTCATGGCGGTGTGCGTGTACGGCGCGCGCGGGCAGGGCGGCGCATGGGCCCTGACGGGCTGGGCGGCGGCCGGGTACGCGGTGTGGACGCTGTCCGAGTACTGGGGGCACCGGCTGGTGCTGCACCACGAGCCCGAGCGCGGCATCGGGGCACGGCTGCACTGGCTGCTGCACGGCATCCACCACGCCTATCCGCAGGACGTGCGCCGCTCCGTCCTCAGCCCCGTGCTGAGCGTGCCGATGGTCGGCGGCGCCCTCCTCCTGGGGTGCGGTGCCGCCTCGCTGCCGCTGACCTTCGGCGCGGGCTACGCGTTCGGCTACCTCGCCTACGACCTCTTCCACCTCTGTCTGCACCAGGCGGGCCCCAGGAACCGGCTGCTGCGTCATCTGCGCAGGCTCCATATGCGCCACCACTTCCGCGACGACACCCGCGGGTTCGGCATCTCCGCGCCGTACTGGGACACCGTCTTCGGCACCTCGCTGGTACGCGGACGTCGCGCCGGTGCGGGAGAGTCCCGGTGAACACCGCGCACGGCACGCACGGCGGGGACGGCACGCACGGCGGGGGCGGTGTCCCCGTCACCGACCGGGAGGAGGCCGAGGAGTTCCTGCGGCAGTTCCACGCCGAGCGGCCCGGGCAGGCCACTCCCCTGGCACGGCGCCTGGCCGAGGTCCGCGCCGCCATCGGCGAAACCGGCACCTACCGGCACACCGGGGCCGAGCTGGAATTCGGGGCACGTGTCGCCTGGCGCAACTCCAGCCGCTGCATCGGCCGCCTGTACTGGAACAGCCTGCGCGTCCTGGACCGGCGCGCGGCCACCGGCGCCGAACAGATCCACCGGCATCTGTGCGACCACCTGGTCATCGCCACCAACGGGGGCCGTATCCGGCCCGTCATCTCGGTCTTCGCACCCGAAGCGCCCGGGCGGCCGGCGCCCCGTCTGTGGAACGACCAGCTCATCCGCTACGCGGGCCACCGCCATGAGGACGGCACCGTCACCGGCGACCCCGCGCTCGCGGACTTCACCGACGCCGTGCGGCGCCTGGGCTGGCAGCCGCCGGGCACACCCTTCGACATCCTGCCGCTGGTCATCGACCTCCCCGAGGACAAGCCCCAGCTGTTCGACGTGCCCCGCCGGCTGGTGCGCGAGGTGCCCCTCGCGCATCCGCGCTTCCCGCAGCTCACGGCGCTGGGGCTGCGCTGGTACGCCGTACCGGCCATCTCCCACATGCGGCTGCGGATCGGCGGCGTCGACTACCCCCTCGCGCCGTTCAACGGCTGGTACATGGGCACCGAGATCGGCGCCCGCAACCTCGTCGACACCGACCGCTACGACCTGCTCCCGGTCATCGCCCGGTGCCTCGGCCTGGACACCGGAAGCGAGGCCACCCTGTGGCGCGACCGGGCCCTGGTGGAGCTGAACATCGCGGTCCTGCACTCGTTCCACAGCGCGGGTGTCAGGATCACCGACCACCACACCGAGTCGCGGCACTTCCTGGCCCACCTGGCCCAGGAGGAGCGCCACGGCCGCACCGTACCGGCCGACTGGAGCTGGATCGTGCCGCCCGTCTCGGGCGGCGCCACCCCCGTCTTCCACCGCTACTACGACGAAGCGGAGCTGCTCCCGAACTTCTGCCTGGACGCGGACGCGGCGGCCCGCGCACAGGGCCGGTGCCCCCACGCGGGCTGAGCGGCCGACCGCGCGGGTCCTCGTGACAGGCACCGACGGCACGGGCCGCCGTGCCCCTGAAACGTCGAACGTCGCCAGGGGCACGGCGGCCCGTGCGTGCCGGAGCCGGAGAGCGCGGCCGTCGGCCTCCAGCCGTCGGCGTCGGACGTCACCGTCAGCCGTCCCCGTCAGACACAGCCGTCAGTCGTTGCCGGACTCCATCGCGGCGCGGTCGAGCAGTTCGTCGTCGCCGCCGCGGGCGGCCTCGCCGCGGGAGGCGATGGCCTCGGCGCCGCCCTCCGGCATGGTGCCGATGAGCCCCGTCGAGGCGGCCTGGGCCGCGCCGATGGCGGGGTTCGCGGTCCCGATCAGGCCGAGTCCGGCGTACTGCTCCAGCTTGGCGCGCGAGTCGGCGATGTCGAGGTTGCGCATGGTGAGCTGGCCGATGCGGTCCACCGGGCCGAACGCCGAGTCCTCGGTGCGCTCCATCGAGAGCTTGTCCGGGTGGTAGCTGAAGGCCGGGCCCGTGGTGTCGAGGATCGAGTAGTCCTCGCCGCGCCGCAGCCGCAGCGTCACCTCGCCGGTGACCGCGGCGCCGACCCAGCGCTGGATCGACTCGCGCACCATCAGCGCCTGCGGGTCCAGCCAGCGGCCCTCGTACATCAGACGGCCGAGGCGCCGCCCCTCGTTGTGGTACTGGGCGAGGGTGTCCTCGTTGTGGATCGCGTTGACCAGCCGCTCGTACGCCACGTGCAGCAGCGCCATGCCGGGCGCCTCGTAGATGCCGCGGCTCTTGGCCTCGATGATCCGGTTCTCGATCTGGTCCGACATGCCCATGCCGTGACGGCCGCCGATGGCGTTCGCCTCCATCACCAGGTCGACCGGGGTGGCGAACTCCTTGCCGTTGATCGTCACCGGGCGGCCCTGGTCGAAGCCGATGGTCACGTCCTCGGCGGCGATCTCGACGGAGGGGTCCCAGAACCGCACGCCCATGATCGGCTCGACGGTCTCGACGCCGGTGTCCAGGTGCTCCAGGGTCTTGGCCTCGTGGGTGGCGCCCCAGATGTTGGCGTCGGTGGAGTACGCCTTCTCGGTGCTGTCGCGGTAGGGGAGGCCGTGGGCCAGCAGCCACTCCGACATCTCCTTGCGGCCGCCCAGCTCGGTCACGAAGTCGGCGTCGAGCCAGGGCTTGTAGATCCGCAGGTGCGGGTTGGCCAGCAGGCCGTAGCGGTAGAACCGCTCGATGTCGTTGCCCTTGAACGTCGATCCGTCGCCCCAGATCTGCACGTCGTCCTCGAGCATCGCGCGGACCAGCAGGGTGCCGGTGACGGCGCGGCCCAGCGGCGTCGTGTTGAAGTAGGAGCGCCCGCCCGAGCGGATGTGGAACGCGCCGCAGGTGAGGGCGGCCAGCCCCTCCTCGACCAGCGCCGCGCGGCAGTCGACCAGGCGCGCGATCTCGGCACCGTACGCCGACGCACGCCCCGGCACCGACGCGATGTCGGGCTCGTCGTACTGACCGATGTCGGCGGTGTAGGTGCACGGGACAGCACCCTTGTCGCGCATCCACGCGACCGCGACGGAGGTGTCGAGGCCGCCGGAGAAGGCAATGCCGACGCGCTCGCCGGTGGGCAGGGAGGTGAGAACCTTAGACATAGGAAGAGTATGCGTCATCTCGCATTGTCATGCAATGCGGCTGCCGTGACGGACCGCGACGGCCCCGTCCCCGCCCGTACGGTACGGGGCGGAGCGGAGCCGTACGGTACGGGGCCGGACGGGGCCGGACGGGGCCGGACGGGGTCGGGCCGGACCGGGCCGGGCGGGTCAGGCGTGGGCGACGACGATCAGGTTGGGGGAAGCGTCCTCGTAGGGGGTGCCGTCCCAGTCGCCGTGGCACGTCGTCCGCGCGAACCCGGCCTCCCGGCACAGCTCGCCGAACTCCTCGGGAGTGTAGATCCGCACGTCGTAGGGGGTCATGGGGAACTCGGCGCCGGTGTCGTCGACGATGGCCCACTGGCCGAACTCGCGCCGCGTGCCGTCGTCCAGGTGGCGGCGCGAGACCAGGGTCCGGCCACTGGAGAGCCGGCGGCGCTCCTCGGCGGGGATGCGGCCGTCACGGAGCGCCGGCGCTGTGACCATCGTGTGCATCAGGAACCGCCCGCCGGGCTTCAGCGACTGACGGAAGTGCCGCAGGACGGCCAGGTCCTCCTCGGGGGTGAAGAACCCGAAGGAGTAGAACATGTTGATCACGGCGTCGACGGGCTCCAGGGGCGGCAGTTCCCGCATGTCCCCTTCGAGGAAGCGCACCGCCGTCCCGGCCCGCGCCGCGCTCCGCCGGGCCGCCTCCAGGAAGCCGGGGTTGATGTCGACGCCGACCACGTCCACACCCCGGGCCGCCAGCTCGACGCTGTGCCGCCCGTATCCGCACGGGCAGTCCAGCACGCGCGCGCCGGGCGCCAGGCCGCACAGGCGCATGACGCCGTCGACCTCGGCGCACGTACGGTCGTCCACGCGCGACGTGCCCGCGAAGAACGTCCGCAGCGAGTCGTCCGCCTCCTTGTAGAGGTCGCCGAAGAAGCCCGCCTCCGGGCGCCACCAGTCCTCGGTCCGCCGACCGCCCGTACCGGTTCCCGCTGTCGATTCCGTCATGATCCGCTCCGTTCCTGTCGCACTGTTCCTCGCTCCGGGGCCCACGGGCCCGGATCCGGCCCCGGCTCCGGCGCCCACGGGTGCGGGCACCGGCCCCGCCGCTCCCCTGCTCGACGCGTTCCGCTTCCGCCCCGGCGCCGGGCCCGTGCCGACGGGGGGCGGGAGCGGCCGGGAGCCGGTGGTACGGGCGACGAGGTCGGCGACCACGTCGGGCAGGTGCCCCCGCCGCGCGTACACGGCCCTGCGGCGCTCCGCACCGCCGTGCCCGGCCGCCAGAGCGCGCACGACGGTGCTCACGGCGGCCAGTTCCCCGTATCCGTCGAGCACGGGGCGCACGTGGGCCAGCAGCCGCCGGGCCAGCTCTGCGACGGGCAGGAGCCCTCCGCCGAGCGGCTCAAGACCGTGCCCCGAGCAGCCGTCGCGGGCCGCACGCCAGTAGGCGGCGCGCAGCACTTCCTGGTCCACGCGCGGCCCGGGATCGCCGCGCCGCACCCGCTCCAGGGCTTCGGCCACCAGGGCCCGCACCAGGGCCGCGAACGCGGTGGTCTCCGCGATTCCGGCGTTGACGTCCATCACGCGGATCTCGACGGTGGGCAGGTGGCGGCAGGGCCGCACGTCCCAGAACACGTTGTGCTCGTCGAGCGCCGCGCCGCTGTCGAGCAGGCGCGCCACGAGGCGGTCGTAGTGGTCGACGCCGTCGAAGTACGGAGGCGGTCCGGCAGCGGGCCAGCGGCCCAGGGCGACGGTGCGCCAGCTCGCGTAACCGGTGTCGCGGCCCGCCCAGTACGGGGAGTTCGCCGCGAGCGCGGCCAGCGTCGGCAGCCAGGGCCGCAGATGGTTGCTCACCAGCACCGCTTCCGCGCGGCCCGGCACCCGCACATGCGTCTGGAGCGCGGAGAAGGCGAAGTCGTCCTGAAGGGCCCGGTACTCCCGGGCACCGGCGTCGTAGCGGGGGTCCTCGCGCAGCGGCACGGGTTCGCGCCCGCCCAGGACCGGGGTGCCCGACGCCACGATCCGCAGCCCCTCCCCGGCGGCCGCGGCCGCCACGCCCGCGCGCATCCGCACCAGGTGGTCACCGAGTTCGCGCAGCCCGTGGCAGGGCGGCGTCTTGGCCTCGATCTGGTAGGCGGTGAACTCGCCCGAGACCTGGCCGCTCAGGGACTCCTCGACCCGTGCCAGCACCCGCGGGGCCGAGGCCCGCACGCCGCCGTCGCGCGCGTCGACGAGGAAGAACTCCTCCTCCACGCCCAGCGTCGGCGCCGTCTCCCCGGTCGTCGGCATGCGTGCCCCGTCCGTCCCGTTCCCTTCGACCGCGAGCGGTCCGGATCCTCGTCCGTTCCCACCGTCGCCGCGGGGTGCGCGGGGCGCCACACGAGGCGGTGCGCCGGTGCGCCGGGCGGGTGAGCGCCCTTCGCACACCCCGCTGCCGGGTGCCCGCATCCACGCCAGGTATCTTGACCGTTGAGATATTGCTGGACGACGCGAGGAGGCGTACGGGATGGTCTCGCTGATATTCGCCCTGCTCGCCGCCGCGCAACTGGGGCTTGCCGTGGCGGCGGTGCGGTACTGGCGGCGGGCCCCGGGGTGGCTGACCGTCGTCCCGGCCCTGGTGAGCGCGGCGCTGGTCTGGGACAACGGCGTGATCGCCCTGGGGGACCCGCTGGGCGCTGGACCGCTGCTGGAGACGCTGAGCGTCCCCCGTTTCGTGCTGCACGCCCTGCTGACGCCCCTGCTGGTCCTCTGGGCGCTGGCGGCAGCGGACCACGCGGGGGTCAGCGGTGCGCGCCGTGGACCGGTGCGCGCCGTGGCCACCGCCCTCACCGCCCTGCTGATCGCCGCGGGTGTCCACCACGACATCCTCGGCCTGACGCTGCGCGCCGAACGCTGGGGAGGAGCGCTGCGCTACGTCAACGACTCGACGTCACCGGTCGGCCCGCTGCCCGCCGTCCTCACCGGGCTGATCGTCCTCGCCGCCGGCATCGTGCTGTGGCGGCGTACGGGTTTCGGCCGGCTCGCCCTCACCTCGGCGGTGATGGTCGTGGCCTCCGGGGCCGCGGCGCGGGTGCCCCCGCTCGGCAACGCGGCGGAGGTCGTCCTGATCACGGGAGTGCTGCTCACCGTCCGCGCGTTCCTGCCCCGGCCCGGCGCGCGGGACCGCGTGGCGGGCGATGGCTCCGCGCTCGCCCCCTGACCGTCGCTTGCCATGGGCCCGACGGCGCCCGTACGTTCCGTCGGCCGCTGGACACACCGGCACACCGGCACACCCGCTCAGGGCAGTACCGGGCCGTCCGGGAGGTCGGCGGGGGTCGTGCCCGGCGGGCCCAGGAGGACGTCGCCGAGTTCCTCGGCCACCGCGCCGAACAGTTCCGCGTCCAGCTCGGTGTCTCCGGTGGCGAGGCGCAACGGGGTGCCCGCACGGGCGACGAGTTCGGCGAAGCCCGCGGGCGAGGAGATGTTGAGGGCACGGGCACCCTCCCCCTCCGCCTTGATGGCGTGCGGGGTGTGCAGCGGAATGGTGCAGAAGTCGCCCGAGCGCAGCGTTGTCCGCTCCTTGCCCGCCCACACTGTCAGCGCGCCGGAGACCACCCAGAGCCGCTCCTCGTACCGCGTGTGCAGATGCAGCGGGGTGGCGGCGCCCGCGGGCATGAAGGAGTCCGTCACGTCGTGCCGCCCCTCGGTCTCCTCGGCCGACGTGAGGATGGAGACGCGCAGTTCCTGACCGAGCACGTACTGACGCTCCGCGCGGCCCGGGTGTTCCGTGCGGCCCGGGTGCTCCGGGTCGTCCGACTGGATGGCGAAATAGCTCACTGACCGTCCTCCGAGGCCAACTGCCCGGCTCTGTACGGCAGTTGGCCGGGCACGCGCGTGCGGTCGGGCACAGACGTGCGCCGACAGGAAGCAGCAGCCTATGCCGAAATCCGGTATCCGGGGCCCGGATGCCGGGGTACGGTCCTGCGGGAGGTGCGCGGATGAGTTTCCGGCTGGCGGCGTACGCCGTGTGCATTGAGGACGGGCGGGTCCTGCTCGCCCGTCACGTCTCCGCCGCCGGCGAGTCCAACTGGACCCTGCCCGGCGGCAGGGTCGAGCACGGCGAGGACCCCTTCGACGCGGTGATCCGCGAGGTGGCCGAGGAGACCGGCTGCGACGCGGTGGTGGAGCGCCTGCTGGGCGTGGACTCAAGGGTGATCCCCTCGGCCGAACGCACCGTCCCCGGCGGGCCTGAGCACCAGAACGTCGGCATCTTCTACCAGGTCCGTATCACCGGTGGCCTCCTGCGGCCCGAGCCGGACGGCGAGATCGCCGAGTCGGTGTGGACCCCGGTCCCCGATGCCGCCCGCCTGCACCGGTCCTCGCTCGTCGACGTCGGCCTCGCCCTGGCCCGGACCCGCCCGCCGACGGGCCACGTCGCACCCGTTCCCGTCGGCGGCCTGATCCGGCACTGACAGTCCGCGCCCGATGGCCCGACGCCGACGGTCCCGGCGCCGACGGTTCCGGCGCGGAGTCCTGCGCCGACGCACCGTCAACTTCACCCCCACCGCCCCCGGTCCACCCCCGTCCACCCCGGCCGCCCCGGTCCACCGACAAGCGTTGACGCCTCATGGCGGCGCCGCTATCGTTCCGGCGACATAACGAACAGCGTCCGATATCTCGAACGCATGGAGAACCTGAGCGGACCGCCCCTCCCCGCCCCTCCGCCGGGACACACCACGCTCCCCCGTGCACGAAGGCCCGGCCTCCCCGTCGCAGAAAGGGCCGCACGATGTCCTCCTCCGTCAGCAGACGCCGTCTCCTCCAGATCGCCGGAGCCACGGCCGTCGCCTCCACCGCCGGGCCCCTGGCCGCCGCTTCTCCCGCCCGCGCCGCCGTGCTTCCCCCCGCCAGGCCCGACATCGGCGTGTCCGCGCACCCCTTCGCGTTCGGCCAGGTCCGGCTGACCGCGAGCAGGTGGCTGGACAACGAGAACCGCACCCGCAGCTATCTGCGGTTCGTCGACACCGACCGGCTGCTCTACAACTTCCGCGCCAACCACCGGCTCTCCACCAAGGGCGCTGCCGCCACGGGTGGCTGGGACGCGCCCACCTTCCCCTTCCGCACCCATGTCCAGGGCCACTTCCTCACGGCCTGGGCGCAGTCGTACGCGGTCACAGGGGACACCGTCTGCCGGGACAAGGCCCTCTACATGGTCGCGGAGCTGGCCAAGTGCCAGGCCAACAACAGCGCCGCCGGGTTCAGCGCCGGATACCTCTCGGGATACCCCGAGTCGGAGTTCACCGCGCTCGAACAGCGGACGCTCACCAACGGCAACGTGCCGTACTACACCGTCCACAAGACCCTCGCCGGTCTGCTGGACGTGTGGCGGCTGCTCGGCAGCACCCAGGCACGCGACGTGCTGCTGGCCCTGGCCGGGTGGGTCGACTGGCGCACCGGGCGGCTGAGCGGCCAGCAGACGCAGGCCATGCTGGAGACCGAGTTCGGCGGCATGAACGCCGTGCTGACGGACCTCTGCCAGCAGACCGGCGACACACGGTGGCTCGCCGTCGCCCGGCGCTTCGACCACGCCGCCGTCTTCGACCCCCTGGCCGCCGGCCAGGACCGGCTCAGCGGGCTGCACGCCAACACCCAGGTGCCGAAGTGGATCGGCGCTGCACGCGAGTACAAGGCCACGGGGACCACCCGCTACCGGGACATCGCCACCCACGCCTGGGACATCTGCGTCGGCACACACACCTACGCGATCGGCGGAAACAGCCAGGCGGAGCACTTCCGCGCGCCGAACGCCATCGCCGCGTATCTGCACAAGGACACGTGCGAGAGCTGCAACACCTTCAACATGCTCAGCCTCACCCGCGAGCTGTTCGCACTGACCCCGGACAGGGCCGCCCTGTTCGACTTCTACGAGCGGGCGTGGCTCAACCAGATGATCGGCCAGCAGAACCCGGCCGACGGCCACGGCCACGTCACCTACTTCACCCCCCTCGCACCGGGGTCCCGGCGCGGTGTGGGCCCGGCATGGGGCGGCGGCACATGGAGCACCGACTACGGAACCTTCTGGTGCTGCCAGGGCACCGGCCTGGAGATGCACACCAGGCTGATGGACTCCGTCTACTTCCGCGACGGCGACGACAGCACCCTGACCGTGAACCTGTTCGTGCCCTCCGTCCTCGACTGGTCGCAGCGCGGGATCACGGTCACCCAGACCACGTCGTTCCCGGTCGGCGACACCACGACGCTGAAGGTCACCGGCGACGCGGGCGGCACATGGGCGATGCGCGTCCGCATCCCGGGCTGGACCTCAGGAGCCACCGTCAGCGTCAACGGTGTGGCACAGAACATCGCCACCACGCCGGGCAGTTACGCGAAGCTGACCCGCTCCTGGTCCCCGGGCGACACGGTCACCGTCCGTCTGCCCATGCGGGTCGTCCTGCACGCCGCCAACGACGATCCGGACGTCGCCGCCGTCACCTACGGCCCGACAGTCCTGTCCGGTGACTACGGAAACAGCGCGCTCGGCTCCCTCCCCTCGCTGAACACCGCCTCGATCCGGCGGACCGGCGACTCCTCCCTCGCCTTCACCGCCACCGCCAACGGCTCCTCCGTCGGACTGGGCCCGTTCCACGAGGCGCACGGCCACAACTACACCGTCTACTGGCGCATCGGCGGCACCGATCGCGTCCGCCTCGTCAACGTGGGCAGCGGCCTCGTGCTGGGCATCCAGGACATGTCCACGGCCGACGGGGGCCGGGCCCTCCAGTGGCACGACTCCGGCACCGCCGACCACGGCTGGGAGGTGATCGACGACGCGGGCGCGGTCCGGTTCCGCAACGCGCACAGCGGCAAGGTGCTCGGCGTGCGGGACATGTCCACAGCGGACAACGCGGCCGTCCTCCAGTGGTCCGACAACGGCACAGCCGACCACCGGTGGACACTGCTCGACCAGGGGGACGGCACCTGCGTGATCCGCAACGCGCACAGCGGCAAGCCGCTCGGCATCGAGAACCACTCCGCCGCCGTCGGCGCCTTCGCGGTCCAGGACTCGGACAACGGCACAGCCGACAACCGGTGGCGCATCGTGGCGGACCAGTGAACATCGGCGGGGACGGCGACGGCGTCCCCGCCGACCCGCCTGCCCGCCCGCGTTCCGCCAGCCGTCACCCCGCCTTGGCGGAAAACCGGCAGCCGCACGGGCTGGAACCGGACGGAATTACCACTTCCCCTTGCCGGTGAACGGGCTGCTTATTGGCCACACCGGACTTTCCTGTCTCAATTCGCGCGACGTTTCCGACAACAGCACCGCCGAGTAGCCGCATCTTCACGTCAGTTTCCCTGCCATGGGATACCCCGTCGGCCAAAACGGCGTTCCAGCACATCGCGAAGCCTCACCCTCACTCGCGTCCGAAAATATTCCTCTCGTAACTGGACATCGGGTGACGTGCATTTGAGGCAACAGAGGAAGCAGTGCCGGATGAGCCTACAGCACCTGAAGTGGAATTCGACGGAGACCAAGGGGAAATGATCGCGCCGGCCTGCCGCCTCCTGCGGGTGGGAGGGGAGCCGGTACCGCGCAGAAGAAGGATTTCCGGAAACACTCCGCGCCATCAGCAGACCGGAAAGGGTTCATTGATATCTGGACAAATGCGCGATCACCGAAGGGACACCCTCCCCTCACCTTTCACCCAACCGCTAGCATCGTCGAAGTTCTCATTCGCAGTGAGCTGTGGAGGGCGCATTATGCATGGGCAGCTCCGAACCGCGCTTCGGCATGTCGCATACCCTGTCATGCTGTTCACGCTTGCTTCGGTGTCCGTGGCGGCTCTGCACCTGCGCTGGGATCTCGGCATGGTGAGTGTGTTCTTCCTGCTCGGCGTCGTCGGCGGCCTGTCGCTGCTCGAACGACTGATTCCGTATGAACCCGAGTGGTCGCCGAGTGCGTCCGAGTGGGGTGCGTACAGTGTGTACTTCGTGCTGACGATGTTCGGCGGGGCCGTGGCCCAGCTTCCCGTGGCGACAGTCGTCGGCTGGGTGGCACCCGTACATCCCGCGCTGCCGCTCTGGGCGGAGATTCCCGCGGCACTGCTGCTCGGCTCGCTGGCCAATTATCTGATCCACCGCTGGTGCCACACCAATCGCCGGCTCTGGCGACTGCACGGCGTGCACCACGTACCCGCCAAGGTGAACGTCGGCAACAACGCGGTCAACCACGTCGTCGACGTCATACTCACCCAGGGCGTCGTCCAGTTGACGCTCGCGCTGACCGGATTCTCGGCGCAAGCGGTCTTCGTGGTGGGCTTGTTCGTGATCGTGCAGGGCTATTTCGTGCACGCCAACATCGATGTCCGGATCGGTGTGCTCAACCATGTTTTCGCCGGTCCGGAGTTGCACCGGCTGCACCACAGCATCGATCTCTCGGAGGCCGGGCACTACGGTTCCGACCTCTCCCTCTGGGACCACGTCTTCGGCAGCTTCACCTGGCGGCCCGGCCGGAAGCCGGTGGCGGTAGGTCTCCAGTATCCCGCCGACTTCCCCCGTACCGGTGCGGTAGTGGCCAGTCACCTTCAGGCATGGCGCCGCACGGAACGAGTCGACAGCGCACAACCCCGGCCACGCCAGCCGGTCTGACCGGCGTCCCGCTCCGATCCGCCGTCCCGCTCCGATCCGCGCGATCCCACCAGTTCGGCCACCCCGGCTTGCCCCGGCCCAGAACCGGTCGACCACCCCTGTGCGACCGTCCGCCGTGCCGCCTTCCACCGGTCACCACCCCGGACCGGCCCTGTCGGCGCCGTCCCCGCCCAGCACCAGCGGACCGCTCCGCCCCGGCGGCTCCGGCCCGGCCCCGTCACGCCCGCACCACCCGCGTCCCCGCACGCCCCTGCCTCCGGCTCTCGTCTCCCGGCCGGTCCGGTTTCCGCCCTGTCCACAGCACAGCACTCCGGTGGACACCGCCAAGCCGTCCCCGGCCGACCGGCCGACCGGCCGACCGGCCGACCGGCCGACCGATCAGCCGACCAGCCGGAGTGACCCGGGCCGTGGCACGCGGCGCGACAGCGGCCGTTCACCGGTCGAGCCGTCGCGGGGTTCCGGGCCGGCACGCCTTCCGCTCCTGACCCACGGCACCCGCATGACACCCGTCCCCAGAGTCCCTGGGCCCCCGCTCCATCGAATGGCCAGGGCACCTCCCCGAAAGGCAGGACTCGACCATGACGGACTTATGCTCTGCCTGCTCCCCCGGAGCACTCTCCGCCGGAGCGACTTCCCGCGTCCCCGTTCCCGCCGGTGACGGGGAGAAGATCGCCATCATCGGGATCGGCTGCCGGCTGCCGGGCGGCGCCTGCGACCACCGGTCGTTCTGGCGGAACCTGGTCGACGGCAAGGACTGCATCACGCCGACCCCGCCCAGCCGGTACGACGTGGCCACCCTGGGCAGCAGGCACAAGGCCAAGCCGGGCCGGCTGGTCGGTGGCCGCGGCGGCTACATCGAGGGCTTCGACGAATTCGATCCGTCCTTCTTCGGCATCAGCGGCCGAGAGGCCGACCACATGGACCCGCAGCAGCGGAAACTGCTGGAAGTGTCCTGGGAGGCGCTGGAGGACGGCGGGCAGATACCCGCCGAGCTGGCGGGCCGCGAGGTCGGCGTCTACATCGGCGCGTTCACCCTGGACTACAAGATCCTCCAGTTCTCCGACCTCTCCTTCGAGAGCCTCGCCGCGCACACCGCCACCGGCACCATGATGACGATGGTGTCGAACCGTCTCTCGCACTGCTTCGACTTCCGTGGCCCCAGCGTCTCCCTGGACACCGCCTGTAGTTCCTCCCTCGTCGCCGTCCACTTCGCCACCCAGAGCCTGCTCCGCGGCGAGACCGAACTCGCGCTGGCCGGCGGCACGCTGCTGCACATCGCGCCGCAGTACACCATCGCCGAGACCAAGGGGGGTTTCCTCTCCCCGCAGGGCCGCTCACGCACCTTCGACGCCGCGGCCGACGGCTACGTCCGGGCCGAGGGTGTCGCCGTGGTCGCGCTCAAACGGCTCTCCGACGCGCTGCGCGACGGCGACCCGGTCCACGCCGTCGTCATCGGCAGCGGCGTCAACCAGGACGGCCGCACCAACGGCATCACCGTGCCCAACCCGGAAGCCCAGGTGTCCCTGATCGAGCGGGTCTGCGCGGAGGCCGGCATCGCCCCCGGCAGCCTCCAGTACGTCGAGGCACACGGCACGTCCACTCCGGTCGGCGACCCGGTCGAAGCCAACGCACTGGCCAAGGCGCTGGCGATCGGCCGCCGTCCCGGAGACAAGTGCTACGTCGGCTCGGTCAAGACCAACATCGGGCACACCGAGTCGGCCTCCGGGCTGGCCGGGCTCATCAAGACCGCCCTGGCACTCAAGCACCGCGTCATACCGCCGCACATCAACCTGGAGCGCCTCAATCCGGCGATCGACCCCGCCACCCTGCCCTACGACATCCCCGCCGAGCCCACCCGCTGGCCGGCGCACGAGGGGCCCGCGCGGGCCGGGGTCAACTCCTTCGGCTTCGGAGGTACGAACGCCCACGTCCTCCTGGAAGCCGCCCCCGAGGTGCCTCCCGAGGTGCGCTCCGAGGTCCTCGCCGAAGTCCCCACCGAGACGGCGGGCGAGTCGGCGGACGGGCCGGTGACCGGGCAGCCCGCCGGTTGCACCATCCTGCCGCTCACCGCCCGCGATCCCGCCGCGCTGCCCGAGCTGGCGGCCGGCATCCAGGCCGAACTGGCCGGAGTCCACGACGGCGCCCCCGTCAGCCTGTCCGACCTCGGCCACACCCTGGCCCACCGCCGCCAGCACCACGACGCCCGGCTCTCGGTGGTCTACGACTCCCGCGCGTCGCTGGACGAGGCCCTCTCCGCCTATCTGCGCGGCGAGCCGCACCCCCGTGTCCTCACCGGCCACCGCCGCGAACCGCGACACCGCGCCCTGGCCTGGGTCTTCACCGGCATGGGCCCGCAGTGGTGGGCGATGGGCCGCCGGCTCTTCGCCACGGAACCGGTCTACCGCGAGGCCGTCGAGCGCTGCGCCGGACATCTCGCCGAACTCACCGACTGGTCGCTGCTGGACGAACTGGCCGCCGACGAGGCGCACTCCCGGATGGCCGAGACCTGGCTCGCCCAGCCCGCCAACTTCGCCCTCCAGGTCGGACTGGCGGCTCTCTGGCGAAGCCGCGGCGTCCGCCCGGATGCCATCGTCGGCCACAGTACCGGCGAGGTCGCCGCCTTCTACGAGGCAGGCGTCTACGACCTGGCCGACGCGCTCAAGGTGGTGCTGCACCGCAGCCGCCTCCAGCAGAAGCTGGCAGGCAGCGGCGGCATGCTCGCCGTCGCCCTCCCCGAGGAAGAGGCCCACCGCAGGATTCGCCCGTACGGGGGCGCGGTCTCGGTCGCCGCGGTCAACAGTGCCGCTTCCCTCACCCTGGCCGGGGACGAGAAGGCGCTGGCCGAGCTCGCCTCCTCGCTCACCGGCGCGCGGGTCTTCGCCCGCCCGCTGAGCGTCGACGTGCCGTACCACAGCGCCCAGATGGATCTCGTCAAGGACGAGCTGCTGGAGTCGCTCGCGGACCTCGCTCCCCGCCCGGCCCGGGTGCCGCTCTACCTCACCGGCCGCGAAGGCACCGCACACGGCACCGAGCTGGACGCGGAGTACTGGTGGCAGAACGTCCGTAACACCGTCCGCTTCCGGCAGGCGGTGGAGCGGCTGGCCGACGACGGGTACGGCCTCTTCCTGGAGATCGGCCCGCACCCGGTGCTGGGCCGCTCGGTCCAGGAAGTGGTGGAGGAGCGCCTGGGCGACACCGGGCGTCCCGAGGTGCTCACCTTGCCGTCGATCCGCCGTCAGGAGGACGAGCAGGTCACCTTCGCCACCTCACTGGCAGCGCTCCACGGTCTCGGTACCGAGGTCGACTGGTCGGTCCTCCAGCCCGCCGGACGGCCCGTCCCCCTGCCCCGCTACCCGTTCAAGCGTGACCGGCACTGGGTCGAGCCCCGGCCGGTCGCACAGATCCGGCAGGGCCGGACCGACCATCCGCTGCTCGGCCGCAGACTGGTCAGCGCCGAACCTGCCTGGGAGGCGCGGCTGGACGCCGAGGCGCTGCCGTATCTGGACGACCACCGCATCCAGGGGCAGGTCCTCTTTCCCGCCGCTGGATATCTGGAGATGGCGGTCCAGGCGGTCCGCTCGCTGACGGGCGGCACCGACGCCACTCTCACCGACATCGAACTGCGCAAGGCGCTCTACCTGCCCGACCAGGAGAGCCGCAGGGTCCACCTCACCCTCTCAGCCGATCACGGCGGCTTCACCGTTTCCACCCTCACCGGCGAAGGTGCCGGAGGCACCGTCCACACCTCCGGTGCGGTCCGTCCCGGCCAGCGGCGCCGCCCGGGACGCCCGCTGGACATCGCGACGATCCGCGGCAGGGCCGCCCGTCATCTGTCGGGGTCCGACTGCTACGCCGGGCTGGCGGCCCTCGGATACCACTACGGCCCGGCGTTCCAGGGCATCGACGAGGTGTGGATCGGCCCCGGCGAGGCGCTGGCCAGGGTGCGGCCGGCGTCGGCGGTCGCCGGGCAGGGCGCGGACCACCAGGTCCACCCGGTGGTGATGGACGCCTTCTTCCAGACGCTGCTGACGCCGCAACTGCTCGGCCCCGCCGACCCGGCGACGCACGGCATCAGGCTGCCGCTGAGCATCGCGGAGGTCCGGCTGGAGGCGACCGGCGACCGGCCGCTCTGGGCACACGCCACGGTCACCCACGACGGCGGGACGGAGCTGGTGGGCGACATCGCCGTCCACGACGAGCACGGTGTGCCGCTCGGCGGGATCACCGGTTTCCGGGCCGCCGACATCGAGCAGGCCGCCACCACCGTCGGCCTCAGTACCATCGACGGCTGGCTCACCGAACCCGTCTGGAGCGAGCTGCCGGAGGCGCCCGGACCCAGCGCTCCACCGGTCGAGCACCCCGACCGGTGGCTGCTGTTCGCCGACGGCCAGGGCGTCGCCGACGCGCTGGCCGCCCGTATCACCGCGCGCGGCGGAAGCTGCCACCTGGTCCGGCCCGGCACCGGCTACCGGACCGTCACCGAGGGCCGTGAGTCCGTCGTCGACCCCGGCTCCACCACCGACCTGGAGCGCCTGCTCACGGACCGGCGAACAGCGGGAGCCCCCGATCCGGCCGCCGTCGTCCATCTCTGGAACCTCGACCGGCCCGTGCTGGACACGGCCGACCGCGCCGCGGTGACCGGCCACACAGGCACCGGTGCCTACAGCCTGGTCGCGCTCGCCGCGCTGCTGCCCGTCGAACTGCCCGGCAGCAGGCTGCACATCGTCACCCGCGCTGCGCAGGCCACCGACCCCGCCGAGCCCGTCGAACCGCTCGGCGCCCCCGCCTGGGGCATCGGCCGAGTGCTCCGCCACCAGGAACTGCCCGGACACCCCGGGAAGCTGGTGGACCTCGGCCCCGCCGCGGCGTCCGCCGACGAGGAGGCGGAGGCGTTGCTGCGCGAGTTCACGCTCGCCGACGAGGACGAGATCGCCCTGCGCGCGGGGCGGCGGCTGGCCATGCGTCTCCGCCCCGCCCAGGGCCTGAGCCGCCCGCTGCCCCCCAGCCTCCGTCCGGACGGGGCCTACCTGGTGACCGGCGCGTTCGGCGCGCTCGGGCGTGTGCTCTGCCGCACTCTGGTCCGGCGCGGCGCCCGTCGGCTGATCCTGGCCGGGCGCAGCCCCATGCCCCCGCGGGAGCGATGGCGCGACCTCGCCCCGGAGAGCCCCGCGGGGCGGAGGGCCGCCTACCTGCGCGAACTGGAGGCGCTCGGCGCGGAGCCGATCCTGGCGACACTGGACGTCACCGACGAGTCCGCGCTCGCCGACTGGCTGGCCGAGTACCGGAAGCTCGGCCGGCCGCCGGTCCGCGGTGTCTTCCACCTGGCCGGACAGGTACGCGACACCCTCGTGCCCGAGCTGGACCGGGAAGTGTTCGATACCGTCTGCGCACCCAAGCTGCTCGGCGCACTCGCCCTGCACCGGCACCTGGCCGCGGAACCGCTCGACCACTTCGTGCTCTTCGCCTCGATCGCCTCGCTGCTCACCACGGCGGGCCAGACCAACTACGCCGCCGGGAACGCCTTCCTGGACGCGCTGGCCCATCACCGGCGGGCCCTCGGCCTGCCCGCGCTCAGCCTGGACTGGGGTCCCTGGGCCACCGGGATGATCGAGGAACTCGGTCTGATCGACCACTACCGGAACAACCGCGGCATGTCCTCCCTCGCACCCGGGACGGGCATGGCCGTGCTGGAGCGGGTGCTCGGCCAGGACCGCGCCCAACTGCTGGTCGCCACCGTGGCCGACTGGCCGGTCTTCCTCTCCTGGTACCCGGCTCCGCCGCCGCTGGTCTCCGAGCTGGCCGCCGCCGCACGGGAACAGGCCCCGGCGGCCGCCGGGCAGAGCAGCCTGCTGGAAGCCCTGCGGACGGCCGGCCAGGACGAGCGGCTGACGCTGCTCACCGAGCGGTTCACCGGGCTGGCCGCGACCGTGCTCCGGGTGCCCCACGAACAGCTCGTCCCGGCCACCGGGCTCGGTGATCTCGGTATGGACTCGCTGCTCGCGATGGAGCTGCGCGCCCGCCTGAACACCGAACTGGGCACCACGCTTCCGGTGGTGTCGCTGCTGAGCAACACCTCGGTGGGCGATCTGGTCGACCAGCTCCACGCTGTGCTGGCCGAGCTGCTCGACGAGGACGGCGCCGGATCCGGCGCGGCCGAGATCGAGCGGTACGAGGACGCGTCGGTGTATCCGCTGACGCACAATCAGAAGGCGCTGTGGTTCCTCAAGCAGCTCAACCCGGACGGCTTCGCCTACAACATCGGCGGCGCGGTCGAGGTACGGGTGGAGCTGAACCCCGAGCTGATGGCCGACGCCTTCCGGGCGATGGTCGAACGGCACCCCAGTCTGCGGGCGAACTTCATGTTCGACGGCGATCAGGTCGTCCAGCGGATCTCCGCCGACGCGGAGCCGGACTTCGAGGTCTTCGACGTCGCGCATCTGGGCTGGGACGAGATCCGCACGATGCTCGTGCGGGAGTACCGCAGGCCGTACGACCTGGAGCGCGATCCGCTGGTGCGGTTCCGGCTCTTCCGGCGCGGGCCCGCGCGCTGGGTGCTCATGAAGGGCGTCCACCACATCATCTCGGACGCGATCTCCACCTTCACCTTCATCGAGGAACTGCTCGCCGTCTACGAGGGGCTGTGCCAGGGCCGGGCGCCGGAGCTTCCCCCGGTCACCGCGCGCTACGTGGACTTCCTCAACCGGCAGAACGAGTTCCTGGCCGGCCGTGAGGCGCAGAAGGCCCTGGAGTACTGGCGTACACACCTTCCGGCCGAGATACCGGCCCTCGGCCTCCCCACCGACAAACCGCGCCCGGCCGTCCAGACCCACAACGGTGCCTCGGAGTTCTTCGCGCTCGACGAGGAGACCAGTGCCCGGGTGCGTGCGCTGGCCCGCGAGCACAACGTCACCGTCTTCGTGGTCCTGCTCAGCGCCTACTACCTGCTGCTGCACGCATACTCCGGACAGGACGACATCATCGTCGGCAGCCCGGTGACGGGCCGCACCGACGAGGAGTTCGCCGGAGTCTACGGCTACTTCGTCAACCCGCTGCCGCTGCACGTCTCGCTGGCGGGCGAGCCGGCCGTGCCGGAGCTGCTGGACCGGGTGCGGGCCACCGTGCTGGGCGGCCTGGACAACCAGGAGTACCCCTTCGTGCTGCTGGTGGAGGAGCTCGGCCTGCACCACGACCCCAGCCGCTCCGCCGTCTTCCAGGCCATGTTCATCCTGCTCCATCACAAGGTGGCCACCGAGAAGTACGGCTACCACCTCGACTACATCGAACTCCCCGAGGAGGAGGGGCAGTTCGACCTCACCCTGTCCGCCTACGAGGACGAGAAGGAGCAGCGCTTCCACTGCGTCCTCAAGTACAACACCGACCTCTTCCTCCCCGGGACCGTGACCCGGCTGGCGGGCCACTACGTCCGCCTGCTGGCGGCGCTGACGGAGACCGGCCCCGGGCAGCCGGCCACCGGGCTGGAGCTGCTCGGCCCCGAGGATCGTGCCCTGGTGCTCCAGCAGTGGAGCGGCGCCGGGCGGCGGGTGGTGCCCGACGGTCCGGTGCACGAGCTGATCCTGCGTGCCGCGGAGGCCCGTCCCGACGCGACCGCGGTCGTCGCACCGGGTGAGTCGGGCGAGTCGGGCCCGGCGGAGCGGCTCACCTACGGCGAGCTGGCCGAGCGCTCCGGGCGGGCCGCCGCCCGGCTCAGCGCGCTGGGAGCCGGGCCCGGCTCGGTGGTGGCCGTCTGCCTGGAGAAGTCTCCGGCACTCGTCGTCACCCTGCTGGCGATCCTCCGTACCGGCGGCGCTTACCTGCCGCTCGATCCCACCCACCCGACGGGCCGCCTGGCGTCGATGGTCGAGCATGCCGGTGCCGCACTGCTGGTCGCCGACGACGCCGAACGGCTCGGCCGGTTGCCCGCACGGCTGGTCACCACCACCGAACTAGACGGTCCCGCACGCGAGTTCACCGGGCCGCGGGTCGGCCCCGACGACCCGGCCTACGTCATCCACACCTCGGGCTCCACCGGCCGCCCCAAGGCCGTGTGCGTCGGTCACGGCAACCTCGCCTCGGTCTACGAGGCATGGCGGACCGAGTACCGGCTGGACACCGATGCCCGGGTGCATCTCCAGATGGCCGGCCTCGCGTTCGACGTCTTCACCGGGGACCTGGTCCGCGCCCTGTGCTCGGGCGGGACGCTCGTGCTGGTGGGCCGCGAACTGCTGTTCCACACCGCCCGGCTCTACGAGGTGATGCTCACCGAACGGGTCGACGCCGCCGAGTTCGTCCCGGCCGTGGCGCGGACGGTCGTCGGCCACTGCGAGCGGGCGGGGCTCCGGCTGGAGTTCATGCGGCTGCTGGTGGTCGGCTCGGACGCGTGGAAGGTCGAGGAGCACGAGCGGCTGCGCGCCCTCTGCGGTCCGGAGACCAGGCTGGTCAACTCCTACGGCGTCACCGAGGCCACCATCGACAGCGCCTACTTCGAGGGCCCGACGGACGGTCTGGAGCCCGGCCGGATGGTCCCGGTCGGACGGCCGTTCCCCAACAGCGTCTGTTACGTCCTGGACCGGCACGGCCGGGTGGTGCCGCCCGGAGTGACCGGGGAGCTGTGGATCGGCGGTTCCGGAGTGGCGCTCGGCTATGTCGGAGCCGAGGAGCGGACCGCGGCCCGCTTCGCCACCCTGCCACTCGGCGGGACCGGCGGGACCGGCGGGGCCAGCGGCGGCGAACCGGTCCGGGCCTACCGCACCGGCGATCTCGCCCGGTGGGACGCCGAGGGAAGGATCCATCTGGTGGGCAGGGCCGACTCGCAGATCAAGGTGCGCGGTCACCGGATCGAGCTGGGCGAGATCGAGACCCGGCTCGCCGAACACCCCGGCATCGACCAGGCCGTGGTGATCGTGCGGACGGACGGCGGCGGCGAGAACGTGCTCTGTGCCTACTGTGTTCCGGCCCCCGGCCAGACGTGGGAACGCCGCGGGCTCCGCCTGCACCTGGCCGGTCATCTGCCGACCTTCATGATCCCGGCGCACTTCACCGAGGTGGACTCGCTGCCGCTCACGGCCAACGGCAAGGTGGACGCCGACGCGCTGCCCGCGCCCCGGGCCGACGACGACGAGCCCGCCGATCCGCCCGTCACCTTTTACGAGACCCGGATGGCCGAGCACTGGCGGACTCTGCTGGGTGTCGAGGAGCCGGGGCTCCAGCACGACTTCTTCGAGTGCGGCGGCAGCTCGATCAAGCTCATCGAACTGATCCACGCCCTACAGGGCGAGTTCCACGTCACCATCCCGGTCAGCGGGCTGTTCAAGGCCACCACCCTGCACGGGATGGCGCGCACGGTCGAGCACATCGCCACCGGCCGGACTGAAGGGGCCCAGCCCTACCTCTGCTTCCACCAGGAGCGGCGGCAGAGCCTCTTCTGCTTCCCGCCGGCCGGCGGTCACGGCCTGGTCTACCGCGAGTTCGCGGCCCATCTGACGGAGTACCGGACGGTCGCCTTCAACTACGTCATGGGGGACGACAAGGTCTCCCGGTACGCCGATCTGACGGAGTCCCTCCAGCCTGAAGGCCCATGTGCTCTGCTGGGCTACTCCCTCGGCGGCAACCTCGCCTTCGAAGTGGCCAAGGAACTGGAGCGGCGCGGCCGGACGGTGTCCCATGTGGTGATCGTCGACTCGTTCCGGATCCCGGAGCCGTTCCCCCTCACCGACGAGCACGTCCGGGCCTTCGAAGAGGAGCTGGCCGGGCACCTGAAGCGGCACACGGGCTCGGAGACCGTCGCCGAGGAGACGCGGGACCAGGCGCGTGACTACCTGCGGTTCGCCAGCCGGACCCCCAACCACGGGACGGTCGCCGCCGCGCTGAGCGTGTTGTCCGAGGACGGCAAGACGGCCCTGTACGAGTCCGGGCAGCACGGCACCTGGCACGGGAGTTCGGTCACCGGGACGACGGTGGTCAGGGGCTTCGGCACCCACGCCGAGATGCTCGACCGCGAATACGCCGCCCGCAACGCCGGTCTCGCCCGGTCCGTCCTCACCGCCGTCGCCACCCCCGTCTCCTGAGACCGCACAGCCCTGCGCGAGCAACGACAAATCCAAGGTCGAAAGGCCCGAGACATGACGCGATCCAGGCACGAAGAACACCGTCGGGGCGGCGGCCGCCGCCGCGAGACGATGATCATCATCGGCGGCGGCCTCAGCGGTCTCTCCACCGGCTGCTACGCCCGGATGAACGGCTACCAGACGCAGGTCTTCGAGATGCACGAGATCCCGGGCGGATCCTGCACGAGCTGGGACCGCAGCGACTTCACCTTCGACTGGTGCGTGAGCTGGCTGCTCGGCAACGGACCGGGCAACGAGATGTACCAGATCTGGCTGGAGCTGGGCGCGCTCCAGGGCAAGGAGATGCGGCACTTCGACGCATTCAACATCGTCCGCGGGCAGGACGGCCGGGCGGTGTACTTCTACTCGGAGCCGGACCGGCTGGAGGCACATCTGCTGGACCTGTCCCCGGCCGACGCCGCCCCTGTCCGGGAGTTCTGCCAGGGCATCCGGACCTTCCGCAAGGCGCTGGCGGTCTACCCGTTCCTCAAACCGGTCGGGCTGATGAGCCGGACGGAGCGCTGGCGGATGCTGGCCTCGTTCATCCCCTACTTCAACACCGTCCGAAAGTCGCTCTCCGTGCTGATGACCGACTACGCGCGGCGGTTCCGTGACCCGCTCCTGCGCGAGGCGTTCAACTTCATCCTCTACGAGAAGCACCCGGCCTTCCCCGTGCTGCCGTTCTACTTTCAGCTCGCCGCACACGCCAACCAGTCCGCCGGGGTGCCCGAGGGCGGCTCGCTCGGCCTGGTCCGCTCGA
Organism: Streptomyces sp. NPDC054796; assembly: GCF_053611545.1. NCBI lineage: Bacteria > Bacillati > Actinomycetota > Actinomycetes > Kitasatosporales > Streptomycetaceae > Streptomyces > Streptomyces sp. NPDC054796. The sequence continues at coordinate 99,202 of NZ_JBSHAO010000021.1, read as the reverse complement.
TCGAGGAGCGGTACCGCAAGTGCGGAGGCGAGATCACCTACAACGCCAAGGTCGAGGAGATCCTGGTCGAGCGGGACCGGGCGGTGGGCGTACGGCTGAGCGACGGCCGGGAGTTCCGCGCCGACATCGTGGTCTCCGCCGCCGACGGCCGCACCACGGTGATGGAGCTGCTCAAGGGCCGGTACCTCAACGACACCTACCGGCGGCTCTACACCTCGCTGATCGACGAGCCCGGCCAGCTCATGCCCGGGTACGTGTCCCTGTTCCTGGGGCTGCGCAAGCCATTTCCCGAGGGCGATCCGTGCACCACGTACCTGCTGCCCGAGCGGGCGACGAGCGGGCTCCTCGGAATGCGCTGCCCGTCCATGAACGTCCAGTTCCGCACCCGCCACTACCCCGAGCTGGCGCCCAGGGAGTCGACCGTCGTGTACGTCACCTACTTCTCCGACATCGCCCCCTGGCGGGCGCTGCGCGAGGGGCCGGAGCGGTCCCCGCGGGTGCGGCGCGGCGAGGAACTGCACACGCTGCCGGTCAAGCACGGCCGGGAGTACACGGCCGCCAAGCGGCGGGTCCGCAACGGCGTCGTCTCCTTCCTGGACGAGCGGTTCCCCGGTCTCTCGGACGCGGTGGCCGTCGCCGACGTCTCCACCCCGCTCACCCAGGTCCGCTACACCGGCGTCCACAACGGGGCCTTCCCCGGGTGGAACCCGTTTGTGGAGGGTGCCGAGACCCTGGAGAAGGAGATCAAGAAGAACGGTCCGGTGCTGCCCGGACTCTCGGACTTCTACCTCTCCGGGGTCTGGGCGACCATCGGCGGTCTGATCCGGGCGGCCGCCGCAGGCCGCCACGTCATGCAGTTCATCTGCCGGGACGACGGGCTGGAGTTCACCGCCGAGACCGACAGCAGCGCACCACCGCCGACGCAGCGGATCATCCCCGTCGGCCCGCCACCGCGGCACTCCCGGCAGCCCGGCGAGTCCGGTCCCGCCGCCGCGCCGGCCCCCGGCCCCGCCCTGTCCGGCTCCGCGCTCACCGATCCCGCCACATGACGACAGGAGAGCTGACATGAAGATCGACAAATGGGTGGTCCGAGAGCACCTCGGCGGCGTGCCCGACGTCGACCGGATCTACCAGAAGGTGACCGAGGAGACCGACGTCGGACTCCGGCCGGACGAGATGCTCTTCCGGACCCGGTACGTCTCGGTGGACCCGTACCAGAACGGTCTGGCACTGGAGACGCCCGTCGGACATCACATGGGCGGTGACTCGGTCCTGGAGGTGATCGAGGCGGGCCCTGATGCCGCGTTCCGGGTGGGGGACCTGGTGCAGGGCTTCGGCGGCTGGCGCAGCCACGTCGTCCACGACGGCCGCGAGGAGGTGTGGAAACACGGCAGCTTCCCGATGGTCTTCCCGGCCTACCGCCGTCTCGACCCGGCACTCCACGACGAGACACTGCCGCTGTCCACGGCGCTCGGCATCATGGGCGCGCCCGGCCTGACGGCCTGGGGCACACTCAAGTACTTCATGACCATCCGGCCGGACGACACCGTGCTGATCAGCGGCGCCTCCGGAACTGTCGGCACGCTGGCGGGCCAGCTCGCCAAGCGCGCGGGCGCCCGCCGGGTGGTCGGTACCACCGCGTCGCCGGACAAGGCCGCGTATCTGAGGGAGCTGGGCTTCGACGACGTCGTGCTGTACGACCAGGCGGACGACGCCGAGAAGGTCCGCGAGGCGCTGCTGCTCGCCGTTCCGAACGGGGTCGACCGCTACTTCGACAACCTCGGCGGCTCGATCACCGACGCGGTGTTCACCATGCTCAATGTGGACAGTCAGGTCGCGGTCTGCTGGCAGTGGGCGACGACGGTGAACGGCGAACTGACCGGGCCGCGCCTGCTGCCGTACATCATGTTCCCGCGCACCACGATCCGCGGCATCTTCGCCCAGGAGTGGTTCACCGAGCCGCTGCTGGCCGAGATGCACAGGGAACTGGGCGGGCTGGTCCGGCGCGGCGAGCTGCACTACGACCAGACCGTGCGCAAGGGCTTCGACGAGATCCCGGCGGCCTACCAGAGCCTGTACGTGCACCGGGAGGCCAACCGGGGCAAGGTGCTGGTCGAGGTCTGACCCGCCGGTCGAGGTCCGGCCCCACGCGGCGGGAGCGGCCCGCGCCGCTCCCGTTCGGCCGGGGCGGGTCAACCAGCATGTGATGCACGGGGATTGACGGTCCTTCAGCCGCGCCGCTGGGTCGCTTCTGAGGGCGGCGGTTCGCGGTGCGGGACGATCAGCGGTGTTCCGGAGCGCGGGTGCGCGAGGACCTCCACCGGCTGCCGGTACACCTCGCTCAGCAGCGGCTCGGTGAACACCCGCGCGGGCGGCCCCAGCGCGGCGATCCGTCCCGCTCGCAGGAGTGCCACACGGTCAGCGTAGGCCGCGGCCAGGCCCAGGTCGTGCAGGACCACGACCACGGCGGCGCCCGCCGCGGCCTCGCGGCGGCACACCCGCAGCACCAGTTCCTGGTGGCGCAGGTCGAGCGCGGCGGTGGGCTCGTCGAGCAGCAGCAGCGCGGTGCGCTGTGCCAGCACCCGGGCCAGCGCCACGCGGGCCCGCTCGCCTCCGCTGAGAGTGGGGAACGGCCTGTGCGCGAGCGCGGTCACCTCCGCCGCCTCCATCGCCGCGCCCACCGCCGCCTCGTCCTCGTCCTCACGTGCGGTGCCGGCCCAGGGGGCGCGCCCCATGCGGACGACCTCCGACACGGGGAAGGGGAAGGACAGTTCAGCGGACTGGGGAAGCACCGCGCGCCGCATCGCCAGTTGCGGCGCGCTCCAGTCGGCGGCGGGGCGTCCCGCGAGGGTGACCGTGCCGGTGTCGGCCGCCAGGTCTCCCGCGAGGGCGGCCAGCAGCGTCGACTTTCCGGCGCCGTTGGGGCCCACCAGTGCCAGCACTTCCCCTGCGCCGACGGTGAGGCCGACGTCGTGCAGCACCCTCCGCCCGCCGCGCAGCACCCCGAGGTGCTCGGTGCGGGCCAGCACCTCACCGGGTGCGGGCGGTTCGGGCGGCCTGCGGTGTCCTCGCGGGCAGAGCACGCGGGCGCGTATCCGGGACGTCGTCGCCTTCGCGTCCCGCGCACCGGCCACCTCGCGTCCGCTTCCGTGACGGCGAGCGGCGAGCAGGCCGCGCAGACGACGGGCGAGCAGCCGCAGCACACCGGGCGCGAGGGGCGGGAGGGGCGGGAGGGGCGGGGAGTCCGGGGCACCGGTGTGCCGGGGTGACGGTCGGGGTGCGCTCATGCCCAGCCTCCCTGTCCGCGACGGGTCCTGCGCAGCAGCCAGAAGAAGAACGGACTGCCCAGCAGGGCGGTGAGCACACCGAGCGGAAGTTCCGCCGGAGCGGCGACGGTACGGGCCGCGAGGTCGGCGCCGAGGAGCACCACGGCGCCGCCCAGGGCGCTTCCGGGGAGCAGGAAGCGGTGCCCAGGACCCGCGGCCATGCGCAGCAGGTGCGGCACCACCAGGCCGACGAAGGTGATGATTCCCGCGACCGCCACGGCAGCCGCGGTCAGCAGCGCCACCGCCACCACCAGGACGATCCGCAGCCGTTCGACGTCCACGCCCAGGTGCCGCGCCGAACGCTCCCCCAGGGCCAGCAGGTCCAGCCGTCGCGCGTAGTACGGCGCCACGGCCAGGCCCACGGCCGCGCAGGGGAGCACGGCGAGCACCTTGGGCCAGGTCGCCTGGGCCAGGGAGCCCAGTTGCCAGAACGTGATCTGGGTGACCTGCGCGTTGTCGGCGAAGAAGATCAGCAGACCGATCAGGGCGCCCGCGAAGGCGTTCACGGCGATCCCGGTGAGGATGAGGGTGACCACCTCGGTGCGTCCGCCGGAGCGGGAGAGCGCGTAGACGAGGAGGACCGTCACCAGACCGGCCACGAAGGCCGCGACGGTCACCGTCCAGGTGCCGAGGAAGGTGAGCCCCAGGGCGATCGAGGCGACGGCGCCCACGGCCGCGCCCGAGGAGATCCCGATGACGCCGGGCTCGGCCAGGGGGTTGCCGAACACACCCTGCATCAGCGCGCCCGCGGTGCCCAGGGAGGCGCCGACGAGCAGGGCCAGTGCGACCCTCGGCAGGCGTACGTCCCACAGCACGCTCTCGGCCACCCTGTCGAGCGGGTGGCCGCCCGCCCCGGCACGGTGCAACAGCGATGCGGTGACGTCGCCGAGCGGGATGCGGTAGGCGCCCAGGGCCGCGGAGAGCAACGCGAGGGCGAGGAGAGCGAGCACGAGGCCGGAGGTGAGGAGCGCCGCGCGCGAGCGGCGGGGTACGGGTGCGGGTGCGGGTGCGCGCGGCGGTTCCGCTTCGGGGTGTGCGGCATCCGGCTCGCCGTGACGGGTGTCCGGCTCCCCGTGGTGAGGGTCCGGCTCCCCGTGGTGAGGGGAGCCGGTGGTGTGCGGGTCCGGCTCGGTGGTGGCGCGGCTCACCGGTCGCCGTCCCGGTAGAGCTGGCGCACCAGAGAGGTGAGGACCTGATCGGTGCGCGGGCCATAGTTGAGGAGTACGCCGTCGTCGACGGTGACGACACGGCGCCGCTGCCCGGCGGGTGTCTGGGCGACGCCGGGCAGTTCGAGCAGGCCGTCCACGCCGCCTACCGACTCCAGCCCCTTCGTCATGACGAGGAACGCGTCCGGTGCCGCCTTCGCCAGCGCCTCGCTCGTGATGGGGGTGAAGTCCTTCGTCAGCCCCGATTCCGTGCCCGCGTCGAGGGCACCGGCCGCCTCCAGCAGCGACCCCGCGCCCGAGTCGCGCCCGCCGATCAGATGCACGGACGCCGATCCGCGCACGTACAGGAACGCCACGCGGGGCTTCTCGTGGTGTGCGGGGATCTTCTCGCGCGCTGCGGCGATCCTCCGGTCGGTGCGCTTCGTGAGTGCCTTGCCCGCGTCGGGCACACCCAGTGCCGTCGCGACCCGTGTGATCCGGTCCGCCACGTCCGTCAGCTCCTTGGCCGCTTCGAGGACGACGACGGGGACACCGGCGGAGCGGATCTGGTCGAGGGCCTGGGCCGGTCCCGTGGTGGAGTCGGCGAGGACGACATCCGGCCGGAGGGAGAGCACGCTCTCCGCCGAGACCTCGTGGCCGCGGGTGACCACGGGGAGTTTCGCGGCCTGTTCGAAGGTGGCCGTGATGTCGCGGCCGACCACGCGCGGTCCGAGGCCGAGGGTGAAGACGATTTCGCTGATGCTGCCGGTGAGGGGCACGATGCGCTCTGCCTGACGCACCGTCACACGACGGCCGTCGTCGCCCTCCACGGTGGCGGGCAGGCGCGGTGCGGGGTCGCCGGACAGGGGTTCCACGCGGTCGGCGGGCGCGGCGGAGGCGGCGGCCTTCCCCTTGGCCTCGCCCGCGACGGGGCTCGTTCCCCCCTGCGCGCAGCCGGTGAGGGGAAGCAGCAGGGCCAGTGCCGCGGCAGCGGCCGCGCCCAGTCGTGGCATGCGCACCGAAGTCCACCGTCCTGTCGTCATGTTGGCAGTTCCCGACGACCATAGCTTAGGTTAGCCTTCCCTTACCCGGCGATCCTCCGGCGTGCCTGGGGCTGGCTTCAGGTGTGCCCGTGCCGGAGGTGCGTCCGCCTCCTCCGCTCCGCCCCGTCCGTCCCCCGGGAGAAAGGCACATGATGCGCCCCTACAGACGCGCCGCCGTGGCGCTGACCACACTGGCGGTCCTGCTCGGAGCCCTGCTCCCGGCATCCGCCGCACACGCGGAGAGCCGCACCGTGCGGGGCGGCCGGCTCGACTGGGGCATCAAATCCTCCTTCCAGAACTATGTGACGGGGCCCATAGCGCAGGGCAGTCACACGCCTACGGACGGCGCGTCGACGACCAGCGGCAACCGGTTCCGTTTCCACTCGGCGAGCGGCAGCTACGACCCGGAAACCGGCGCCTTCCACGCGGCGTTCGAGGGCGGCGTCCACTTCACCGGACACAAAGGGCCCGACGGCGGCAACGAACTCGACCTGCGCATCAGCCGCCCGACCGTCCGCGCCGAGGGCGGCTCCGGCACCCTGTACGCCGACCTGGTCAGCAAGGCCCGCGGCTCGGGGAAGGTGACACGCTCCGCGCAGGTGCCCTTCGCCCGGCTGAACCTGTCCGGTGTGGACATGCGCGGCGGTGGCAGCCCCGTGGCGCTGAACAACGTCCCCGCGACCCTGACGTCCGACGGCGCCAAGGCATTCGCGGGCTACTACTCGGACGGCACCGCGCTCGATCCCGTCAGCCTCTCCGTCGACGTCGTCGAGTCCGCCCCGAAGACCGGGGACGGGAACTCGTCCGGCCAGGACTCCGAGGACAAGGGCAAGAAGGAGGACGGCAAGAAGAAGGCGAAGAACGGGAAGGACGCGCGCAGCGGCTTCGAGGACGCCGCCGTCGACTGGGGCGTACGGCGCACGTTCCGCGAATACGTCACGGGCCCCGTCGCCAAGGGACGCTGGAAGACGGCCGACGGGGCACGCGACGGCGGCGCCGTCTTCCGCTTCCCCGAGGGCACCGGCACCTACGACGAGGACGACGGAACGCTGACGGCCCGCTTCGCCGGGAGCGTCCGCTTCACGGGGCACGACCTGGATCTGAAGCTGAGCCGGATCACGGTGCGGGTGGCCGAGGACAGCGGCACCCTCGCGGCCGACGTCACCCATGAGGGCACCACCGACACGGAGGTCCCGCTCGTCACCTTCCCCGCCCGTGACCTCGAACCGGAGGACGGGCTCGCCACCGTGGGTGAGGCCCCCGCGAAGCTCACCGCACGCGGCGCGAAGGCGTTCGCCTCCCTCTACCCGGCCGGTACCGCCATGGATCCGGTCACCCTGTCCGTCGCGGTGACCGGCGAGGCCCGGCTGCCAGCGCTGCCGGATCTGGGCAGCGACACCTCCCCACGCGCCGAAGGCGCCGCCGACGACCGTTCCACGTCGGCCACCGAGGACACGGCCGCGCCGGTCACCGCCTACGTCGCCGCGGGCGCGGCCGTCCTCGCGGCCCTCACGGCGGGCGGCGTCCTCCTGCTGCGCCGCCGCGCCCGCGCCGCGCGGGCGGCCGACGAATCCGGCACCGGCTGACCTCGGCCGCGCACGCCCCGGCACACCCTGGCACCGCCCGCTTCGGCCCGTCGCGTCGGACGGAGCACCCGCTCCAACCCGCTCCCCCGCCGCGAACACGCCCCGCACCCCCCGTCCCGCCACACCCCCGAGACACCACCGAGGAGAGAACCGGCCATGTCCACACCCACACCCCGACGCCCCCTGGCGTTCGCCGCCGCCACCGCCACCGCGGCCCTCGTCTGCGGCACCGCCTTCACCGCACTCCCCGCACACGCCGCCGAGGACGGCGCCGCCGCGTCGCCCTCGCAGATCGTGGACGGCTCCCTCACATGGGGCGTCAAGGAGTCCTTCCGCAGATATCTGACGAGCCCGATAGCCGACGGGAAGATCACCGTGTCCGACGGCGCCGAACAGGCCGCGGACAACGGCGTGTTCACCTTCGGCGACGCCAAGGGCACCTATGACTCCCAGACGCACGCCGCGTCCGCCACGGTGAAGGGCTCCGTGCGTTTCGAGGGCCACCACGGCGCGCTCGACATCACCCTCAGCGACCTGAAGGTGGACACCACGACCACCTCCGGCACCCTCACCGCCGACGTGGAGAGCGACAACAACGGCGAGCACTCCGCCGAGCAGGACGTGCCCCTGGCCGACCTCGCCCTCGACGGTGTCACACCCGGCCAGGGCGAGGACGGCAGCACGGTGCTCGCGGACATACCCGCCACCCTCACGGCGGAGGGCGCCGAGGCGTTCGCCGGGTTCTACGAGGAGGGCGCCGAACTGGACCCGGCGACGCTGGCCATGACCACGGCGGCGGGCGAGGACCCCGGCCCCGCCGACCCGTCCGGCGGGACCACCTCCGGCGGTTCCGGCGGCTCTTCCAGCACGGGCAGCTCGTCCGGCTCGGGCAGCTCGGGCAGCACCGGCGGTTCGTCCAGTGCCGGCGGCACATCGGGCACCGGGGGCACGGAAGCGGACACCCCCTCGTCCGGTACCGCGGCCGAGGACGGCGCCCTGGTCGACGGGAACCTCGACTGGGGCGTCAAGGAGTCCTTCCGTTCCTACGTCACCGGGCCCATCGCCTCGGGCAGGATCGAACTGGCCGACGGCGCGGCCGAGTCCGGCTCCGTCTACCGCTTCTCCGGGGCCGAAGGCTCCTTCGACTCGGCGGACCAGAAGCTGTCGGCCGGTTTCCAGGGCTCGGTGCGCTTCCTCGGGCACAAGGAGTCCGACGGTTCCTACGCCCTCGACCTCAAGCTCAGCGGCCTCGCGGTAACCGTCGCCGACGGCAAGGGCACCCTGGCGGCCGACGTACGCGCCAAGGACCGCACCACGCACGAGGTCTCCACCTACGACGGCCTGGCGCTCGCCACCCTGGACCTGCCCGAGGGCGACCTCGCGGCGAAGGACGGCATCCTCACCCTCTCCGGGACACCGGCGAAGCTCACCGCCGACGGCGCCAAGGCGTTCGGCGGCTTCTATGAGGCCGGGGAAGCCCTCGACCCGGTCACCGTGAACATCTCCCTCGACGAGGACGCCACCCTGCCCGGCGGCGACAACGGCGGCGGCACCGGCACCGCAGGTGCCTCGGACACCTCCGGCTCCTCGGGGACCTCGGGCAGCGCCGCCGCGACCGTCGGCGGCACCGGGGACTCCGCACTCGCCTCGACCGGCACCCCGCTTCCCGCCGCGGCCGTGCTCGCGGCGGCGGTCGTGGCCCTGCTGACCGGCACCGCCACCGTCGTCGTCTCCCGCCGCAGGACCACCACCGCACCCATCCCCACCCACTCCTGACCCCGCCCACGTGGGTGCCCCGCCCGGTGGCCGGGGCACCCACGTGGCGGGACGTTCACAGCACGACCGGCGTCACCACTTCCGCCACCACGCGGAGGGGAACGCACCGGGTTCCCGGACCCGGTCGACGCCGCTCCGGTGCGGGGTGTCGTGGTCAGGGGTGCGGGGTGTCGGCCGGTGCGGTGGTGTCGGCGCAGGTGCTGGCAGGGCTCTTGTCCTTGGCGAGGAAGATGGTCTGGGCCATCATCCGGTAGCCCGACATTCCCTCGCGCAGTGTCTCGATGGATTCCTCCGGGTGCACCGAGTCGATCACCGCGTTCGGACCGACCGCGTTGAACTGGTGCGACACCCCCCGCGGGATCTGCATGTCCACCCAGGAGTTCGGCGGCACGATGACGTTGTGCCGGTCCCGGTGCACCCCGGCGGGCGTACCGGGCAGCGCGTCGGTGAATGTGCTCATCGGGCCCGCCCAGTCCCCCGTCGCGGGGCGTACGGATATCGGGGACAGGCTGGAGACCCGGATCGTGGTCTCGGGACCCGTCATCATCCGCACGAACCGCAACCCGGTGTGCAGATGCATGCGCGAGCAGATGTCGCGTTCGGCGGTGTCGTAGAAGTCCATCAGGTAGCGGTCGGCGAAGTAGCCCTCGAAGGGGGGCTCCAGCATGAAGACGTCGCCCTCCTCGAACTCCTGCGCCTGCTTGAGCACGCCGGCGGGGGTGGGCCGCTCCCGCTCCGTGCGGTGTGCCGCCCGGACCAGGCCGGCGAGCGCTTCCACCACGCTCAGGGCGACGTCCGGTGGCAGTCGCACCACGGGGGTCAGCCGGTTCCGGGAGGGGTCCTGATGCCGCTCGACGTCGAGGATCTCGTCCTCGTGGTCGGGAGACTCCTTCATCCGGTTCGTCCGGCCGGGCGTTTCGGTGCTTTGCGTCATCCAGTCGCTCCAGTGTGCTCGTCGATCGGTCCGGGGTCCGGCTGCCGTGCCCACAGCACGCCGCCCAGGTCGTGCCGCCCGGCGCGCAGCACCGAGCAGCCCGTTGTCGGGAATCCGCGGTCGCGCAGCCGGGTCAGCCGCGTCCAGCGGTCCGGCTCGCCTTCCTCCTCCTCGGTGGAACCGTTCAGAAAGGCCAGCAGCGGGCCCAGCGGCCAGCCGGGGCCGTCGGCAGCGGGTCCGTGCGGGAGCACGAGCAGCGTGCCGCCGCCGAGTCGCGCCTCGCTTCCGAACGGCACCGGCGGTGTCTCGTGGCCGTGGCAGGCGGCCACTTCGGCGGCGAGTTCCGCGTGCTCCGCCAGGGGCCATCCGGTGAGCAGCGTCGTGTGCCAGTGGGCCTTGGCCCGGGACAGTTCCGCGCCGTCCTCGTCGTGCCAGTGCTTCCGCATGAAGTCGAGGGCGTCGAGAACGGCGTCCTCTCCCGGTCCCGCTCCCGGTGCCGCTCCCGCTCCCGCTGCCGGGTGGCCGTCGGCCTGTGCGGCCAGTGCGCGCAGACCGTGGTGGCGGGCTCCCGAGCGCAGCAGGTCGCGGGCGGTGGCCGCGGCGTGGCGCAGCAGTCGTTCGTACCGTGCGGAGGCCAGCCGGCGGGTGGTGAGGGCCCGGCTCATCGCCTTGCGCTGGGGCTTGCCGGTGGACGTCGCGAGGAACCCGCCGAACTGGACCGCTGCGGGGCGCAGCGGCGCCCGCTCGTACAGTTCGCGTACGGCGGAGACGGGCTGTTCCGTGGCGATCAGCCCGATGTCCTGGCCGAGCGAGGGTTCGTCCACCGGGACTGCCGCGAACCTGCCGGACAGTCCCGCCCGGCGCCAGCCGTGCTCGATGTCGAGCGGGTAGTGCTTCTCCCCGCCCCGGTTGATGCGCTCGCCCGCGCGTCCGCGCAGCACGAGCAGGCCGTCGCGCAGTTCGCCGAGATCGCCGGTGCGCAGCCAGCCGTCTTCGGTGACCGTGGCCGCTGTGGTCCGGCTGTCCTGCCAGTAGCCGGTCATCAGGTCGGGGGTTCTGATCCAGACTTCGCCGGACTCCAGCCGCAGTTCGGTGTCCGGCAGCGGCGCACCGACCGGGGGTACGTGTTCCAGATACTGTTCGCGGAACTCCGCGTCGTCGAGCCGGGGCATGGTGAAGCTGAAGTTGACCGCCTCGGTGAGGCCGTAGCCCTGCCGCAGGCGCGGCCCGTAGCGGCGGTGGAAGCGGCGGGCGAGGTCGGTGGTCAGCGGCGCCGCCGCGGTGATCAGGTACTCCAGGCTCTCCGGCCAGTCGGGTCCTTCCTCCAGCAGGTCCGACAGCAGTGCGGGCACGATGGAGGCGGTCCTGGCTCCTGCGGCGTCCAGCGCCCCGAAGTAGCCGGCCGGGTCGAAGGCGGCCTGCTGGGTGAGCGGTGTGCCGGTGAGGTGTGTGCCGAGCAGCGACATCACCAGCGCGTTGCAGTGGTAGAGCGGGAGGCAGGTGCCGTGGGGCCGGTCGGGTGCCAGCCCGTGCAGCGCCGCGGTCCTGGACGCGTTGCCCAGTACCGCACGCCGGCTGAGCATGACCCCCTTCTGCGGGCCTGTGGAGCCCGAGGTGAACATGATGAAGGCGAGGTCGTCCGGGGCCGTGTGCACGTCGGGCAGACCGGTGCGGTGCAGGCCGTCGGCGTCCACCAGCGCTGCGGCGGAGACGCGTCCGGCGATGCCGGCCACCGCTCGGGCGGTGGTGCGCGGGTGCAGCGGTACGGCGACGAGGCGCAGGTCGAAGCAGGCGAGCAGCACGTCCGCCAGTCCTCGGCCGTTGGGCAGCCGGATCACCACCCGGGTACCGGCGGGCAGCTCGGCCAGTGCACCGGGCACGGTGCTGGTCTCCGCGCTGGTCAACTCCGCCTCCTCAGCAGGTCGCGGAGGTGTGCTCCGACTTCGTCCACGTGCTGCGGCTGCATCACGCGGTGGTGCGACGCGGTGACATGACGGACGGTCAGGTCGCCGCCGACGTGGGGCCGCCACAGCTCGTGGTGCGGGACCCGGCGCGGCCCGTCCGGCGCCGCTTCGACGTAGGTGGTGTCCCCTGGGCAGCGCGGTGGACGGTAGGCCCGCGTGAGCCTGTCGTTGTGACGCGACACCTCGATGACGCGGCTGATGTCGTCCTCGGTGAACCGGGCGAACACACTGCCCTCCCGGTGCAGCAGTGCCGAGACGGTGTCGAAGTCCAGGTCCGTCGAGGCTATGCGCTCGTCGTCGAACCCCGCCGCCGTCAGCAGCACCCTGAGCACGCGCCGGTCGTCGACGGGCGCCTCCGGTCCGGCTCCGGTACCTGCTCCGTCACCTGCGACCGTGTCCACCAGGAACAGCGACCCGGGCGGCTCGCCGAGTTCGTGCAGCCGTACCGCCATCGCGTGCGCCACGAGCCCGCCGAAGGACCAGCCGACCAGGTGGCAGGGGCCGCCGGGGTGGATTGAGCGCACCAGGTCCACATAGCGCTCGGCCATCGCTTCGACGGTGCCCGGCAGGTCCGCCACTCCCCCGGGGCCCTCGGCCTGGATGCCGTACACCGGATGGTCGCGGCCGATGTGCCGCAGCAGTCCCGAGTACAGCCAGCTCATCCCGCTGAGCGGGTGGACGCAGAAGACCGGCCCCGCCGGTCCTTCGGCCCGGAACGGCACGAGGTGGGCGGGTGCGGGGGTTGCGGGTGCGGGGGTGGCGGGTGTGCGGTCCAGCAGGCGGCTCAGCGCGGCGGGGGTGGCCGCCTCGAAGACGTTCCGGAGTGTCGGTTCCAGCCCGAGCACGTTCCGCACCCGGTCGGTCAGCCGTGCCGCCAGGAGCGAGTGCCCGCCCAGTTCGAAGAAGCTGTCCCCGGGGCCGACCCTGGGCAGGTCCAGCACCTCGGCGAAGAGTTCGCACATCAGGTGCTCGCGGAGGCTCGAAGGCGGCGGGGAGTCCCGCACCGCTGCCCAGTCCGGTTCGGGCAGCCGGTCGCGCAGCAGCTTGCCGTTGGTGCTGAGGGGGAGCCGGTCCAGCGCGAGCAGGCGGCCGGGCACCATGTAGTCAGGAAGGTGCCGGGCCAGGTGTGCGCTCACCGAGTCCAGGTCGGCGCCGGTGGGATCGGCGCCGGTGGGGACGACGTAGCCGACCAGGCGGCGGTCGTCGGCCCCCCGGTCGTGCACGGCCACCGCGGCGGCTTCGACGTCGTCGTGGCGGGCCAGCACCGCCTCGACCTCTCCCAGCTCGACGCGGTGACCGCGTATCTTCACCTGGTCGTCGGTCCGCCCGTGAAAGCGCAGCACCCCGTCGGCGGTCCACGACGCGAGATCGCCGGTGCGGTACATCCGGTCTCCCGGCGGGCCGAACGGGTCGGGGACGAACCGGGTCGCCGTGAGGCCGGGGCGGTGCAGATAGCCCGTGGCCACGCCCGCACCGGCCACGTACAGTTCGCCGGTCACGCCCGGTGGTACCGGCCGCAGCCTGGCGTCGAGCACATGGCACCGGGTGTTCCGCAGGGGACGCCCGAGGGGCACGGCTGCGGTCGTCACGCGGCCCACCGTGTGGGTGGTGGACCAGACCGTGGTCTCGGTCGGGCCGTAGCAGGCAAGCAGGGACGCCGTACGCCCTGTCAGCGTCCCGGCCAGCTCCGGCGGTACGGGTTCGCCGCCGACGACCGCGCGTATGCGGCGCAGTTGGTCAGGGCGTCGCGTCACGAGGGTCTGCCATAGCGACGGGGTCGCCTGCATCACGGTGACCCGGTGGCGGTCGAGCAGTGCCGACAGCTCGTCCGGGTCCCGCAGCGCGCCCTCACCGGCGAGCACCATCGTGGCACCGGTGACCAGGGGGAGGTACAGCTCGGGCTTGGACATGTCGAAGCTCGCGGGGGCTGCGGCCAGTACGCGGTCCTCGGGGCCGACCGCGAGTTGCTCGCGCAGGGCGAGCACCACGTTGGTCAGCGCGCTGTGGGGCGCGACGACGCCCTTCGGCCGCCCGGTGGAGCCCGAGGTGTACGTCACGTACGCGGTGTTCTCCGGTACGGACGCCGGGTCGTCTGACCCGGCGGTGACGGTGAGCCCGTCGGGTGTGAGCTCGTCGGGTGCGGGTCCGTCGGCGGTGGGGCCGTCGGCGTTGCGCACCACCAGCAGGGGGCGGGCGTCCGCCAGCAGCGCCGCGGTCCGCTCCGGCGGCAGCGAGGGGTCGACGGGCAGATAGGCGGCACCGATCGACTGGACCGCGAGCAGCGCTGCGGGCAGTTCGGCGTCGCGCCGCAGCTCCAGCGCGATCAGGCTGCCGGGCCCTGCGCCGCGGGCGCGGAGCCGCGCCGCCGTGCGGGCCGCCCGCTCCGACAGCTCCCGGTAGGTGAGCACGGTGTCCCCGTGCCGTACGGCTGGTGCGTGGGGGGTGCGGAGCACCTGGGCGGCGAACAGGTCGGCCACGGTGGCCCCGGGAACGTCGTGGGCTGTGGAGTTCCAGTGGCCGGTCAGCCGCTCGTGCTCACCCGCGACGAGGACCGGGAGGTCGGCGACGCGGCGGTGCGGGTCCGCCACCACAGCGCGCAGGATTCCTTCCAGGCGCGCGAGCAGCAGCCGCGCCGAGGCCGGGGTGAACAGCTCGGTGTCGTACTCCAGCTCGCCTTCGACACCGGCCGCCGCACCGTCGTCGCCGTGGTGCCCGCGCAGGCTCCACAGCAGGTCCATGCGGGAGGCGCCACCGTGCGCTGCGACCGGCTCGGCCCGCAGGCCCGGCAGGTCGAACACCGCGGGCGGCGTGTCCTGGAAGGCCAGCATCACCTGGAAGACCGGGTGGCTGGACAGTGAGCGCGGCGGGTTGACCGCCTCGACCACCTGCTCGAACGGCGTCTCCTGGTGGGCGAACGCGTCGAGGTCGGTGGCGCGGACCCGCTCCAGCAGTTCGGCGAACGTCGGTGTGCCGCTGAGGTCGGTGCGCAGCACCACCGTGTTGACGAAGCAGCCGACGGTGTCGTGCAGCGCCTCGTCGTGCCGCCCGGCCACCGGTGTGCCGATGGGGATGTCCGCACCGGCGCCGAGCCGCGACAGCAGCACCGCGATCGCGGCGTGCGTCACCATGAACAGGCTGGTGCCGGTGGACCGTGCGAGCCGTTCCAGCCGTGTGTGCAGATCGGCGTCCAGAGCGAAGGCGACGGTCTCCCCTCGGTGCGCGGACACCGGCGGCCTGGGGTGGTCGAACGGCAGCGGCAGCACCTCCGGGGCGCCGCGCAGGGTCTCGGTCCAGTAGGCGATCCCGGCGTCGAGGTCGAGCCCCCGCTGCCAGAGCGCGTAGTCCGCGTACTGCACGGGCTCGCTCGCCCATCGCGGGGCCTCGCCGGCGAGGCGGGCCCGGTAGGCGGTGGACAGGTCGCGGGCGAGTGGGCCCAGCGACCAGCCGTCGGCGGCGATGTGGTGCAGCAGGATCAGCAGCACGTACCGCTCGGGTGCGGTCTCGTAGAGCAGGACGCGGACGGGGAGTTCGACGGTGAGGTCGAAGACGTGGGTGGCCGCTTCGGCGAGCAGGCCGGGCAGTTCGGCCTCCGACGTGGTCACCCTCTCGAACGGCAGCGTCTCCGCCGTGCCGATGTGCTGGCAGGGCTCGCCGTCGGTCTCGGTGACGGTGGTGCGCAGGCTCTCGTGCCGGACGAGCACATCGCCGAGGGCCGCGTGCAGGTGTTCCGCCTCCAGGGGGCCGCTCAGCCGGACCGCGAAGGACATGTTGTAGACCGGGTTGGGCCCGGCGAACTTGCTGAAGAACCACAGCCGGCGCTGCGCGGGCGAGAGCGGTATCCGCTCCGGGCGTACAGTCGCGGCGGGCCGGGCCCGGGGTGCGCCGTCCGGCTGCTCCGGCAGGCACCGCGCGAGGTCGGCGACGACGGGGGCGTCGAAGAGGGCGCGGATGCTCAGCTCGTGGCCGGTCTCGGCCCGCACCCGGTTGATGAGGCGGGTGGCCAGCAGTGAGTGCCCGCCGAGGTCGAAGAAGCTGTCCTCCGCGCCGACTTCGGGGACCCCCAGTGTCTCGGCGAACAGCGTGCACAGGAGCCGTTCGCGTGCGGTCGCCGGCGGGCGGCTCACCGGCAGCGCGGTCTCCGGTCGCGGCAGGGCCCGGCGGTCCAGCTTGCCGTTGCCTGTCAGCGGGATCCCGTCGACGGGCAGGACGAACGCGGGCACCATGTGCGCGGGCAGGACCGTCCGGGCGTACTCGCGCAGTCCGGCGGGGGTCGCTGCGGGGGCCGCCTCCCCCTTCGTCACGACGTAGCAGAGCAGTCTGCCGCCGTCGGGGTCCGCGTCGGCGAGGACCACGGCGCGCTCCACGGCGGGGTGCTGTTCGAGGACCCGCTCGATCTCTCCGGGTTCGATCCGGTATCCGCGGATCTTCACCTGCTGGTCGGCGCGGCCCAGGTACTCCAGTGTGCCGTCGGCCCGCCGCAGTGCGAGGTCACCGGAACGGTACATCCGGGCTCCGGGTGCGCCGAAGGGGTCGGCGACGTAACGGCCCGCGGTGAGACCGGGCCGCCCCAGATACCCGCGTGTCACTCCGGGACCGGCCACGTAGATCTCGCCCGTGCAGCCCGGCGGGACAGGCCGCAGCGCGTGGTCCAGCAGACGCAGCCGCAGATCGGGCAGCGCGGTGCCGATGACACCGGCGGTCTCGTCGGGATCGGTCAGCTCGGCGTAGGTCGAGTGCACGGTGGTCTCGGTGATCCCGTACATGTTCACGAGCTTCGGCCGTCCGGGGCCGTGCCAGGAGCGGATGCGGGAGAGTTCCAGTGCCTCGCCCGCGAACACGACGGCCCGCAGCGCGGGCAGCCCGCCCGGCGCGGCCTCCGCTTCGGCCCGCATGAGCTGGTAGAAGGCCGAGGGGGTCTGACTCAGCGCGGTCACCTTTTCCCGGGCGAGCAGCCCCACGAGTTCCCGGGGCGATTTGGCGACGTCGTCCGGCACGATCACCAGGCGGCCGCCGCGGCCCAGCGCCGTCCACAGTTCCCACACCGAGACGTCGAAGGCGTAGGAGTGGAACAGCGTGTGCACGTCCTCGTCGCCGAATCCGAACCGGTCGTCGGACACGGAGAGCAGCCGCACGACGTTGTGGTGCGACACCACGACGCCCTTGGGGGCTCCGGTGGAGCCCGACGTGTAGATCACGTAGGCGACGCTGTCGGGGTGCGGGGACAGACCGAGGTCGCCCTCGGGGAAAGGGGCGCCCTGCTCGGTGCCGTCGAGCACGATCTGCGGATGCGGGACCGCGAGCGGCTCGCCGGTCACGACGAGCACGGGTGCGGCGTCGGTCAGCACCTGCCGCACCCGCTCCTCGGGGTGTGCCGGGTCCAGCGGCAGGTAGCCGGCGCCCGACTTCAGCACGGCCAGCACCGCGACCACGAGGTCCGTCGAACGGCCGAGCACCAGGGCCACCAGGCGTTCAGGGCCGGCCCCGCGCTCGACGAGGAGCCGCGCGAGACGGTTAGCGCGCGCGTTCAGCTCCCCGTACGACAGGGTGGTCTCCCCGCAGGTGAGGGCCGGGGCCGTCGGCCGTCGGCGCACCTGCTCCTCGAACAGCGCGGGCAGCGCGTGGCGCGCGGGCTGCACGCCACGGACGGGTTCCGCTTCGCGGTCCGCGGGCTTTTCCTCTTCGTCCGGGAGCAGCAGACCGAGCTGCCCCAGCCCTGCCTCCGGACGGGCGGTGATCCGGTCGAGGAGTGCGCCGAGGCGGTCGAGGAGGCGGCGGGCGCCCTCCTCGTCGAACAGGTCGGTGCTGTGGTCGAGACGGAGCCGCAGGCGGCCGTCGCCCGGCATGGCGATCAGCGTCAGCGGGTAGTGCGTGCCGTCCCGGCCCTGGACGTCCCTGAGTTCCAGCCCTGGCACGAGATCGCGCAGCCCGTCCTCGTCGATCGGGTAGTTCTCGAAGACCACGACCGTGTCGAAGAGTTCGGCGTGCCCGGCGATCGACTGCAACCGTGTCAGGTCGGCGTGCTGGTGGTCCAGCATGGACAGTTGCTGGGCGCGCAGCTCCGCGAGGGACTCGGCGACCGACAGGCGGGGGTCGAGTCGGACCCGTACGGGGATGGTGTTGATCAGCAGGCCGACGATCCGCTCCGAGCCGGGCAGTTCCGCGGGGCGGCCGGAGACCGTCGCGCCGAACACCACGTCGTCGCGGCCGGTCAGGGCGCCGAGCAGGACCGCCCACGCCAGTTGAACGACCACGTTGGCGGTCAGCCCGTGCTGCCGTGCCACGGCGTCGACGCGTGCGCTGGTGGCCTCGTCCAGCTCGGCCGTCAGCCGGTGGCGGGCCGCGGCCGAACCGCGTCGCCCTGCGCCGCCGACGAGCGTCGGACCGTCGACGGAGGAGAGCAGCGCGCGCCAGGCGGCCTCGCTCGCGCGGGAGTCCCTTGTCGACAGCCAGTCGAGGAAGTCGCGGTAGGGCGTCGCGGGTGGCAGTGCGCGGCCTGCGTAGAGCGCGAACAACTCCTCGATCAGGACCGGCATGGACCAGCCGTCCAGCAGCAGGTGGTGCGTGGTCAGTACGAAGGTGTGCCGTTCGCCGGCACGGTGCCGCAGTGCAGCGCGGACCAGCGGGGGGCTGGCCAGGTCGAACCGCCGTCTGCGGTCGGCGTCGAGGAAACGCTCCAGGTCCTCGTGCGCGGGTATCTCCTGCCACTCCACGGCGAAGTCCGGTACGACCACCTGGACGGGACGTCCCGACGGGCTGTTCCGGACGCCCGCCGAGAGCTGGGGATGGCGCAGCAGCAGGCGGTGGAGTGCGTCGCGCAGCGCGGCGGGGTCCAGCGGTCCGCCGATGTCGAAGACGAACTGGACGAGGTAGGGGTCGGCGCCGTCGTGGTCGTAGAGCGAGTGGAACAGCAGCCCCTGTGCCAGCGGCGGCAGTGGCAGCTCGCCCTTCGCCCGGGTGCGGGCCCTCCGCGTCAGCGCCGTCAGCACGTCGAACCACCGGTCCGCGAGGTCACGGATCCGTGCTTCGGTGA
The DNA here is from genome assembly GCF_053611545.1 of Streptomyces sp. NPDC054796. Taxonomy (NCBI): domain Bacteria; kingdom Bacillati; phylum Actinomycetota; class Actinomycetes; order Kitasatosporales; family Streptomycetaceae; genus Streptomyces; species Streptomyces sp. NPDC054796. The sequence goes on along the minus strand of NZ_JBSHAO010000021.1, from coordinate 80,398 downwards.
GCAGCCCGCCCGGCCATGACCAGTTCGCCACCAGCCGGGGGCCGTCCGGGTGGTCGGCGATCACCGTGTCCAGTTCGACGGTGTGCGCCATCGCCAGCCCGCCACCGGTGTCAGGACCGGACACGGTGGTGTCGGCCACCACCGCCCAGTCCCCTTCGCCGCCGACGTCGAACCGGCCCAGGTAGTTGAACGCGAACTGCGGCGCCGGGCGGGCGGCCAGTGCCGGGCCGCTCTGCGGGTTGAGGTGGCGCAGCAGCCCGTGGCTCAGTCCGGCGCGCGCGGCATCCCGTACGCAGGCCCTGACCATGGCCACCGCGCCGTCCAGCGCGGCCGGATCGGTGCGGGCTTCCGCCCAGGAGCATCCGGGGTCGAGCACCACGGGGAACAGGGTGGTGAACCAGCCGACCGTACGGGACAGGTCCAGGTTGGCGGCGAACTCCTCGCGCCCGTGGCCTTCGAGATCCACCAGCAGCGTGTCAGGGCCCTCCCGCCAGTCGGCGGCGGCCAGGGCGAACGCGGTGAGCAGCAGCTCGTGCACCGAGCAGTCGAAGGCGGCGGTGGCCTCGGTCACCAGGTGTGCGGTGAGTGCGCCGGAGAGGGTGACGGAGTGGCGGAGCCGGGTGTCCTCGGTGTCCACCGTGCGGTCCAGCGCGCGGTCTGCGACGGGGGGATCCTCGGGGAGCGGCTGGTCCGGCCGGACCGGTGCTTCCGGCAGGTCCGGCAGGTCCGGCTGCCACCGGGCGAACTCCTCCAGCACGGACGGGTGGTGCGCGTACTGGACCAGTGCCTTCGCCCACTGGGGGAAGGAGGTGCCCGTCGGCTGCAACCGTGGTGTGCGCCCGTCCCTCACGGCCTCCCAGGCGGCCCGGAGGTCTTCCTGGATGATGCGCCAGGAGACACCGTCGACGCTGAGGTGGTGCACGGTGAGGGTCAGTTCGCCCGCCTCCGCCGGGCCGCGGTCCTGCCAGCGTGCGTCGACCACTCGCCCGTGCCCGGGGTCGAGCACGGTGTCCTGCCGGTTCAGCTCGACGGTGGCGCGCGGCCGCACTTCCAGGGCCCACAGGCCGCCCGCCGTGGTGGTGAGCGAGAGCCGCAGCATGTCGTGGTGGTCGACCAGCGCCTGCACCACCGCGCGCACCTGTTCCCCGGTCATGCCCGCCGGGGTGCGTACGGTCAGGGACTGCGTGAAGCCGTCGACCGGGCCGCCGCGTTCACGCAGCCAGTGCATGATGGGCGTCAGCGGGACCGTGGGGTCGTCCGCGTCGCCCAGCGCGACCCGCTGCCCCGTCTCCGGCTGCTCCGCTCCGACGCCACTGGCCAGGCCGGAGACGGTGGGGGTGCGGAACACGTCGGGGGTGCCGACGGCGAGACCGGCACGCTGGGCCGCTCCGGCGAGCTGGATCGCCTTGATGCTGTCGCCGCCGAGCTGGAAGAAGTCCTGGTCGACCGGTACTTCGGACAGGCCGAGGACCTCGCCGAACAGCTCGGCCAGCCGCTGCTCGACGGCGGTGCGAGGAGCCCCGCCCGTGCCTGTGTCTGTGCCCGTGCCGGTGCTCGTGTCCGTGCTCGTGCCCGTGCTCGCGGACTCCGGCGCCGGCAGTGCGGACCGGTCGAGCTTGCCGTTGCGGGTCAGCGGCAGCCGGTCCAGCCCGACCACGGCCGACGGCACCATGTACGGCGGCAGCCGCTCCGCCACACCGTCGCGCAGCGCGGCGGCGTCGCCCTCGCCCTTACCCTCGGTGACCACGTAGGAGACCAGCCGCCGCACTCCCGGCCGGTCCTCGCGCAGGATCGTCGCGGCCTGGCGCACGCCGGGCTCGGCCAGCAGTGCGGCGTCGATCTCTCCCGGTTCGATGCGGTAGCCGCGGAGCTTGATCTGCCCGTCGGTGCGCCCGGCGAACTCCAGCCGCCCTTCGTGGTTCCAGCGGGCCAGGTCGCCCGTGCGGTAGACGCGGGCGCCGGGCGGCCCGTAGGGGTCGGGCACGAAGCGCTCGGCGGTGAGGGCCGCCCGGCCCAGGTAGCCGCGCGCCACCCCGACGCCCCCGAGGTACAGCTCGCCCACCGCGCCGGGTGGCACCGGGCGCAGCGCGTCGTCGAGCAGCAGCACCCGCTTGCCGTCCAGCGGCGTCCCGATGGGGACCGGCCCCGCGTCTTCGGACCCGGCGTCCTCGGATCCCGCGTCTTCGGGCGCCCTCTCGCCGACGGCGCCCCTGGTGGCGAACACCGTTGTCTCGGTGGGGCCGTACCCGTTGACGACGGTGAGTTCCGGCAGCGCGGTGCGCACGGCGCGCACCGCCGCGGGAGACACCACGTCACCGCCGGTCCACACCTGGCGCACTCCGGCCAGGCACGCGGGGTCCTCCGTGGCGATGGCGTGGAACAGTCCGGCGGTCAGCCACAGTCCGGTGATCCCGGTGCCGGCCGTGAGCCGGGACAGTTCGGCCGGGCCCAGCCGTCCCGGTGCGGCGACGACCACCTCGCCGCCGGTCAGCAGCGGCACCCACAGTTCCAGGTTGAACGCGTCGAAGGCGTGCGGCGAATGCAGCAGCACCCGGTCGGCGCCGCCTTCGGACCACCACCGGTCGGCGGCCAGCCCGGCGAGGTTGCCCTGGGTGATGGCGACGCCCTTGGGGCGTCCCGTCGAGCCGGAGGTGAACATCACGCACGCCAGCGCTTCCGGTGCGACCCGCGGCTCCGTGGCCCCGAACCCCCTTGTCCTTGCCCGTACGTCCAGATGCCGCACTCCACGGTCGCGTGCCAGCGGCACGACGGGGTCACCCTCGGTGTGCCGGTCGGTGAGCAGCACCCGCGCTCCCGCGTCGGAGAGCACCGCTTCCTGCCGGGAGAGCGCGTCGTCCCGCTGCAACGGGACGTAGGCGGCACCCGTCCGCGCCACCGCGAGTGCCGCGACGACCAGGTCGGCCGACCGTTCGAGCAGCAGGGCGACGGTCCGCTCAGGGCCCGCCCCGGCCGCGGTGAGTTCGGCGGCCAGCGCGGAACTCCGCGCGTCCAGTTCGCGGTAGGTCAGCCGCTCACCGGTCTCCGCCGAGCGCACCGCGAACGCGTCGGGCGTGCGGCGTACTTGTTCCGCGAACCGGCCGACGGCCGTCCCTGCGGGCGTCCCTGCGGGCGCGGCCGTCGTGCGGTCGCCCGTGCCCAGCGCGGCGCTGTGCCGGCGCTCCGGCGCGGTGGCCGGCGCGATCCGGGCCAGTGGTGTGTCCTGGTCGGCGTCCGCCACCTGCCACAGCACGTGCAGGAAGCGGTCGGCGATGTCGTGCAGCAGGTCTTCGCCGTAGTTGTCGGGGTTGGCGTCGAAGTCGAGGCGCAGCACGCCGTCGCCACGGTCGTAGGCGACGATCGAGAGGTCCTCCGACGGTGGCGCCTGGAGGTTGTGGGCCGTGGCGGTCACCGGGCCGAACCGCAGCGGCCGGTCGAACCGCTGGATGTTGAGCACAGGGCCGAAGAACCTTCTGCCGTCCTCGGGGTAGCCCAGCTCGCGGCGCAGGTGTTCACCCCGGTAACGCTGGTGACGGCGCACCAGCCGCAGTTCCCCGGCGACCTGGTCGAGCAGGGCGCCGACGGTGGCCGACGGGTCGGCGCGCAACCGCAGGGGCAGGACGTTGGCCGTCATCGCGGGCACGGCCCGGGTGAGTTCGGGCGGGCGGCCGGCGACCGGCAGGCTCAGTACGACATCACGGTTGCCGGTCATCGCGTGCAGGTAGACGGCGGTCGCCGCGGTGAGCAGCCGGGTCCAGCGGTGTCCGAGCCGTTGCGCGGCGTCCCGCAGCCTGGCGAACTCCTCCTCCGGCAGAACCCTGGTCAGCCGCAGTGAGTGCTCCGTGGCCGGCGCCGGGTGGGTGCCGAGGCTCAAGAAGTCCGGCCTTCCGGCCAGCCGTTCCAGCCACCAGTCCCGGTCCTCGGCGCGTTCCGCCGCCTCCCGGTAGGCGGCCTCGGCGTGCACCAGGGGACGGAGTCCGCTCCAGTCGCACTCCGGAACGGCGCGCCCGTCGTACAGGCAGCGGTAGACCTCGGCGACACGTTCGGCGAACAGGGCCATGCCCGCGCCGTCGAGGGCGATGTGGTGGACCCGGTGGAACACCACTGTGCGGTCGTCGGTGACGCGCAGCACCGCCCCCAGGAACAGCGGCCCGGCGTCGCTGCCTCCGGCCTCGGCCAGAGCGGCCCGCATCCACTCCCGCGCGGCGGCGTCCGGGTCGGACGTCTCCCGGAGGTCGACCACTTCGACGGTGTGTTCCGGGGTCCGGAGAAGCGGTTGCGTGGGCGAAGAATCCGTTGCCCCGACGATGCGGACGTTGACCGCCTCGCAGTCGGTCGCCGCTCTGGTCACCGAGGCGGCGAGGAGGCCGGCGTCGACGTCTCCGTCCAGGACGAGGTACTCGGCCCACTGATAGGCGCCGGGGCGGCTGAAGCCAGCACGCTCCGCGAGCCAGACCCCGAGTTGAGCATCGGAGAGTCGCAGTTCAGGTCGGTTTTCGGGCATGAGAATGAGCATCCCCATCGGTCCTGCCGGTGCCGTGCCGGCGACGCCGTCGGATGTGGTCGGAGCGATCAAGAAGCGGACCGACTCATCGAAACACGGCAGGCAATGGGCGAGTAAAGACGCGGCAATATGCTGTATCTCACGTTTGCTTGCGGATCACCAAAGAGGCAGGTGGGAGAGGTTTGGAAGCGCCCGCAACGTAAAGTGTTCACCTTGGCCCTCCCGCCGGATCCTGTGCGCGGACCGAGCGGCATGCGGTCGACACGGACACCGGGGCCAGGAGGCCGACCACGCACGGGCGCCGGGGTGCCGGCTTGTGCCGCCCCTCTCCCCGTGAGTCGTTTGCGAATGTCACACCACCCCGGTGAAGACGAATCCGCTGAGAAGGAGTGACCGGATGAGCAGCAATCCCTTCGACGACCCGGACGGCACCTACCTGGTCCTGGTCAATGACGAGGGGCAGCACTCGCTGTGGCCCTCGTTCGCCGACGTCCCCGAGGGCTGGCGTACCGCCTTGGGTGAGACCGGCCGCGACGAGGCACTTGAGTACATCGACACCCACTGGACCGACATGCGCCCCAGGTCCCTCGTCCAGGCCATGGAGGGCTCCGGCCCGGCCTGACGCCTGCCGCGGGAAGCAGCGGACAATCAGCCTCGATCGCTCATGAGGGCCCGTCAGCTTGCTGGCGGGCCCTTTGTGGTGAGTGACACGGCCGGCAGGATCACGCACCGCCCGCGGCCGTGTTGCCGATTCAGCAAACGCCTTTGCCGCTCATGGGCGTGTGCGCGCAGGCTGCGCCCAGAAAGTGCTGATCGGCACGCCGGGAGTCGCGGTTCCCTCGCGGAACACCATTCCCTTGTGGAACAGAGGAGGCAGCAGATGGAAAATCGCCACGTCGTGATCATTCCGATCGAGATCGGCGAGGAGCGGGAAAGCGCGTATCTCGACGCCTGGCAGGGTGCCGCGGAAGTGATGGCCGCTCAGCCCGGGTTCATTCGGACATACATGTTCCGCACCATCGTCCCAGGGAGCAGGTTCTCCCTCGTCAATGTGGCGGAATGGGAGTCCACCTCCCATTGGGAGGAGGCGATGAACGTCTGCCCGATGACGGGGCAGCAGATCGCCGTCGCCCACGCCTCGAACTACGAGGCGATCCGGACGGTTCTGCCCGCCTCGGCGCAGAGCCCGGGTTCCGGCGACGGCCGCACCCCCGCCGAACTGTCTCCCGCCGAGGCCCGTCGCCGCGCCGTGGACGGGCAGCTCACGCGGGTCGATGTCCGTGAGGACGACGAGTGGGCGGCGCGTCGCCCGGCCGCCACCACCGGAGGCCCGGCCGCCCGGGTCCGCGAAGGGGAACGGCTCGCCTCCTTCCCCCGCGCCCGCTTCGCCGGTCTCGCCGGTCCCGCCGGTCTTACGGACGTGGTGGTGCTGGACGTGCGACGGGATTCCGAGCGCGGAGAGGGCTTCATCGAGGGCTCGGTGCACATTCCGCTCCACGAGCTGCACAGCCGGGCCGACGAGGTGCCGGGCGGCACGGTGTGGGTGCACTGCGCCGGCGGGATGCGCGCGGCGATCGCCGCGTCCCTCTTGGACGCGATGGGACGGGAAGTCGTCGCCATCGACGACGGTTTCGAGGCCGCCGCCGAAGCGGGCCTGAACGTCATCCGGCCGTGACCGCCCCGCTCCCGGTCCTGCTCGCGGGAGCCGCCGCCGGAGCCGCCGGCTCCGGGCTCAAGGAGTTCCGTCCGCTGCCGAAGGCCGTCCGGAACATCCAGAGTCGCTGACCTCCCATGGCCCCCGAAGGCTGCCCGATCCCGCATACGTCCCACGGATCCCCGAGACGCACACCGCCGACGGCCGCTCAGCCGACGCCCGCGCCGTCACCGGCAGGCCCGTCGAAGACAGGGACGACGGTGACCGGGCAGTGCGAGATCCGCAGCAGCACGTCCAGGGTCTTACGGCCGCTCCTGGCTCCGTACGGCGACGCGGGGCGGCGCCCGCGACGCCGCGCGGCCACTACCGTGTCCGCGTCCTTCGTCGCCGCGACGAGGGCCCAGCGCCGGGCCGCCGCCGATGTGTACGGGACCGTCCGGTCCGGTGCCCCTCCCCCGGTGTCCGGGTGATGAGCGCTGGGCAGCGGCTCGGCCGCACCACCTCCTGCGGTTCCCCGCTCCGCGGGGGAGACGGGCGTGGCGGCCACGGTCCGGCCCTCGCCCTGGCGCTGTGAAGGGGGAACGCCGTCACCGGCCCCCGTATCGGCCAGCACCACCACGCGGGGCGTTGATGGTTTCCCCGGGCTGCTGCTCGGCTCCACCGCGCTGGCTTCGCTGACGCAGGCCACGTGCCCGATCGCGCTGGTGCCGACGGGACTTCCGGAGGGACTTCCGGAGCCGCGCGGACGGACAGCGGCTTCCCCGGCCACCCCGGCGGCCTCAGCGGTCCAGAGCCGGTCGGAGGTGGTGGTGGGCGTGGACGCCCGTGCCCCGGACGGCGCGGTCATGGCATACGCGTTCGCCGCGACCGCGACCGCGACCACCACGCGGCACAGCACCCGGCTGCGAGCAGTGCACGCCTGGAACCCCGCTGCCCGTGACGACCCGTGGCAGCCGTTCGCGGTCTGCGGCGAGGACCGCGCGGTGTGGGAGGACGAGGAAGTACGGGCACTGGCCCACGTGTTGCGGGAGTGGCGGCTGAGGTACCCGCGGGTCCAGGTCCTGGCCGATGTGCGTGGCCTCAGCCCGGCACGGGCCCTGGTTCGGGCCTCGGCGGGTGCCGGTCTGCTGGTGGTGGGCCGGAGCACGCCCGGACGCCTCGGCCCGGTGGGGGACACGGTCGCGCACCATGCCCGCTGCCCCGTCGCCTTCGTGCCCCGCGTCCCGGCCGGCTGACCTCACGCCCTCCCGGTACGGAGGGGGCAACACGGACCCCGCACCGGAGCCGGTCGGACCCCGCGAAGGCCCCCTGCGGCCCTGAGATTCCCCCTCGCCACGGACGGACGCTGTTCTCGGCGACCGCGACCGGAGAAGACCGGAGGAGACCGGAGGAGAGGTGACCGCGATGAAACACCGCAGGATCGAGAACGTGATGACCGGCGACGTCACCCGCGTGGGCCCTGGTGCGACCTTCAAGCAGGTGGCCGCCGTGCTCGCCGACCGGCGGATCAGCGGGCTGCCGGTCGTGGACAGGGAACTGCGTGTGCTCGGCGTCGTCTCGGAGAGCGACCTCATGGCCCGGCAGGCCACAGGGGAGCAGCGGCGGCGAGAGGCACTCGACCGCCCTGAGCGGCCCCCGTGGCTGCGACGGCTGGTCCTCCCCAGGTGGGCGCGCAAGGCGGCCGTGAAGGCCGAGGCAGTGACGGCCCGTCAGCTCATGTCGGCACCCGCCGTCACCGTGGGGCCGCTCGCCACCGTCACCGAGGCGGCCAGGATCATGGCGCGGCACCGCGTGAACCGGCTGCCCGTCACCGACCCGAGGACGGGCCGTCTCGTCGGCATCGTCACCCGGCACGACCTGCTGCGGGTCTTCCTGCGGCGGGACGCGGAGATCCGCGCCGAGGTCGTCAACGAGGTGCTGGTCCGCTCGCTCTGGCTGCCCAGGGACGCCATCGAGGTCAGCGTCTTCGAGGGCGTCGTGACGCTCAGGGGAGAGCTGGACAAGCGCAGCGACGTGCCTCTCGCCGTGCGGTTGGCGGAGCAGGTCGACGGAGTGGTGTCCGTCGTCGACGAGCTGACCTACCGGATCGACGACGCGCATCTCCAGCCGTCCGAGCGAGCGCTGGACGGTGTCGGGGACGGCTGGCTGCGCAAGCTGTGACAGGCCCCCGGCCGAGTACGAGTGAAAGGGGCCGGCACCACGTGCCCGGCATGGCCGGCATGGCCAAGCTGCCCGGCGTGGCCCGCCCACTGTGGAGAACTGTGGGTAACGAGACCAGGAGAGACAGATGATCACGAAGAGCCGGGTCCTCGCGACGCTGCCGCCCGGTCATGGCGACCGGCTGATGGCGCTCGCGCACGAGGTCCACTTCCCCGTCGGCACCCGCCTCTTCCACGAGGGCGGCAGGGCGGACCGCTTCTGGTTCGTCCGGAGCGGCACCGTCGCGCTCGACGTGCGTGTGCCGGGCCGCGGCCCCGCGGTCGTGGAGATCCTGCGGCACGGCGAACTCCTGGGCTGGTCCTGGCTGTTCACTCCCCACGAGTGGCATCTGGGCGCGGTGGCGACCACCGAGGTGCACGCCTACGAGTTCGACGCCGACGCCGTGCGCGCCCTGTGCGACGAGGACCCCGTGCTGGGCCGTGCCGTGGCCGTCTTCGTCGCGGAGACCGTCGCCCGACGGCTCAAGGCGGCCCGGGTCCGGCTGCTCGACCTCTACGGGCCCCACGGCAGTGGGAGCCCGTCATGACCGCCGCTTTCCGCGGCCCGCCCAGCGGCCCTGGCCGCCGCGTCGGAGGGAGGACATCGTGAACCAAAGCCCGCACACCGTGAGCGACGTGATGACTCAGACGGTCGTCGCCGTAGGCCGGAACGCGGCCTTCAAGGAGATCGTCAGGACCCTGGAACAGTGGAAGGTGAGCGCCGTCCCGGTGCTGGAGGGCGAGGGCCGTGTCGTCGGCGTGGTGTCCGAGGCCGACCTGCTGCCCAAGGAGGAGTACCGGGACCTGGCCCCGGAGAACGGATCGCGGCGCCTCGACGCCCTCGCCAAGGCGGGCGCCTCGACCGCCGGGGAGCTGATGAGCGCGCCCGCCGTGACCGTGCGCGCGAACGCCTCGCTGCCGGAGGCCGCGCGGATCATGGCCCGTCGGCAGGTCAAACGGCTTCCAGTCATCAATGCCTCGGGCTTCCTGGAGGGGCTCGTCAGCCGCAGTGACCTGCTGAAGGTCTTCCTGCGGCACGACAAGGAGATCGCGGCTGAGGTCGAGGAGCAACTGCGGCACCTCTTCCCCGTCCCCGTCGCCCCCCTCCACGTCACCGTGCGGGAAGGTGTCGTCACCCTCACCGGGACGGTACGTGACGCCTCCCTCGTACCCGTGGCCGGACACCTGGCGCGCGCCGTGGAGGGAGTGGTCGGCGTGGACTGCCGTCTCACCGGCGCGTGGGACCACGGGACCGGCCCCGGGGAGCCCACCCCCGCTCCGGGCACCCGTCCGGCCGGGATCCCCGGAAGCCTGGACGACGGGCGGGAGCCGGACGGGGAGTGACGGGACCGGTTGCCCCACCCGGCGGCCCCGCACGAGGGCCGTTCGGCTCTGGACCCGCCGGGCGGTGCCGTAGAGGCTCTTGGGAACAGGCCGCGAGGAGTCCAGGGAGCGCAGATGACAGGCAGTCAGGGTTTCTCCGGGGAGAACCCCCTCAAGGTGTTCCTCCTCGACGACCACGAGATCGTGCGACGGGGACTGATCGACCTGCTCGGCAGTGAGCCGGACATCGACGTCATCGGTGAGGCGAGCACAGCGGACCAGGCGCTGACACGCGTGCCCGCGCTCCGGCCGGATGTCGCCGTACTGGACATCCGGCTCCCCGACGGCGACGGCATCTCGGTGTGCAGGGAACTGCGTTCGGCGCTCCCCGGGCTCGCCTGCCTCATGCTCACCTCCTTCGACGAGGAGGAAGCGATGCTCGACGCGATCATGGCGGGCGCCGCCGGCTATGTGCTCAAGGAGATCGAGGGACCCGACCTCGTGAACGCCGTACGCACGGTCGCCTCGGGCAGGTCCATGCTCGACCCGGCCACCACCGCGCGGCTCATGCACTCCCTGCGGAACGACTCCGGGACGCCCCGGGAACCGGAGGGGGACCAGCGGCTGGCGGGGCTCTCGCCCCGGGAGGAGGACATCCTGCGGCTGATCGGCGAGGGCCTCACCAACCGTCAGATCGGGAAGCGGCTCTACCTGTCGGAGAAGACCGTCAAGAACAACATCTCCCGGCTGCTGGGCAAACTGGGCGTGCAGCGGCGCATACAGGCGGCCGTCATGGCCACGCACCTGGACCCACCGCGGGCGGAAGAGGACGGCTCCGGGGCCGGCGGAGGGAGGGGCGGGGCCGACGGGCCCCGCTGACCCTTCGTCACCCCTCGCCGGGTGACGCCTCTTCGTGGGCTTCCTCGTCGCGAGAGGCCGTGCCATCGGCTCCCTCGTCACGAGGCGGCACGGGCGCGAACGTGGGCGCGGACGTGGGCGCGGACACCGGTACGGACCACACCAGCCGGGTGCCGCCGCCGGGCGGCCCCGTCAACTCCAGCGTGCCGCCCAGCCGCTCCGCACGCTCGGCGAGGTTCCGCAGCCCGCTGCGGCGTGCCCCCTCCGGCACCCCGCACCCGTCGTCGGTGACCGTCAGCGTCAGCCGCCCGTCCCCTGCCGCGACCCGCACCTCGGCGGCCCCGGACCTGGCGTGCCGCGCCACGTTGCTCAGCGCCTCCTTGAGCACCGCGAGCATCTGGTCGGCGGCCGAGGGCGGCACGTTCGTCTCCACCAGCCCCTCCACCCGCAGTGCCGGAGTGAACCCGAGCATGGCCGTGGCCTCCCCGACCGTCTCGGCCGTACGGGCCCGCAGCCCCCGCGCCTCCCCCGTCTCGTGCGAACGCAGACCGAAAATGGTGGAACGGATGATCTTTATGGTGCTGTCCAGGTCCTTCACGGCCCTGGCCAGCCGGTCCGACAACTGGGGGTGCTCGGAGAGCCGTTGGGCACTCTGGAGCGTCATCCCCGTCGCGAACAGCCGCTGGATGGCCAGATCGTGCAGGTCCCGCGCGATCCGGTCCCGTTCCTCCAGCAGCGCGATCCGCTCGGCGTCCTGCCGTCCCTCCGCCACCTCCATGGCCAGCGCCACCTGTAACGCGAAGCCGACGGCGGGCGTGGTCTCGTTCTCCGCGAACGGTTCCCGGCCCGCCCGCCGGGCCACGACCAGCACGCCCCGCACGCCCTTGCCCGTGTCCAGCGGCAGCGCGAGCGCGGGCCCGAAACCCGCCCAGGGCCCTGGGGCCTTCTCCACCCGGGGATCGTGCTGGATGTCGGCGCTCGTGGCGGGCTCCCTCGTGTGGAAGGCGGCACCCATGAACCCGTCCTCGTGCGGCAGGACGACTCCCCTGTGCGCCTGGGCGCCCTCCCCGACGGCGAAGCTCGTCCGCAGCCCCTCCGCGCCCTCCAGCGGCACCGCGACCACACCCAGGTCCGCCGAAATGATCTCCCGTGCCCGGCTGACGACCAGTTCCAGTACCTCGCCACGTGCCGCGCCCGACAGCAGCGCCCCCGTGATCTCACCACTCGCCGCCGCCCACCGCTCGCGGCGCTGCGCCTCCTCGTAGAGCTGGGCGTTCTCGATGGCGACGCCCGCGGCGACGGCGAGGGTGGCGAGAACGGCCTCGTCCTCGGCGTCGAACTCCTCGGCCCCGCGCTTCTCGGTGAGGTAGAAGTTGCCGAACACCTCGTCCCTGACCCGGATGGGCACCCCGAGGAACGAGTGCATCGGCGGATGCCGGTCGGGAAAACCGTACGAGGCCGGATGGTCCGACAGCTCGGCCAGCCTCAGCGGCTCCGGATGCCGGATGAGCTGCCCCAACAGGCCGTGCCCCCTGGGCAGGTCACCGATCTCCGCGACCTGCTCCTCGGCCATCCCCACAGGCAGGAACTGCGCCAGCTCCTGCCCCTCCCCCACCACACCCAGCGCGCCGTATTCGGCGTCCACCAGCACCACCGCCGCCTCGACGATCTGCCGCAGCACCTGGGACACCTCAAGCCCCCGCCCGACCGACAGCACCGCCTCCAGCAGCCCGTGCAGCCGGTCCTGCGTCCCGCGCACCGTGCTGATCCGCCGCTCCAGCTCCTCCAGCAGCTCATCGAGACGCAACCGTGGAATGCTCCCCGCACCACCGCTGTCCATCGTCACCCCTACGGCGCTCGCGTCCTGGCCCGGAGGACTCAACGTAACGGCTCGGGCCCGGGGCACCACATGGGCAGCACCACAATCCCGACCTCGGTTCCCCGGCACGCGGGAAACCGGCCACCCGGGAGCGCGCCCCCTTCCCGCCGCGCCCGCTTCGCTCCGCCCGACGGCCCGGCGGCCCGGCGGCCGAGAAGTGGCCCGTCCGGTCCCTGTCCCTCCGCGCCGGGCCGGGCCGGGCCGGGCCGTCGCACGGTTCTCGTACGGGAGGGGCGATGTGCGGGTCCCTTCCCGGATACCAGGTCCTACGGCAGGACGGCAGGAGAGCGCACATGCCCAGCCACGTACTCGTCGCCTACGGCAGCAAGAACGGTTCGACGCGGGAGATCGCGGGTTGGATCGTCGACGCACTGAACTCGGCCGGGTGCGAGGCGGTGGCCGAACCCGCGGCCGACGTGCGCACGCCCGCGCCGTACGACGCCGTCGTCCTGGGCGGCGCCCTCTACGCGGGCCGCTGGCACCGCGACACCGCGCGCTTCGCGCGCCGTCACACGTCCGTCCTGCGCGGCAGACCCGTATGGCTCTAGCAGCGGCCCGCTCGACAGCAGCGCCTCCGAGCGGGAGTTACCGCCCGTCCGGTGAGGCGGCGACGGCGGGGCCCATCGGCGGGTTCCGGCCCCGGAAGCCCGGGTTCCGGCTCGGTGCCGTCGCGGTGACGGCTCCGGGCCGGGCGGGCTGTCACTCGTGCGGCACGACGGCGACCGGGGCCGTGGCGTGGTGGATGACGGCGTGGGCCACCGAGCCGGTGTGGGCGCCCAGCGGGGAGCGGCGGATGCGACGGCCGACGACCACCAGGGAGGCGTCGGCGGACGCGGCGACGAGGCGTTCGGCGGGCCGGCCCGTCAGTACCTGCTCGAAGACGGGGACCTGGGGGTACTTGCCCCGCCACGAGTGCAGAACCTCGGCGAGCGCCGTGGTCGCGCGGGAGGCGAGTTCCGCCATGACCTCCTCGCCGACCAGTCCGGGGTCGAAGTCGTAGGCGGTCGGCGGGGACCAGGTGTGGACGACGCGCAGGCCGGTCTCGCGCCGGGTCGCGGCCTCGAAGGCGTGGCCGATGACGGTGTCGTCGGGCCGGGCCAGATCGAGGCCGAGCACCACGTTGCGGTAAGCGGTGCCGCCGACGGGCTCGCCCCCGGTGCCGACCTCGGTGTCGGACCGGTACTCGTCCTGGGCACGTTCGCCGGCGCGGACGAGCACGACGGGGCGTTCGGCCCTCGCCACGGTCGCCATGGCGACCGAACCGACGAGGAAGCCGACCACCGCACCGAGTCCCCGGGAGCCGAGCGCCAGCACCTCCGCGTCCTCGGAAGCGGCGAGCAGAGTGGTGGCGGTCTCCCCCTCGAAGCGTTCGGCGCTGACCTCCAGCCCTGGATAGCGCCCGCTGATGTCGGTGCCGACCTCGCGGGGTATGCGCTCGGCCCAGTGCCGTTCGGCCTCGGCGAAGAGGGCGCCAGGAGCAAAGGTGTAGGGCGCCCAGTTCCAGACGTGCACGATGCGCAGGGGCAGCTTCCGCAGCAGCGCTTCGCGGGCCGCCCAGTCGGCGGCCGCGCGGCTTTCGGGGGAGCCGTCGACGCCGACGGTGACGGTACGGTTCATGGCTGACACCTTCCGGTGAGGCGGGCGGGGCGGAGTTCCTGTTTCCAGCGTCTTGTCGTGTGTTCGCGGAGAAGAGGGGCCACAAGGCCCTGGGGCGCGGTCCACCCGGCCCTGCCCCGTGGCTTCTTGAGGCCCTGGGGCGAACGGGCCGGGTGTCAGGCGAAGCGTCGGCCGTCAGACGTAGCGCCGGGTGTCAGGCGTAGCGAGGTCAGCGCAGCCAGCGGTGGTCGCGTACGTACGGCAGCCCGGACCATGTCCTGCCCAGTCCCCAGGTGTCACCGGCCGACAGCGCCGCGAGGACGATCAGCACGGCGGCGTACACCACGTGGTAGTCGACGAGCGGGTTCGTGGACATGCTGGGCGAACCGTCGGACAGGTGCTGTGCGAGGGGCCATTCCGCCGCCCACATCAGCCCCATCATGACCGTCCCGGCCAGCGCGGCGAGCCGCAGCGCGACCCCGGCGAGCAGCGCGACGCCGATCCCCAGCAGGCCGAGCATGAACAGCCAGTCGGCCCAGGCGTCCCCGGCCCAGTTGTGGAACGGGGTCTCCAGGGGGCCGACGGCGACGCCGCCGAGGAACCCCTCCGTGGGCGAGCCACCGTCGATCCAGCCCTTGCCCGGAGGTGTGGCGTAGTGCCAGCCGAAGGTCTTGTCGAGGAAAGCCCAGAGGAAGACGAACCCGGTGACGAAGCGGACCGAGGCGACGACGCGGGACGCCGTCACCGTCGACGTCGTCGCGACGACGGCCGTTTTCTCCCCCGGCTTCGCGGCCCTCGCTGTACCGGCCTGCCGCCAGACCGGCCGGAAACCGTGCCGGTGGTGTGCGGGCTCGTGCACTGCCATGGCTCTCCACCCCTTTCGTCTCGGTTCCGCGTTCCGCGCTTCTTCCACGCTTCGCGCTTCACGGATCGGTACGTCCTGTTCCGCTCCCACGGTGCCGCGTGCCGCGCCCGCGGCGCCGGGGCCGCACAGGCCACTCCGGCGGGTCGTCCGGGTACGGTTCGGCGGGCCGATGGGCGGGTCCGGGCGGCTCCGCCCCGGTCGGCTCCCGCCGTCGCCCGACCGGCCCGCTCCCGTGCCGTGCCCTCTCCGCAGGGCCGCCCGGCCCCCCTGGCCGGCCCCCTCGGTCCCTTCCGCCGTCCCGGCCTCGCCCCGAGCATGGCGATGCCGACGCCTCCGTGGCCGACGCGGCTCCGTGCCGACGCGGCTCCGGAGGACCGTGCCCCTCTCCGCCCATCCGCCACCGCATGGAGGCCCCCGTGCCCGCGACCCCCGCACAGCGACCGGACGCCCCGCAGCCCGCCCCCGCCGCTCCCCAGGACCGGATGTCACCCGGCCAGGAGAAGGCGGGCGGACGGGAGAGGACGGGCGCGCAGGAGGGGGCGGGCGCGCAGGAGGGGGCGGCGGCGCGGTCCTCGGACGCGCACCCGCTCCGCGACGCGGAGGTGTCCGCGCTGGACGCGCACTGGCGCGCCGCCAACTACCTCACCGTCGGCCAGATCTACCTCATGGCGAACCCGCTGCTCACCGAACCGCTGCGTCCCGAACACATCAAACCGAGGCTGCTCGGGCACTGGGGCACGTCTCCCGGACTCAACCTCGTCCACACCCATCTCAACCGCGTGGTCAAGGCCCGTTCGCAACCGGCGGTCTGCGTCTGGGGGCCGGGACACGGCGGGCCCGCCGTGCTCGCCAACTCCTGGCTGGAGGGCAGCTACAGCGAGACGTATCCCGACGTCGGCCGGGACGCGGCCGGCATGGAACGGCTCTTTCGGCAGTTCTCCTTCCCCGGCGGCGTACCCAGCCACGTCGCGCCGGAGACACCGGGCTCGATCCACGAGGGCGGCGAACTGGGCTACTCCCTCGCCCACGCCTACGGCGCAGCGCTGGACAACCCGGACCTCCTCGTCGCCTGCGTGATCGGGGACGGCGAGGCCGAGACGGGGCCACTGGCCGCCTCCTGGCACGCCAACAAGTTCCTCGACCCGGTGCACGACGGCGCGGTGCTGCCGGTCCTCCACCTCAACGGCTACAAGATCGCCAACCCCACCGTCCTCTCCCGGCTTCCCGGGAGCGAACTCGACGAGCTGCTGCGCGGATACGGCCACGACCCGCTCCACGTCACCGGGGACGACCCCCACACCGTGCACCGTGCCATGGCCCACGCCATGGACACCGCGCTCGACCGCATCGCCCTCCTCCAGCGCACCGCCCGCGAGGGCGGCGTGACCGAACGCGCCCGCTGGCCGATGATCGTGCTGCGCACCCCGAAGGGCTGGACCGGCCCGCGCACCGTGGACGACGTACCCATCGAGGGCACCTGGCGCGCCCATCAGGTGCCGCTGTCCGGCGTCCGCGACCACCCCGGCCATCTGCGGCAACTGGAGGACTGGCTGCGTTCCTACCGCCCCGGCGAACTGTTCGACGCACAGGGCGCGCCACGGCCCGAGGTGCTGGAGTGTGTGCCCGGGGGAACCCTCCGGCTGGGCGCCACCCCGCACGCCAACGGGGGCCTGCTCACCCGGGACCTGCCGCTGCCGCCGCTGGAACGGTACGCCGTCCCCGTCGACAAGGCGGGGGCGAGCACGCACGAGCCGACCCGTGTGCTCGGCGGGATGCTGGAGCACGTCATGGAGGCCACTGCCGAGCGCCGCGACTTCCGCGTCGTCGGCCCCGACGAGACCGCCTCCAACCGCCTCCAGGACCTCTTCCACGCCACGGGCAAGGCGTGGCAGGCCGCCACCACCGGCACCGACGAGCACCTGGACCGGCACGGGCGGGTCATGGAGGTCCTCTCGGAACACCTGTGCCAGGGCTGGCTGGAGGGCTATCTGCTGACCGGCAGGCACGGCCTGTTCTCCTGCTACGAGGCGTTCGCGCACATCGTCGACTCGATGGTCAACCAGCACATCAAGTGGCTGAAGGTCTCCCGCACACTGCCCTGGCGCCGCCCCGTCCCCTCGCTGAACTACCTGCTCACCTCGCATGTGTGGCGGCAGGACCACAACGGCTTCTCCCACCAGGACCCCGGCTTCGTCGACCACGTCCTCAACAAGAGCCCCGAGGTGGTGCGGGTCTACCTGCCGCCGGATGCCAACACTCTGCTGTCGGTGGCCGATCACGCGCTGCGCAGCCGGGACTACGTCAACGTCATCGTCGCGGGCAAGCAGCCCTGCTTCGACTGGCTGAGCATGGCCGAGGCCCGCGCCCACTGCGCCCGCGGCGCCGGGATCTGGCCGTGGGCCGGGAACGAGGACGGCGGCCGCGAACCGGATGTGGTCCTCGCCTGTGCCGGGGACGTCCCCACCCAGGAGACCCTGGCCGCCGCGCGACTGCTGCGGCAGCACCTGCCCCAGCTCGCGGTGCGCGTCGTCAACGTCGTCGACATGACCCGGCTGCTGCCGCACGAAGAACACCCGCACGGCATGACCGAGGCCGAGTTCGACGCCCTGTTCACCCGCGACAGGCCCGTCGTCTTCGCCTACCACGGCTACCCCTGGCTCGTGCACCGGCTCGCCTACCGCCGCACCGTCCACCCGCATCTGCACGTGCGCGGCTACAAGGAGACGGGCACCACCACCACGCCCTTCGACATGGTCGTCCGCAACGACCTGGACCGCTACCGGCTGGTGATGGACGTCATCGACCGGGTGCCTGACCTGGCGGTGCGGGCCGCCGCCGTACGTCAGGCCATGGAGGACACCCGCACCCGCCACCACGCCTGGATCCGCGCACACGGCACCGACCTGCCCGAGGTCGCCGACTGGGCCTGGGCCGACTGAGCGTCACACGCACCTGCGCCGCGACAGGTTCCTGGACGTCGAGGGCGGTACCGTGCAGCCCTCGGCGAGGGACCTACGGCCCCTGAGCACGGCCGCGGCGAACGGCGAACCTGGAACACACAGGTGCCGTGGGGCAGGCCGCACCCGCGGCCCGCGCTCAGAGCGCGTCCGCGCCCAGGAGCGACCATGGCCCGAGACGATCCGAGGTGTGTCATGCCCCGACCCGTCGCCGCCGGGGTGGACGGCTCGCCCGAGAGCCTCGCCGCCGCCGGGTGGGCCGCGCGGGAGGCGGTACGCCGTGGCCTTCCGCTCTGGTTGGTGTACGCCGACGAGACGCTCCCTACCGGAGCGCTGACCGTGCCCAGTGAACGCGCCGAGGAGCTGCTCGACCACTCCCGTTCTCTGCTCTCGGCGCGCCACCCCGGCCTGCCGGTGGAGGCGGACCGGATCGTGCAGGAACCGCGCGAGGCGCTGCGCGCCGTCACGGAGCAGGCCGAGCTGCTGGCGCTCGGCAGCCTCGGACTCTCCGGCGCGGCGGGCTTCCTGCTGGGCTCCCTCGGGCACGCGACGGTGGCACGGGCGCACTGCCCCGTGGTCCTCGTCCGGGCGGACGGAGCGGGCGGGACCGACGGGGCGGACGAGGCGGACGGGGCCGGGAGCGCCGCCGAGGCGGCAGGCCAGGGCCCGGCCCGGGAGGTGCTGCTCGGCGTGGACCTGCGGCAGAGCTGCGACCCGGTGTGGAGGAGGTCGGCGATCCGCACGTGTTCGGCGCAGCGGACGGCGGCGCGGTCGCGTTGGAGTGTGCGCCGGTACTCGATGAGGCGGCGCAGGCGGTCGACGCGGCGCAGGGAGTCGATGAAGAAGGTGTTGCGGCTGCACGCCATGACCGTCTCGTGGAAGCGGCTGTTGAGGTCGTACAACTGGGCGTTGCCGATGGTGCGGATCTCCCCGTCCACCAGGCGCTGTTGCTGGGCGCGGACAGTTTCGAGGGCGTCGCGGTCGAGGACGAAGCCGGGTTCGAGGACGGCGGCGGGCTCGATGGTCAGCCGGAACCGGTAGCTGTCCTGGTAGGAGTCCATCGAGGTGAGCATGGGCTGGAACTCCCAGCCGTACCCGGGGAGCCGCTCGATCCAGCCCTCCACGGCGACGCGGCGCAGGACGTGGGCGAGCTGTCCTGGCATCAGGTCGTAGCGGCGGACGAGGGCGTTCTCGGTGACCCGGTCGGGCAGTCGGCCGGCGAGGCGGTCGGCCGCGATGCGCAGGTAGACGTCCTCGGCGTCGTCCGCCGCCGCTGGGAGCGGGGACGCCTCGGTGAGGGCGGACCCCACGTCGGCTCCCCTGTGGGTGCCGCTCGGCCTGGTCAAGGCGGACCTCGGCGACTTCCGGAAGACAGCGCCGCGCTGGGGCGTCCCCGTCTCCCTCGCGCACCTCGCCTTCGCCCTGCTGACGGGGGCCATCTCCATCGCGTGACACAGCACCGTGTCCGGACGGACAGAGGACCGGAGCTCCGCCGTCGCCGTCGCCGCGTCCACCAGGCACCAGGCACTCCCGAAGCGGATCCACGCTTTCCTGAATTCAGGATGCAATGTACTCTCGCGGAGTGCTGACTGTTGCCTCCGACATCGAGGTGCTGGCCCGGTTCGGCCGCGCGCTCGCCGACCCGATCCGCTGCCGCATCCTGCTCGCCCTGCGCGACGCCCCCGCCTATCCGGCCGACCTCGCCGACGCCCTCGGGATCTCCCGCACGCGGCTGTCGAACCACCTCGCGTGCCTGCGCGACTGCGGGCTGGTCGTCACCGTGCCCGACGGCCGCCGCACCCGCTATGAGCTGGCCGACGAACGCCTTGGCCACGCGCTGGACGATCTGCGTACCGCCGTGGTGGCCGTCGAGACCGACCGCACATGTCCGGACGCCGACGAGAAGGGCTGCTGCTGACCATGGCCGCTGAGGTATCGATATCCATCGGGCCCTCGTCGGCCCGCGGCGACGCGCTCACCCGCCGGATACGCCTGCTCGTCGCGGCCACGATCGCCTACAACGTCATCGAGGCGGTCGTCGCCGTCACCGCCGGTTCCCTCGCCTCCTCCACGGCCCTGATCGGCTTCGGACTCGACTCGGTCATCGAGGTCTCCTCCGCCGCCGCGGTCGCCTGGCAGTTCTCCGCCTCCGACCACGCCGTCCGCGAAGCGCGCGAGCAGCGCACTCTGCGGATCATCGCCGTCTCCTTCTTCGCCCTGGCCGCCTATGTCAGCGCCGACGCCGTCCGCGCACTGGCCGGCACCGGTGAGGCCGAAAGCTCCGTCCCCGGCATCGTGCTGGCCGCGCTGTCCCTGGCGGTCATGCCGTTCCTGTCCGCCGCCCAGCGCAAGGCCGGCCGCGAACTCGGCTCCGCCTCCGCGGTCGCGGACTCCAAGCAGACGCTGCTGTGCACATACCTGTCCGCTGTCCTCCTGCTCGGGCTGGTCCTCAACGCCACCCTCGGCTGGTCCTGGGCCGACCCCGTCGCCGCTCTCGTCATCGCCGCCATCGCCGTCAGAGAAGGCCGCGACGCCTGGCAGGGCAAGGGCTGCTGCGCGCCTTCCGCCGCCGCTCCGGTTCCCTCCGCCGGCGCCGGGGCAGACGCGTTCGGCACCTACCCGCCCGGATGCGACTGCTGCGAGTAGGCCGCCCGCGGACGCGGAGAGCACCCCGGTCGGCACCGGGGCCCCTCTCCGCGTTTCGGGCCACCGCGTCAGCCGTTGTCACTGGGCACGGCAGGTCCTGAGGTAGCTGAGGAACGATGCCTGCAACCCCGTCACATGCGTCTCGTGCATGAGCGCGCTGGTGACGGATCCGCCGCGTGAGGTGAGGCGGTGCAGGAACGTGGCGACGTTCTGCGCGAGGTTCTGGTAGACCGCCAGGTCTCCGAGGATCTCTCGGTCGTTGAAGGTCACGTGAAGCTTGGTGGCAGGCAGGGTGTCACCCATCGCTTGAAGACGTGCGAAGACCTGACTGTCCGCATTGACGATGCCGGGGCTGCCCGCGCCGATGCTCTCGAAGAGGGTGCTGTTGGTGAGCCAGGCGTAGAGGCTGAAGAGTCCGCCGTAGGAGTAGCCGAAGAGGCCGTGACCGCTCGGGGCTGTGCCGTAGTCGCGTTCGATCCGCGGGTGCAGGTCGTCGGTGAGGAAGTTCAGGAACATGTCCCCGCGGCTGTCGCTCAACTCGGCGAGGTAGGCGTCGGCCTGCTCGCGAGTCATCGTGCCCGTTTCGATCCCCATCTCCACCGCGTCGATGTACTCCTTCGCGATGGGTTCGCCGGGGGGCACGAGGTCGCGGTTGCGCAACCGCTCCCAGTGCTCCGCTTCCTCGCCCGCGTAACCCACGCTGACTTGGATGTAGGGCTGAATCGACTGCATGGGGTCCAGTTGCGTGACGATGAGTGGGGCGGTCATGCCCACGGCCCAGTTGCCGTCGAGGACGTACACGACAGGCGCTTGCGCAGCGGCAGGGTCGTAGCGCGGTGGCGTGGTGACCCAGACTCCGTAGTCGTGCCCGCCGCTGGAGCGCATCTCGAAGTAGTCGGTGTGGGCGAGGCAGCCCTGCCACATGGTGCTCATCTGAGGTCCTTTACGATGCGGCCGGCCTGGATCACGAGGACGGCGTTGGTGGGGTCGGAGAACAGTTCCGGTTCTTTGAGCGGGTTGCCGTTCCAGAGCACGAGGTCTGCCTGCGCGCCGGGAGCGATGACTCCCACCTGGCCGGACAGGCCGAGGATCTCGGCGTTGGTCCTGGTCGCCGCCACGAGCGCTTCCATCGGCGTCTCGAGGGCCGCGCGCAGGCTGAGTTCTCTGCCTCGACGGTCCTGGGCCGGACCGATGAGATCGGATCCCAGCCCGATCCGTACTCCCGCGTGCTTGGCGGCAGCGAGTGCCTTCGTCATCCGCTCACGTGTGCCCTTGGCCCGGTCGCGGGTCGACTCGGCGAGTCCGGCTCCGGCGGTGTCGTGCAGCAGTTGCTCGACGACGGCGAACGTGGGCACGAGGGCAACGTCGCGAGCGGCCATCAGAGCCGCTGTGGATTCATCGAGACCGGTGCCGTGCTCGACACAGCGCACCCCGGCCTCGACCGCGTTCCGTATGCCCTCGTTGTTGTGGGCGTGAACCGTCACATAGGTGTTCCGTGCCGCAGCTTCTTGAACCGCGACGGCGATCTCCTCGACGGTGAACTGGGTGTCGGTCAGCCGGTCATGTGCGCCCACCACGCCGCCGGTCACGCAGAGCTTCAGGAAAGAGGCTCCGCGACGGAAGGCCTCGCGGACGTTGTGCCGCAACTCGTCCGCGTTGCCCGCCATCATGGAGAGGGCGCACAGGCCCGGGATGTGGTGGCTGCTCCACAGCTCGGTGGGTTCCCATTCGGCTCCGTAGTAGCCGTGCCCGCCGATCTGGCACTGAACAGGTCCGCACGACAGGACGCGCGGCCCTCTGACCTTGCCCTTCGCGATCGCGGTGACGACACCGCCGTCGATCCCGCCGGTGTCGCGAACGGTGGTGAAGCCGGCGTCGAGCGTCGCACCGGCCGTGGCGAAGATGTCCGCCGCGATCTCGGCGGCGCTTACCCGGAACGAGAAGTGCGGCTGGATCGGGCTCGACAGACCCAGGTGGACGTGAGCGTCGATCAGGCCGGGCGTCATCGTCAGCCCCTCGGCATCGAGACGCTCGCCGTGCGCGCTGGAGGCACCGAGTTGGGTGATGCGGCCGTCTTCGATGGTGATGTCGAGGTTGCTGGGATCGCGCCCCGATCCGTCGATGACCGTCGCGCCGACTACATGAGCAGGTCCCAAGGTCGATCCTCCGTCGTTGCGAGCTGACTGCGACCATGTGCGAAGCAACACGGAACCGCTCATCCATCTTTTCCAATGGATAAACTGTGGGAGTGATCCTGTCAACCTCGGAACGCAAGGGCAGCGCGCGCGAGCGACTCCTGGGACGGCTTCTCGACGCCTTCGGCGAGGCCCTTCCCCCGCCGGAGATGTCACTCCGTGAGATCGCCGCCCGGATCGAGACCAGCCACGCCCTGCTGCGATACCACTTCGGGTCGCTCTCGGGCGTCTTGGCCGCCATGCTCAAGGCGCAGCGGTCCCGTGACAACGAGTCACTCCTGGAGGCCGCCCAGCAGGGCACCTTCGACGATTTCGTCGGGGCGATCTGGCGCGCTTACACCCGGCCGGAGCAGTTGTCGCGCACCCGTGGCTTCTTCTACGTCGTCGGACTGGCCGCGTACGGCCCGGAGGACTTCCGTGAGTTCGTGGAGTCGATCGGCGACCTGACCGAGATGCTGGCCTCGCTCGCGGAACGCGAAGGGCTCGGCACGAAGGAAGCGCGGGATGTGGCCACCGTCACCGTTGCCACGATCCGCGGCCTCCTCCTACAGGAAGTCCTGACCCCCGGAACCCGCCCGGAGGACGCGGTCACCTTGATCCTGCGCATGAGTCGGAAATGACGCGCTGGACGTGGGCAAGGCCGCCGACGTCGGCCGGCCCCGTCCACGGGCACAGTCCTCGGCCGACGCCGCCGCTCAGCCGGGCCCCCCGTCGAAGAGGATGGCTCGCACCCCGCGGTCGGCCACCCCGGTGTGCGGCACGTACAGGATCCCGCACACCACCTCCCGGTCCGGCGACGGCTTTCGCCCCGGAGGACCGGGAGGTCACTTTAAGCCTCAGCTACTGCTCTTGAGGCCGAAGCGTCTGATGACCGCTGTCCATGTCGAAGTCGCCGATGTACCACTTTCCATCGATCTTTTCGGTATTCACCTTGGCGGTGAAGGACTTCGGGTCTATACCGTGCGAGCGGGACAGCATGATGGCCCGCAGGGGCTTTCCGTCGACGGAGATCTTCGACGTCGGGACGACTGCCTTTTCGCCCTCGGGGGTGGGCGCGTCGACCTTCACCGTCGGCTTTCCGGAGGAATTCTGCGGCGAGAACGCCTTGCTCATGGACTTCAGGCCGGGGGCCAGCTTCTGCGTTGTCGACGCGTCACACATCTGGGGAGTGGCGGCCTTCGGGGACGAGCCGCTGTCCGGCGCGACGGAGAGCAGGCACGCCTGCTTCGCGTCCTTCTCGATGACCGCGGTGACCCAGGCGCTGACCGCCGAGGGCACGGTGGACCGGCCGCCCGCCTGTGCGCTGGAGCCGTCGCCCGAAGGGGCCTCGGGGCTCTTCGATGTACCGTCCGAAGGAGAGGGGCTGCTGCTGTGCGCGGCGGAAGCGGTGTCCGAGCCGCCGCCCGAGCACGCTGCCATCAGCGGCGCCGCCGCCAGCAACGTGGCCGCGGCGGCCCAGCCTATGGCCCTCTTACCGGGCTCTGGTCGTGCCATGACTTTCCGCTCCTCAGCGTTTCCTCATCGTTCGGCTCTCGTCGCCCATCGTAGACACCGGCGGGCAACAAGCCGGGGGGGCACCCCACGCGCTCCGGAATTCCGGGAAAGAACGCAGAGCACAGTTCAATATTCGCCGTACCGCCCCACAGGGGCCTGTCATCTCTTTATGCGGAAAATCCGCCGCTTCTTCGTGTCATGGTATTCACCGCCGCTGTCGCCGAGGTCACGCAGGAAGAGCGATTCCGGCCGCTCGGAACAACCGGTCCCGAGAGGCCCCGGCCTGTTCGGAGTGAGCGTTGCCGCCCTTGAGTACACCGTCGGACTTGAGTACCCGCCCGGCGACGACGACCAGGTCGACGTTGCCCGCGTGGCCGCCCGCGACGATCGAGGCCGCGGCGTCGGTGGCCGGCAGGAGGTTGGCATGATCCATGCGGATCATGATCAGGTCGGCTTCCTTGCCGGGAGTCAGACTGCCGGTGCGGTCGTCGATTCCGCAGGCTCGCGCGCCCTCGATGGTCGCGAAGGCGAGAAGGTCGGCGGCATCGAAGGTGGGCAGGTCCGGGACACGGTCCATGGGGCCCGCGGCTCCCGCGACGATCAACTGCTGGTACGCGAGCGCGGCACGCATCACACCGAACATGTCGCCGCTGACGATGGTCTCGGTGTCGACGCTCAGGCTGGGGCGTACCCCGGCTGCCAGAAGACGATTGGTGGCGGGCTGGCCGAGGCCCGGCATGAAGACCTCCAGCGCGGAGGCGACGGACGCGGTGGCTCCGTGTGCGGCCAGCATCCGCAACTCGTCGTCGGTCGACGTGCAGCAGTGGATGAACGTCATGTCCTCCTTCAGGAGGCCCGCTTCGGCGAGTCGGCGGATGGCCTGCTGCCGGGCTCCCCATTCGCCGAGGCCCACGTGCATGCTGATGCGCAGGTCCAGCTCGCGGGCGAGGCGGATGTCCCGCTCCGCCACGTCGGGTGTGGACAGCTCCGGGCCGCGCAGCATCGCGTTGAGCGTGACCCGGGCGGAGTCGTCCGGCAGCACCTCGTTGCGGATGCGCCTGATGTCGTCGGGATGCGTGCGGGCGCTGCCGAACTGCCACTGCTCGGCCTCCGTGGACGGCCAGCCGTGGTCGAAGACAGCGCGGATACCTGATTCCCAGTGGGCGGCGATCGCCGCGTCGGAGTGCTCGGGGCTGTTGCTGATGTGCGACTCGTCGCGCACCGTGGTCACACCGGCTTCGAGGGACATCAGGTCCGCCGTCAGATTTCCGACGTGGACGTCTCTCGGCTCGAAGTGCTGTCCGAGGCCGATCTGGACCTGGCTGCGGTACTCCTCGTAGGTCCACGCGGGCCCGAGATTGCGCAGCGCGCCCTGCCAGTTGTGGCGGTGCGTGTCGATGAAACCGGGAAGTACGGCGGTGCCGGTGCCGTCGATGACGCGGGCCCGGTTGTCTTCGACCTTCCGGCCGACTTCCTTGATCTTTCCGTCGGCGACGAGGATGTCGCCCACGAAGTTTCCGAGCGCGGTGTCCTGAGTCAGCAGGCACGCGCCCTTGATCAGGATGCGGTCGTCGTTCAGGGGCGTGTCGTGCGACATGTGTGGTCCTTTCATGGCGGGGAGCGTTGTCATGGTGCGAGGGGATGGCGGGGCGGGGGGGGCAGTGCTGACCAGTACCGCCGACGGGGGCTCGGGCGGACCGTGGTCCGTGGGCGGGTCCGTCGGCCGGTGCGCCGCGCGGGCGCGGAGAAGCGATCCGGACGGCTGCGAACGTGAGGACGGCTCCGAGGACGGTGAGGGCCGAGGGGGAGCCGCTGCCCGACGGAACGAAGAGGTCCAGCGCGATGGAGCCGGTCAACTGGCCGGCGATCGAGGCCATGCCGAGCAGCAGCACCCCGATGCGGTGGACGAGAAAGGCGGACGCCCCGATGAAGACCACACCGCACAGTCCGCCGAGATACACCCACCAGTCGGTGGGAAGCGGGTGGCCGGACGTTCCGCGGACAAGCGCCCTCACAGCCCAGACGAGACCGAGGAAGACCGCTCCGACGCAGAAGTTGAGACACGTGGCGGCGAGCGGGGAGCCCGAGGCCGCACCGGCCGCACCGTTCATCGCCTGTTGCAGTCCGAGCGCGAATCCGGCGGCCAGGGCGCCCAGCGCGGGCAGGAGGACAGCCGCGGGAGCCGGCGTATCGGCGAACCTCGGCAGAGCCGAGAGGAGAGCGGCGACGAGGATGACGGCGGCACCGGCCAGCCGACGCGCTCCAGGCCGTTGCCTGGTGCCGCCGCCGATGCCCTTGGCGTCGACGATCAGTCCTCCCAGCGTCTGGCCCGCGATCGCCGACACGGTGAACACGGCGACCCCCGTCACCAGCACGGTCGTGGACTGAGCCAGCGCGAAGGTGCCGCCGAGCACTCCGGCGAGCAGATACCGCCGGGGCAGCCGGCCGTCCCTTGCGGCGTCACCGAGGGCACGCAGGGCACGGCGCAGCCCCGGGGAGAAGAGGGCCAGGACGGTCATGAGGGACAGCCCACCGCAGAAGCTGAGCGCGGCAGCCGCGATGCCGTCGTCGAGACGGTGGCTCAGCTCGCCGTTCAGCCGCGCCTGCACCGGGATCACCAGACCGGCCGCGACGGCCGCGACGACGGGCAGTGACCGCCGCCGCATCGGGCGGCCGGCATCCTGGCCGCTGCGGCTGCGACTGTGGCTGCCGCCGCCACTGCCGGATTCTTGCGGCTGTGGTCCCACAGGAGACGGGCCGGAGCCCGGTGCTGCGGTGTGTGTGGTCATCCTGTCTTCCTCGGCGAGAGAGTGGGCCGTGTACCGTCGGCGGGCCCGGGGGCCGCGTACGTACCTACGCGGCCCCCGGCGCGGTCGGGGCGGCGCATGCCGAACGACGGTCAGAGAGCCGGCCCGGCGGACATCGCGGCGATGTCCTCCAGAATCGTCGGCCGTGACTGCGCCCAGCCCAGGACACGTCGGGCCGTGTCGCCCGAAGCCTGCTGGTCCAGCAGCAGCGCCGCGCCGAGCGGTCCGAGCCGGTCGAGCGTCTGGACCACGGGCTCGGGCTGTACCCGGCCGGCCAGGCCCAGGGAGCGGGAGACGGCTTCGGTGATCTCACGCACGGTGGGATTCACGCCGCTCGCGCCGAGGAAGTACGAGCCCGCCGGGGCCTGTTCCAGCGCCAGCACGTACAGCTCGGCGAGGTCGTCCACGTGAACGGTGCTCCAGTGCTGGTCGCCGGGGCCGACCATCGTCAGGGCAGCCGCGTCCCCGGCGCTCCTGGGGCCGGCGGCGACCAGGTTCAGCAGCCCGCCGCCATGGCCGTGGACCACGGCCGGGGCCACGACGGAGGAACGGACGCCGGGCGCGTCGCGGACGCGCTCCGCCATGGGCACGCGCCACGCGGCCAGCTCCGGAGGGTTCATCGGCGTCGACTCGGTGATGGCACTGCCGCTGCCGTGCACCCAGACACCCGTGGTGTGCACGAACGGCTTGCCGGTGTTCCCCAGCGCTCGCAGCATGGTGGTGACCACGGTCTCTTCGACGGCCGCGCTGGTCTCGTCGCCGGGCGATGCCAGATGGACGACGCCGTCGCTGTCCGAGACGAGCCGGTGCACGGCCTCGGCGTCGGCGTCGGCCAGGTCGGTGATCACCGCCTCCGCGCCCTTGGCCCGGACGCCCTCCGCGTTGTCGGGGTTGCGCACGAGAGCGGTGACCCGGTGCCCCGTGGCGACGAGCCGGTCGAGTACGGAGCCGCCGATGTAGCCGGTGCCCCCGGTGAGCAGTACGCGCATGCTGATGCCGCCTCTTTCATCTTTCGTCCACTGGACGGAGGGAGGAACGGACCCCGCAACGCCAGCCGATTCGGGGCTCGGCGCCGGTCCGCACACCCATAGTCACGTCGGTCAGATATCGTGTCCAACGAAAGATTGCGATGCCGTAATCGATAGAACCGATTAAAGAGGGCGTGTGGATCAGAGGAGACTGGAGTACTTCGTCGCCGTCGCGGAAGAGCTGAACTTCACGCGGGCGGCTCAGCGCCTCCACGTCACGCAGTCGACGCTGTCCGCGGGCGTCAAAGCGCTGGAGAGCGACCTGAAGGCCGAACTCGTCCTGCGGTCGACGCGCTCCGTCCGGCTGACCGAGGCCGGAGCGGCCTTCCTGCCCGAGGCGCGCGCGGCCCTGGAGGCCCTCGACCGGGCCCGGGCGGCCGTCGAGCCCCGGTCGGCCGGTCTGCGCGGCAGCCTGTCGGTGGGCGTCCTCAGCGGTCTGACGGTCATCGACGTCCCCGCCCTGGCGGGCGATTTCCACCGGCGTCATCCGGACGTGCGGCTGCGGATGGAGACGTCACAGCGAGGCACCGCCGGCTTGATCGAGAGAATCAGGGAAAGTCATGTCGATGCCGCCTTCGTCGGCACCGAGGTCCGTGACAAGCACCTGGTGGCCAAGGCGATCAAGAAGTACGACCTGCAACTGCTCGTGCCCGCGGACCACCCACTGGCAGGCCGGTCGGCCGCCCGACTGGCCGACATCGCGGGTGAGACCTTCGTCGACATGCCGATCGGCTTCGGGCAACGGGAGACAGTGGACCACGCCTTCAGCCGGGCCGAACTCACCAGACGCGTCCTCATCGAGGTGTCCGACATCACCACGATCCCGCAATACGTGGCCAACGGACTCGGCATCGCCTTTCTGTCCCCCGAGTTCGCGGAGTCGGCGGGAACGGCCGTGCGGACCGTGCCGCTCGCGGACGCCCAACTCTCCTGGACCCTCAGCGTGGTGACATCGGCCACCCGCCCCCCGACGCGCACGCTGCACGCCTTCCTGGACCTGATCCCCCATCACATCAGGCGGGACCGGGTGTTCTGAGGTCCTCACCGCCCCCTGGAAGGTGTCGCGACGAAGACGCTCTTGGGCGTCGCCGTGCCCCGCGTGGCCTGTGCCTGCACATGGCGGGAACGGCTCAACAGCGCATGGGCCGGCCGGTAACGGTGGAACGGGCGCAGCGCGGACTGCAAGGTGCTGATGGCCGAAATGGCCCGCGGGGAGGAGAGGTGCGAGACCTCGTCGAGGAACAGGGCGCAGTCGTGGCAGCCCGCGTCGAGGTTTCCCGCCCCCAGCCGGATCTGTGCCAGCCGGGCCCGCGTCAGTACCCTGGCCCGGCGCTGGTCGGGAAGGCGGTGGTCCAGCGATGTCTCCAGCGCCCTGATGGCGGCCTTCGTCTCGCCGAGGGCCAGCAGTGCCTGGCCTTCTTGGAAGCGCAGGGCAGCCAGCGGGTAGGAGACGAGCTGGGGGGCGGAGGCCGGTGACGAGTCGCTCAGAGCACGCTCCGCCGAGGTCAGGTCGTCCAGTGCCGCACGCCGCTGCATGGTCCCGGCGTATGCGGCGGCACGCTGGGCCAGGACGAAGGCCCGCACCATGGGAGAGTCGCAGCGCCGTGTCACCTCCATGGCTCTGACCGAGAGTGCCAGTGCCCGCTCGTGGAATCCCAGCCGGGACGCCTGGGTGCTCATCGCCCGCAGCACGGTGGCCTCGAGGGTGGCGGCGCCTGCGTGCGCCGCGATCTCGGCCGCTGTGCGGTAGTAACGCTGTCCGAGCCCGTGCAGGTTGCTGTCCGCGCTCATCATCCCCAGGACGTGCGTGCCGAGGGCGACGTCGGCCAGCAGCCTCCGCTGTCGCGCCTCGTCCCGCACGCCGGTCAGCGCTGATACTCCGTCGTCCGCCAGGTAGGTCGCCAGCGCCGTGCGGGCATGGAGACCGCCGTACAACTCCATCTGCTGCCAGAAGACCGTGACCATGTCCGTCAGAGCACCGTCCGCGACCAGGGCTCCGTCCGCGACGGCCCGCGGGCTCTCGTCCCGCGACGGCGGTGCTTCACCGGGCGCGTGCTGGGGCGGTACGCAGGTGAGCGACGGTTCGTACACCAGACGGCGCAGCGACTGTCGCCGCCGGGGGTCGGTATCGGCTCGGCTCATGGACGCCAGCCGCCGGACCGGGTCACTGTCCGAGACCAGGTCGGTGACCGCTTGCTCGGCCGAGCGCTTCGCCGGGAGAAGTCCCGTCTCCGCCTCGGTCACCAGGCGTCCGGTGCGCGCGGTCAGCGCCTGCGCGACGAGGGCGGGCACAGGGCTCCGGGGCCGGGAGCCCGCCGCCCAGTGAGCCACCGAGGTTCTGTCGTAGCGCAGCGGGAGGCCCTGTGCGTGCCCCCGTGCGTTGACCTCCTGGGCGAGAGAACGACCCGACCATTCCGCCTCGGCGAGCAGACGGGGCAGATGCTTGTTGGGCACGCGGCGGCGCGGCATACAAGCTCCTAGGTGGCAATTGTTCTTCCTGGGAGAACACTTTCACCCGGCACGTCAGCCTAGAGAGTCCGGCACCGGAAGGGCAACCAGGAGAAAACAGAATGATGTGCGCGCGGGATCGCAGGGGCGCGTGATGCCGTAAGGGGTATCTGCGCACTCCCGAGGGGCCGTTTCTGCGCGAAGCCGTGGTGTTCAACGTGTTCACGCCTTCATGTGTCATCACCCTACCGCAAGGGAATGTTTCATGTTTCCGTGAGAAGTACGTGCTGCCTGCGACCCCGCCGCAGGCCATACGGAGGAAAAGGGGCGATGCCGACGGAACGGCGAAACACGGCAATGCCCCTTGGAGGGTGATCATGGAGAAAGTGACTGGCTCAGATTTACTGCGCCAGCGGGAAAACGATTCAGCCGATGTATTCTCATCCTGTTCGGCAACACACCCGAGACAGTCCCTGCACTTCCTTGGCCCCCCGGTCGTTCATGGGAAACGCGGAAGCGTGGCACTGCCTCGGGCACGACGCTTCAACCTTCTCGTCACGCTTCTGGCGGCCGACGGAAAGCGGGTCGAGTATCAGCGCCTGGTCGACGAGGCCTGGCCGGAGCATCCCCCCGCCGACTCACGCAACGCACTTCAGGCGCAGATCTCCAGGCTGCGCAGGGACCTCCGGTCGTGGGGATTCCTTGCTCAGGACGTGTCCCTGGCCAGTTGTTCCCCCGGATACGTGCTGGCGGTCGACCAGGGAGTCGTCGATTTCCTGGCGTTCGAACACCAGGCGACAGAGGTGATCCGGTCAGCTCGCGCAGGAGGAGATCAGCGTAGCGTCATGCGCCGGGCGGCCAAGGCGCTCTCCCTCTGGCGGGGAACTCCGATGGCGGGCTGGGAACTCGGCATGGAAACCCGCATCCTGCGCAGTCAGTGGGAGGAGCTGAGGCTGTCGGTGGAGAGGAAACGCCTCGAATGCGCTCTGAGTATCGGTGACTTCGATTTCGCCGTGCCGGAACTGCTGGAGCTGTGCGAGCGGAACCCTCTCAACGAGACGTTCCACAGGCAGCTTTCGGTCGCGCTCTTCCGTTCGGGGCGACAGGCTCATGGGCTGCACGTGCACCGGGAGTTCGGTGCCCGGCTGATGCGCGAACTCGGCGTACGGCCGACTCGCAAGTTCCGTTCGGCCTTGACCGACCTTCTCCGGGAATCCGCCTGAAATCCTCCCGGAATGTGTTCCCCGGCGCTCAAGCGCCGGGGAACACACATGCCCCCATCCGTTCAGAGGCCGACTCCCAGACCACCGCTGACGGGGACGGTGGCTCCGGTGATGAAGGAGGCCGACTCGTCCGCGAGGAATCCGACCGCCGCCGCCACTTCGTCAGCGGTGCCCGTCCGCGCCAGCGGAGTCCCCCGTAGATACCAGTCCCGCTGATCCTCGTCGAGATGCTGCGTCATTTCGGTGTCGATGATCCCCGGGACGACCACATTGACCGTGATCCCGTGACGTCCCAGTTCCCAGGCGAGCGTCCGGGTCATTCCCAAGAGCGCCGCCTTCGACGCCGCATATGCGGTCACCCCGGGGGCACCGCTGAAGGCGGCCATCGAGGAAATGTAGATCAACCGGCCCCAGCGTGCCCTCAGCATTCCGCCGATGCCCAGCCGGGCCAGGCGCAGGGCCGATTTGGTGTTCGTCTCGATGAGGTCATCGAAATCCGCGTCGGAGGTGGCGTTCATGGCGCTCTCGTGCAGCATTCCCGCGTTCGCCACGATGATTTCCGGAGCGCCTTGGTACTCCTTCACTTGCTTCACCGCGTGCGTCAGCTCCTCGTTGTCCCGTATGTCGCACCGGACCGCGAAGAAGCCCTCGGGGGGAGCGCCACGCCGGTACGTCACGGCCACCTTGTGGCCGGTCTCCCTCAGCCGGAGTGCTGTCGCGAGGCCGATGCCCCGGTTCCCGCCCGTCACCAGTACGGAACGGCGGGGGCCCGGCTGCTTCGCCCCGGCCCTGTCCTCGGATGGAGAACGCATGCTTCGCTCCTGTTCACACGGCGGATCGCCTGTGGTCGGTGTCGGAAATGGCGCGGAACCGCTCGGCCAGGAAGGTGAGCAGACCGTCCGCGCAGAGGTAGGTGCGCCCCGGACAGCCGGTGGTCCAGGCCGGCACGGCGGACCGCTCCACCAGGGCGGGGGAAAGCTCGCCGAGGTCCGGGAGCCCCAGAGCGCGCCGGGTACCGGCCCGTGCGAGCAGCACCCCGAAGCCGCCCTCGGCGATGTGGTGCTCCCCGGAGAACGGCATGGCCTGGCCCTGTACGAAAGAGGCCCGTTCGCGTCCCATGCCGTTGAAGGCGACCACGTACGCGAGGTCGATGGCGCCGGTGAGGAGGTAGGTCCTGGCCACCCGTAGGGCGTCGCCCCCCGAGTTCTCCCCTTCGAGCGCGAACGCCGGTCCCATCAGTCCGTAGTGCTTCGACACCTGCGCGGCCGTCAGGTTGATGAGGGATCCGGCGAGGGAGTAGCGGCTGATCCCGTGCGCCGCCCGCAGTTCCGAAAGGACCTTCTCCCACCGCTCACCGCTCGGGTCGGCCGCGCGGCCCGCCGGGGAGCGGCGGACCGCATCGGCGTGGCAGCGCAGAACCAGTCGCAGATGGGCCTCGGTGGGGCCGAAGTGCGCCGCGAACACGCCCGTGGTGGGGCGCAGGGCGGACAGTTCCTCCTCCCGCCCCGAGGTCAGCTCCGAGAAGAGCCGCAGCGCGGAGACATGGCTCTCGTCGAGCGCGTGCAGTTGGGGGCCTGGGATCAGGAACTCCCCGGCCGCCGGCTGTGGGTAGCCCCCGGCGAACCTCGCGGGCGGAGATGCCTCCGCCTCGCCGAGCAGCCAGGCGCGCAGCTCCTCGGCCGTCGCGCCTCCGGGCACGTCCGCCGCACATCCGACGAGAGCGATCGCCTCGGTGTCTCCGTCCTCGGCTGCCGGGCTCGACGTGTGTTCACGCGCGGACTCCGGGTCCGGGGCGACAAGGGTGTGGATGTTCGTGCCGCCCAGCCCGAAGCCGTTCACGCCCACGAAGGGAGGCTCACTGCCGTTTCCGTCGAGCGGGGTGTGCGACACCGGGACCTGGAGGTCCTCGCCAAGGTCGCAACGTGCCGAGGGGGCGCGGTGGTCACGCTGGGCGGGTACGGTCCGGTGCCGGAGCCCGAGCACCGCGTGGATCAGGGAAGCGGGCCCCGCTGCCGCGGAGCCGTGCCCGATCAGGTTCTTGTTGGAGGTGAGGTAGCGGGGGCCTTCGTCGCCCGTCGGGGGGTAGGCCCTGTTGACCGACATGGTCTCCGTCGCGTCACCGAGCGGTGTGCTGGTGCCGTGGGACACCACCCAGCGCACGGCTTCCGGATCCAGGTCGCACGATTCCAGGGCCCTGGTCAACGCGATGCTCTGGCCGTGGACATCGGGGGCGTTGATTCCCTTGCCCCGCCCGTCGTGGGACATTCCGCTGCCGACGACCACGGCGTGCACGGTGTCGTTGTCCCGGCGGGCCAGGTCGAGACGCTTGAGGACGACGACGGCCGCCCCGTCGCCGAACAGGGTCCCGTTCGCATCCTCGTCGAAGGGGGCCAGGGCGCCGCCGGAACTCTGGCCGTCGGTCTGCGTCGTACCGATCAGTACCGCGGGGGTGAGGGCGAAGGAGCCGCCGCACACAGCGATGCCGTGTGTGCTCGACCAGACCGCCCGGAGCCCCGCGTCGATCGCGGCCATTCCGGAGGAGCACGCCGAGTCGACAGCGAGTACGTCCGTGTCACGGGGCAGGAGGCCACGGGCAGCACAGCGGACCAGTTCGCGGGGCAGCCACCGTGCGGGTACGGGGGACTCCCCCGGCTCAGGAGAAGGCCCCGCCCCGTGCTCGTCCGGTACCTCGGCGAGCAGCCGGAACAGCCCCTTACGGGCGAGGGCTTCCTCCAGTTCCAGGATGCCGAAGGGCTGGACGGCCATGGAGCACAGCACCGGTTCCGCCGACGGCACACGGACATCCTGGAGCGCTTGTGCGAGGCAGTGCCGCAGCCAGGTCTCCACCCGGCTGGCCTCTCCGTCCGCCGGCCCGCCGGGAGTGCCCGTCCGCGGCACGTCCGAGTGCAGATAGGCGGAGACGCGGCCGCGTACCTTGTCCGCCTCTCGGTGGTCCTCCGAGTGGAAGTCGCCGATGTCGAAGGCGCTCGGTTCGCTGAAGGGGGCGTGCCCGTCCACCAGCACATTCCAGTACTCCTCGGGCGAGGAAGCGCCGGGGACGATGATGCCCATCCCGACGACAGCGGCCAGTGGTTCTGTGGGGTGCAGCGGTTCTTTCATCCTTCAGGTCCTCCGCTTCGGATCCCGTCGGCCACGCTCACACGTCGTTGACCCGGAACTGCTGGAAGTAGGAGTGCACCTTCGCGTCGGCGTACTCCTGGGCGAGCCGGGGCACGTCGTCGAAGGAGTAGGTGTCGATCGCCTCCGACGGGGCGAGCCAGCCGGTTGCCTCGGAGAAGGAGCGGATGGCGGGCGAGTCCTCGTACCGCCAACTGTGCGTATGTACGTGCACATGGCGACGTTGGCACTCGGTGGCTCGTCCCACCGACAGCCGCATGCCGGCCTTCCAGCCGCACGTGGAGACGACGCCCTGCCTGCCGAGCGCACGGAGTGTCGTGGGATGCAGCGGGCCACCGATGTTGTCGATGATGACCGAGCAGCCCCGGCCGTCGCTCAGTTCGTGGAGCAGCCGCAGCAGTGCGCGTTCCGACAGCCGCGACCGGCGGATGGCGGCGCTGCTCTCCCCCTCGTTCCCGAGACCGGGGTAGTTCCGCCGGTCCACCGGGGTGATGCCCAGTTCGCCGATGAGTGCCAGCCGCTCGTCGCTGCTCGCCGTCATGGCCGTGCGGAAGCCGTTCCGCCGGGCCAGGTCCACCTCGGCGAGGGCCACTCCACCGCCCCAGGCGAAGACCAGATGCGAGGAGGGGTCGGCCGTGGGCATCTGGCTGCGCCAGCATGCGTGTGCGACGGACCAGTTGTCCCAGGCGGTGAAGTACCGGCTGTAGTGGACCCAGCGGGACAGGGGGTATCGGCTGTCGGGGTCCACCGGGAGGAGGCCGTCGCCGGGCATGAGGGTACGGGTCGCGAGCACACCGTGCGTTCCGGGTGCGTCGTAGGCGTGGATCAGTTCGGCGTAGCCGTCCGGATCACG
This sequence comes from Streptomyces sp. NPDC054796, assembly GCF_053611545.1. Classification (NCBI taxonomy): domain Bacteria; kingdom Bacillati; phylum Actinomycetota; class Actinomycetes; order Kitasatosporales; family Streptomycetaceae; genus Streptomyces; species Streptomyces sp. NPDC054796. Next base: position 44,735 of record NZ_JBSHAO010000021.1, on the reverse strand, counting down.
CTTGCCGAACGGCAGCACCAGGCAGACGTCCCCCTCGGCGGCGGTCGGTCCTTCCCTGGCAGGCCGCAGCACCCGCACCACACCGGTGTTGCCCAGGATGAGGTACGGGTCGTTGCGCTGGCGGCACACGTCGACGGGGGACCGGTTCACCGCGTGCGTCATGTTCGCTTCCCATGACCCCAGCAGCGGCTCGACCAGCGCCTCGTCGTCCTGTGCCGCCCGCAGCGTCAGCCGGGTCCGCTCCAGTTGCCCCGGCTGTGAGGGCGCTCCTGCTTTGCCGGGGCGCAGTACCCAGGCGTCGACGCGGTTCACGGGGCCTCCTCGGGGGCGGCCGTCGGGGTCGGTTCAGGCGTGCCGCGGGCAGCCGCTGCCCGTGGCGGCCGGTGCTCCGTGCGGCTTTCCGCGGTGTCCGGGCGAGGGGTTGCCAGGATGTCCAGGCTCCCTGTCGCCAGTACCTTCTCCCGCTGGTTCCGCAGGTCGAAGGTGAGCGTGGCCGTGTCGCCGAACGCGCCAGCCGGGCGCACGGAGCGCACCGTGATGGTGGCCGTCACCTCGTCCCCCGCGTATGCCGGACCCCGTACGTCGATGTCGAGGCGGTGTCCCACCATGTCCAGCCCGTCGGTGAACATCGGAAGGAGCGTGGCCAGCAGATAGAGGCCGTGCGCGAGGGGTGGCCGGTCGGTTTCCCCGCTCATGTGCCGGCTGTTCACGTCGCCGGTCAGCTCCCCGAACATTCTGATGATGTGCGGAGACACCGTCCGCCGAGCGGTGAATCGCTGCCGGGGACGCAGTCCGGTCCTCATGTCGCTCTCTCCTCCGGGGCGGTCAGGCCGTCGTGGTGTGCACGGCGTTCGTGCAGGTGATGAGGGTGCGTCCGTCCGGGGCCACGGCCGCGCAGAACGGGCCACCGTGCGGCCCCGCGGGTACGCGTGTCAGCGCGAGCTTCCCGAAGAGACACACCAGCTCTCTGTCGTCGCAACTGGTGAAGAAGTCGACGCGCTCGCAGGAGAAGCGCTCGCAGGAGAAGGAGAGGGCCGGTTCCGCTCCGTCCCTGTCGCGCGTCCGCTCCGCCGTGAGCGCGAGGCACCACAGGCTGTTCAGGGCGAGGAGCGGGGTACGGTACCCGCTCGGGACGGCCTGCGGTGTCTCCGGTGGCTGTCCCGCCGTCCGCGGCCGGAACCGCCCCACGTACTCCCCGGCAGGGTGGCCCGTCCGTACCGCGTCATCGGGACGGTCCACCCGGATCTCCCGGCGGAGGTGGACTGTCGCCCTGAGCCGCAGCGACCGGTCGGCGGCCGGTTCACCCGTCGTCTCCGGAGAGAGGGCGACCGCCACGGGGACGGCCGCGCGAGCGCCCTCGCGCACAGGCGGCTTCTCCGCTCGGACGCACGGTCCGGTGGAGGTACCGGTAGCCGGACCGACCTCGACGCCGGTCAGCGAAGCGAGCCACCAGGTGCCCGGCAGCAGCGCGTGCGCCGCCTCCACTCCGTACTCCACGAGCAGGGTGGGCGGCACCCTCGGCCGCCGCCCACCGCCGTAGGCGGCGCACAGCGCCCGGTCCTGCCGCGAGAACCGTTCGCGGTCCGCCGATCGCCGTTCACGGGACAGGGCGGCCGAGGTGGGGTCCCCGGTTCCCTCCCCCTGCGGCCGGACGGCGGACGGTACCGGGGACTCCTTGTTCCTCACCGGTCCTCCGCCAGGCTGAGGACCAGGTCCGCGACGGCCGTCACCGTCGCGTACTCGGGAGCCCGCAGACCGTCGATGACATCGCTGAACCCGTAGCGTTCCAGGGCCCAGCCCAGGAGCGTGATCTGGTGGAGCGAGTCCACCCCGAGTTCCGCCTCGAACTCGCTGTCGGCGGTGACGACGTCCACGGGGTATTCCAGCTCCGACGCGTAGAACTCACGCAGTTCTTCGATCAGCTTTTCCTTGGGAGGAACGTGCATGTTCCGACTCCTTCGACAGGTCAGTGCGTCAGTGCGTCAGTGCGTCAGTGAGACCGGCTCGGAGGTCCCGGCCGGTTCGATCCGTACCCGGGGTGTGAACCGCGACGGCGGAGTGCGGGCGGGCGGCTCCCCGGCCAGTTCCAGTGCTTCGATCACCCGGGCGATCCCGTCTCCGCCCAGATAGGTGGGCCGGCCGTCGGGCTCCGGCAGCCGCGGGGGCGACGCCTCGTCCGAGGTGCCCCGCCGGCCGTCCGTACCGACCGTGAGGCGGCCGATGACGGGCCAGCCGTGTTCCTCGGCCACCGGCTCCCTGGTGAGGGCGACGAGGAAGCAGCCTTCGGCGATGTGATGCGGTGACCGCTCCACGGCCGCCGCGAAGTCCGGTCCTGAATTGGCGTTCAGTCCGGCGACCAGCGCCATGTCCAGGCGGCCACCGCACAGATGACGTGATGCCACGTGCAGCGCCATGTCCCCCGCGCTGTCGGCGGCGTCGACATTCGACGTCAGGCCGTGAAGGTCGTAGCGGCTGGCGATCCGTGCTCCGAGGATGTTCGGCTGGATGCCCGTCAAGGTGCCTGCCGCGCTGGCCGGTGAGGAGTGACGTACGCGGTCGAGGAAAAGACGCATGGCCTCCGCGTCAGCGGGGTCGCCGTGCAGGGCGAGGTCGCGGGCGTAGCACCGGACGGCACTGTCCATGAACAGACGCGAAGGTCCCGTCTGGGCGGTGATGACACCGGTCATGTCCCGTACGGGACCCCAGAGTTCGCCGTGCTCGGCCACGAACTTCGCCGCTGTCCTCAGCAGGAGCTGCTGACCGCGGTCGATGTTCCGCAGCGCGTAAGGGGGAAGCCGCGACTCGGCGAAGCTTGGCGGCGTGAGCGGGTCGGGGAAGCACCGATGGTGTTCCTCGGGCCCGTGGGCCAGAACGGATCGGATGCCGTCGAGGTCCGGTTCTCCGGGCAGCAGAGCTGTCCACGCCACGACGGCCAGCGGCTGATGCCATCCCGTGTTCCCGCCGTGCGGCGTCCGGGGCTGTGCCTCGGCGCCCTGGAGGATCATGTGGGAGTTGATGCCGCCGAAGCCGATCGCTGAGACACCCACGGTGCGGGGGCGTCCGGAGCGGCGCCGGAACGGCACACTCGCCCTGGGGATCCTGACGTGCGTGCTCTCTTCGGCCGTCTCCGACGGGACGGTGAAGCGGTGTTGTGCCGGGATGCTGCCGTGCTTCAGCGCCAGGAGTGCGTGGATGAAGGACACTCCGCCGGAGGCCCACGCCGCATGGCCCACGACCGACTTCCCCGAGGTGGCGAGGTAGCCGTTCTCGGGGGCGGTCTCCTCCAGGACCGAGAGTTCGGTCAGATCGCCGTTGACCGTCCCGGTCCCGTGCGCGATCACCCAGTCGATGTCTTCCGGCCCCAGGGCGGAGGAACGGCGGGCCCTCTCCAGGCAGAGCCGCTGACCGCGCGGGTTCGGGGCGTAGATGGCCTTGCCCGCTCCGTCCGAGGAGGAACCGGAACCGGCGACGATGCCCAGGACAGGGTCCTTGTCGGCCCGCGCGCGGTCCAGTCGCTTCAACACGACCATCGTGGCGCCGTCGCTGAACAGGGTTCCGTTCGCGCTGGCGTCAAAGACCTGGACGTCGCCCGTCGGCGACAGACCGCTGAGCTTCGAGAAGAGGACGTTGAACCGGGGGCCGACCGAGAAGAAGGAACCGCAGCAGGCCACGCTCGTGTCGCCCGACAGCAGGCTGTGCACACCGAGGTCGATGGCCTGGAGGGCCGAGGCGCAGGCGGCGTCGACGGACGCGAATTCGTGCACGCCCGGCAGCAGATCAGCGGCGACGTGCCGGGCGAGCCGGTCCGGCAGGATGTCGGCGGGACGTGTGGCCGCGTTCACGTAGTGTGCCCGCAGCCTGCGGCGCACCTGTTCCCGGCGGTCCTGTGCTTGTGCTCCGCGAGGTTCGCCGGATGCGGTGCCGGTTCCGTTCGCCCGGGACGCCGCGACGCCGTGGGCCACGGCCTCCACCAGCGCGGTCTCCTCGTCCTGTTGGCTGCCCGCTCCGGCACTGCCCAGGTAGAAGGCGCAGCGGTCGTCGTCCCGCAGACGCACTTCCGAGGTCGCCTGTGCCAGGCAGTGCCGCAGCCAGATCAGGCTGTGCTGCCCCGGTCGCAGCCGTCCGGACCGCAGCTCTTCGGCGACGTGCGGATGGGGCCGGAACGCGCGTTCTCCGATGAACCCGCTGGTGCGCACATAGGTGCTGTCCTCAGCACTGGGATCGCCGTTCCAGAACGATTCGTTCCGGTACCGGCCGCCGGGTTCGGTGAAGGTGACCACCGGTTCGTTCAGCAGGTGCCACATCTCCTCCGGGCTGCTCGCTCCGGGCAGCGCCACCCCCATTCCGACGACGGCGATCGCCTGTCCGTCGCCCTGACTGTCCCGCTGGCCGTTCGTATGGTTCGACGACTTCATACAGAAGTGCTCCCTCCGCGTACGGCGTTGGTTCGGCGCGGCTCGGCTCGATGCGGCTATGCGGCTCGGCTCGGCTCGGCGGCACGACGCGTCAGGGGTGTCCGCCCGTGGCGCACCGGCCGCACCCGGTTCGCAGCAGTCTTCGCGCGGCGGCTTACGGGGCCGCTGACCGGTGAGCTGACCCCTGGATGTCAGCGGAGCGGTCAGCGGCTCCCCGCATGCTGCATCCGGCCCATCGAGGCAGACGGCCGGAGGAGACCGATGGACGACGCTACCGACCAGCGACTGCGGGCGTTTCTCACGGGGAACGACCCCGCCTCCCGCGACCCGGAACTGCGCCGGGCCGTGGCCTCGGTGCTGCTCCCCCGTCCCCGCGCCGCCGGCGGACCGGGGCGCCACCGGGAGCTGTACCGCAGGATGCGCGGACTCAACGCCGCGCTGGGCACCGGGAGCGCGCTGATGCGGAATCCGCGGCGGTTCTTCGCGCTGGAGGAATGGGTGGCGGTGGCCGATCCCACCCTCGTCGGCCCGCTGCTGATCCACCACTGTTACGCGCTCGGCTCGGTCATGCGCTACGGCGGTCCGGAGACCCGGGCGGAGCTGGCGCGGCTGGACACGATGCGGGCCATCGGCCTGGTCCTGGGTACGGAGGCGGGGCACGGCAGCAGCAACAGCCCCGGTGCCCCCCGCACCGAGGCGCGCCACGCCCCCGGGACGAGGCGCTTCACACTGCACACCCCGGACGCGTCAGCACGGAAGATCATGCCGGGTGCCGCGCTCGACGGCGTGGACAAGACCGCGGTGGTCCTCGCCCGCGTGCGTTCCGAGGGCACCGACCACGGCGTCCATGCCTTCCTGCTGCCCTTGCGCGACGCCGACGGGATCCGCCCCGGAGTCCGCGTCACCGCGCTGCCGGACGTGGCGGGCATCCCGCTCGACTACTCCTTGATCACATTCGACGGTGCGGAACTGCCCGTCGGCGCCCTGCTCTCCGAAGATCTCGCGGCGCGCGACGACGGCGTCCTCGTCCGCTCCAGCACCCGGCCGGACAGCGGGCTGGGTCCCCCCAACAGCATCTCCCCGAGCACATGGACAGCGGCGGCCTCCGCCGCCGCGTCCGTCGCACGGGCCGCCGTGGACATCGCCCTCACCTTCGCGAGGCAGCGGCGGACCTCGGGCTGCCCGGTCCCGGGAAAGCCCGCCCTGGCACACCGCAACCAGCAGCGTGCGCTGCTGGATTCCCTCGCCACGGCCTACCTCATCAGCGCACTGGCCCACCACGCGCAGGAGACGTGTACCGCCGAGCTGACCGGTACGCCTCCCGCACCGGGCCCGGAAGACCCGCGAGGACCCCATCTTCTGGCGGTGGCGAAGGTCGCGGTCTGCGCCGAGGCCGAGCACATCGTCGCCTCGTGCCGCCGGTCGTGCGGTCTCTTCGCCCTCTTCCCCGCCAACCGGCTCACCGAGTACGCGGACCTGCTGCACGTCCTGCACCCCGGTACCGGGGACAGCGGCCTGCTGCGCCTCGACATCGGCCGCGTGCTGTCGCGGCAGAGCCGCACGCCTCCCGGCCCCGGTACCGTGCCCCGCCCGCCCGCGAACCCCACCGACATCTCCGGCTGGCTCGCACTGGCCCACGCCCGTGAAGAGCGTCTGCGCTCCGCGCTGCCTCCGCGGACCGGTCCGCCGGACGGTCACCCGACGGACGAGGAACGGTTCGCCCACGAGAACGACCTGATCCTGGACGGGGAACAACTGGTGGACGCACATGTCCACCGTGTCCTGCTGGAAGTGTCCCACCACAGGCTCCGCGGCATCGACGACCCGTCAGCCCAGCGGCTGCTCCGGCAGCTCGGCGCACTCCACTGCCTGAACGACCTCGAAGCCCATGCCGCCTCCTATGCCGCCCACGGTCTGATCGGGGCAGCGGACCTGCGGGATCTGTCCAGCGTCCGCCGCTCGCTGTACGACGCCGTCCTGCCCCATGTGGAGCGACTCGTCCGGGCGTTCCGGATTCCTCGCGATCTCCTGGCCGCACCCATGACCGAACCGGACTACGTGGACGCGCTCACGTGGTCCTCCGGATGAACCCCCGCCCGCTCACGCACGAGCGGGCACGCCTTTCCCTTTGGCCCGCACACGGAAGGAGTGGCCTCATGACCACAGACGATCTCAACCCCGGAACGACAGATCCCACGAGCGAACACGTGCCGTGGCAGCACATCCACCACGTCATCGTCGAAGCACTGCACCGCCACGACCTCGCCCCGTTCCTCGCCTCGGTCTCCGAGGACATCCTGTATGAGGAGTTCGGGGGCGTGACCACCTGCTCCGGAAAGCGGGAACTCGGCGACTTCCTCTCGGGATGGCTGAGCAACGTGCCCGACATGCGTGTCGATGTGCACGGTGAATGGGCTTCGGGCCGCAGCTCGTTCATGGAGTGGACCATGAGCGGTACGGCGAAGGCCACTCTCGACGGGGAGAGGAAAGCGGGGGGCATCCGCTTCAGTGTCCGCGGAAGCACGGTTTTCGAGTACGACGCCCAGGGCCTTCTGTCAGCTCAGCGCGAATACTGGAATCCCACTCCGCTGCTGAGCTGACTCCGGCCGTACCGCTCCCTCTCGGGCCCCTTCAGCCCAGGGCCGGAGCGGCGGCGTACTCCTCGTCGGTGACGGGGGTCAGCCAGTGGACGACGTCGTGGTCGGCGTCGCCCTCGTTGATGGCCACGTGCACCATGAGCCGGTTGGGCGCGGCGCCGTGCCAGTGCTCCTCGCCGGCCTCGAAGAGCACGCGGTCACCGGGCCTGATGACCTCGACCGGCCCGCCCCTGCGCTGGCACAGGCCGACGCCCTCGGTGACGAAGACGGTCTGCCCCAGCGGGTGCCGGTGCCAGTGGGTGCGCGCGCCGGGCATGAAGTGCACCAGGCCGGCGCTGACCCGGGACGGGGCGGGGGCCGAGGCGACGGCGTCGATGTAGACGTCGCCGGTGAACCAGTCGGCGGGACCCTTGACGGTGTCGATCGAGCTTCGGGTGATCTGCATGGCCGTTCCTTGTCTGTGAAGCGTCATGGGCGCCCGGGGGCACCCGGCCGGGGCCCCGGCACCCCCGGCCGGGGTCAGGGCTTGAGGAGCGTCTTGATGGCGCGGCGCTCGTCCATCGCCTGGTAGCCCTCGGCGACCCGCTCCAGCGGCAGGGTGAGGTCGAAGACCTTGCCGGGGTCGATCCGGCCGGTCAGGACGCGGTCGATCAGGTCGGGCAGGTAGCGGCGCACGGGCGCCGGACCGCCGCGCAGGCCGACGTGGGAGAAGAACAGCTCCTGTCCGTCGACGGCCACCTCGTGCGGAACGCCGACGAAGCCGACGTTGCCGCCGGGACGGGTGGAGTGCAGTGCCTGCCGCATGGCCTGCGCTGTGCCCACGCACTCCAGCACGCTGTCGGCGCCGACACCGCCTGTCAGCTCCTTGATCCGCTCCGCACCGTCCTCGCCACGTTCGGTGACGATGTCGGTGGCGCCGAACTCCAGGGCGAGCTGCTGCCGGGGCTCGTGCCGCGACATGGCGATGATCCGCTCGGCGCCGAACTCCTTCGCCGCGATCACCGCGCACAGGCCGACCGCGCCGTCACCGACGATCACAGCGGTGGAACCCGGTGTGACCTGGGCCGCCTCGGCGGCCCACCAGCCGGTGCCCAGCACATCGGAGACGGCCAGCAGGTCGGGCCACAGCTCCTCGCCCGGCACCCCGTCGGTGGCCACGAGAGTGCCCTGCGCGTTGGGGATGCGCACGTACTCGGCCTGGCAGGTGCTCATGAACTCGACGTTCAGGCAGTTCGACTGGAAGCCGTTGCGGCAGTTCGCGCAGGCGTTGTCCGAGGTGGCGAAGGAGCCGACGACGAACTGGCCCGGCTCGACGTTCGTGACCTCGGAGCCGACCTCCTCCACGAAGCCGACGTACTCGTGGCCCATCGGGTGCGCCTCGTCGGTCGGCTCCGCGCCCCGGTAGGGCCACAGGTCCGAGCCGCACACGCAGGTCACAGCCGTGCGGATGACCGCATCCGTGGGCTTGAGTATCTTCGCGTCCGCCACGGTCTCGAAGCGCACATCGCCGGGGGCGTGAATCACTGCTCCGCGCATGAGAAAGAGTTCCTTACGTACGGGGGCGTCCGGCGTCCGGCAAACGGGTGAACCGGCGACGGGCGCCGCGTGCTGTCGCGTCCCGGAGGCGGGCGGCGAGGCCGCGGCCCGTACTCCGGTGGGGCGGGCCCTCGCCCCGCCGCGTGCACGGCCGGACGAAGAGCCACGCCCTCCAGGAAAACGCCGTTCCGCGCGCGCAGCGAGTCACCGATGAGGGGTGTACCAGCGGTACACCCCTCCCCCGGCGGACGGGACGTACCGTCGAGGTGTGGACAACCGTGAAGAGGTCCGCGAGTTCCTCACCTCGCGGCGAGCCAAGATCACCCCGCGACAGGCCGGGCTGCCCGCCGGGCCACGGCGACGTGTGCCCGGACTGCGCCGCAGTGAGGTCGCGGCCCTGGCGGACGTCAGCGTCGAGTACTACGCCAAGCTGGAGCGCGGTCACCTCGCCGGTGTCTCCCCGGCCGTCCTCGAAGCCGTCGCCCGTGCGCTCCAGCTCGACGAGGCCGAGCGCGCCCACCTCCTCCACCTGGCGCAGGCCGCCGACGGCACCGAAGCGCTCACCCGGCCCCGGCGCCGCACCACCGCACCGCAGTGGGCCCCGCACCGCAGCCTCCAATGGACCCTGGACGCGATCACGGCGGGGCCCGCGGTCGTGTGCAACGGCCGGATGGACATCCTCGCCGCCAACCCGCTCGCCCGCGCCTTCTACACCGACCTCTTCGCCGAGCCCGACAACCAGCGCAATCTGGCCCGGTTCAACTTCCTCGACGCGGCCTCCCGCCGGTTCTACCCCGACTGGGAACTGTTCGGCGACATGGCGGTGGCCATACTGCGCCGCGAGGCGGGCCGGGACCCCCACGACAAGGGCCTGCACGACCTCATCGGGGAGCTGTCCACCCGCAGCGCGGAATTCCGCTCCCGCTGGGGTGCCCACAACGTCCGCCGCCACGGCACGGGCACCAAACGGTTCCACCACTCCGTGGTCGGCGACCTCACCCTCGCCTACGAGGCCCTGGAGCCGGCCGCCGAACCCGGGCTCAGCATGACGATCTACACCGCCGAGCCCGGCTCCCCCAGCGAGGAGGGGCTTCGCCTGCTCGCCTCCTGGGCCGCCACGCACGAGACCGGCACCCACGGGCCCGGCAGCCGCACCGCGCGGCCCGCCACTGGCTGAGTGCCCTGCTGCTCAGCGATGCGGAGGAACGGGTGTGCCGGACGACGACCAGGCGTCGCGGAAATCGTCGATCAGGGGGTGTGCCTCGGCCGAGCGGGTCGCCAGGACGACGCGGACCGGGTCGATGCCCTCGATGGGCACGGTGGTCAGGCCGGGGCGCAGCTGGGGCCGCCGGTCGCCCGCGGCCAGGATCAGTACCGTCCGCTCCTCGGCCACGAGGTCGAGCTTGTCCTCGAACGATTCGTAGTCGATCGGCGCGCTGGGAGCCGGAACGCCGTCCGGGCGCGGCTCCAGGCGGGCGAAATCGCTCCACTCCGGAACCGCGCTGGGGCACTGCGGCAGGACTTCCGCGCTGATGTCATCGACGGTCACCGACTCCTTCCCGGCCAGGCGGTGGTCCGCGGAGACGACGAGGACCCGTGGCTCGGTCCACAGTTCGGTGAGGCGCAGGCGGTCGGCGGGGAAGGGCAGCGGGGCGCGGGCGACGAGGGCGTCCACGCGGCGGTCGGCGAGGGCGTGGGCGTCGTTCCACGCCAGGTGGCGGGTGCGGATGCGGGCCGTCGGGTGCCGGTGCCGCAGCCGGCGCACGGCGTGGGTGATGACCAGGTCCTCGACGTACCCGATGGTGAACTCGCTCGGGGTGGCACCGTCGCGGGCGGTCAGCTCGGCCTGATGGGCTGCCTGGAGCAGCGCCTTGGCCTCCGGCAGAAAGGCACGGCCGGCTTCCGTGAGCAGGCTGCCCTGCGGGGTGCGGTCGAAGAGGCGCACGCCCAGATGTTCCTCGAGGCGCTGGATCTGGCGGCTCAGTGACGGCTGCGCGACGTGCAGCACCGCGGCGGCACGGCTGAAGTTGGCCTGCTCCGCGACAACCGTGAAGTAGCCGACAAGCCGCAGGTCAAGGTCCGATCCGGGAACGCGCACACCTTGAGCGTACCAACATGCACCGTGTGCATGACGGGTTGCGGATCATGTCTTGGACGCCGTCACCGGTCCGGGATTTGAATCGGGGCATGGAAAAGTACAACGGGAAGCGCGCTCTCGTCATCGGTGGCAGCAGCGGAATCGGCCTGTCGATCGCACGTCTGCTGGCGGCCGAGGGCGCTCAGGTAATGGTCACGGGGCGCAAGGAAGACGCGCTCGAAGCGGCGGGCAAAGAGGGTCTGGTCGCGGTGCGCAGCGACGCCACTTCACGAGCCGACATCGACGCCCTGGCAGCGAAGGCCGGGGAGGTGTTCGGTCAACTGGACGCGGTGTTCCTGAACGCGGGCATCACCGACTCGGTGTCCTTCGAGGCGATGACCGAGGAGACGTACGACGCCATTTTCGCGGCCAATACCAAGGGGCCCTACTTCACCTTGCAGCGGCTGCTGCCGCTGCTCGCCGAGGGCAGCGGCGTGGTGCTGACCACCTCCATCTCGAACGTGCTGGGGCAGCAGGACCACAGCGTCTACGCGGCCACCAAGGCGGCCCTCCGGTCGATGGCGCGCACCTGGGCCCGCGAACTGCTGCCGCGCGGCATACGTGTCAACGCGGTGAGCCCGGGGCCGATCGACACGGGCATTCTGTACAAGACCCTGCCCGCTGAGGTGGTGGACGAAATGTTCGCGAGTTTCGCCGCCCAGATTCCGATGGGTCGGATAGGGAATCCGGAGGAGGTCGCGCGCGCCGCTGTTTTCCTCGCCTTCGACGCGACCTACACCACCGGCGCCGAACTCGCGGTGGACGGTGGCGGCACCCAGTTGTGACGCCGCCCTCCCGCCGGGACGGTGACCGGTAGCGTCCCGGCGGGATCCGCCGGACACCGGCCACCTGACGGATATGCGCCGCGCCCTCCCCCGGCCCGCCTCGTCAGCCCGCGCCGGTCCCGGCGGCACCGTCCGGCACGCGCCCCTCCTCGCTCAGCGTCCGCCACAGGAAGCTGTGGACCAGCGCCCGCATGTACGCGGCCTGCTCGTGGTCGGAGGCTCCGGCGTGTCCGCCGCCCATGTTCTCGAAGTACCGCACGGGGAGCCCGAGTTCACGCATCCGCGCGGCCATCTTGCGGGCGTGGCCCGGGTGGACGCGGTCGTCTCGGGTGGAGGTCGTCAGCAGCAGCGGCGGGTACGCGCGGTCGGCGTCCAGGTTGTGGTACGGGGACCAGCGGAGCAGGTGTGCGCGGTCGGCGGGGTCGTCGGGGTCGCCGTACTCGGCCATCCAGGAGGCGCCCGCGAGGAGGCGGTGGTAGCGCAGCATGTCCAGCAGCGGCACCTCGGCCACGACCGCGCCGAACAGCTCGGGGTAGCGGGTGAGCATGACGCCCATCAGCAGGCCGCCGTTGCTGCCCCCGGAGATGCCGAGCCGCTCGGGCGCCGTGATGCCCCGCGCGCTCAGGTCACGGGCGACGGCGGCGAAGTCCTCGAAGGCGCGGTCCCGCTCCGCGCCGAGCGCAGCACGGTGCCAGTCGGGCCCGTACTCGCCGCCGCCGCGGATGTTCGCCACCACATAGGCGCCGCCCCGCTCCAGCCACCCCCTCCCGGTCACCGCGGAGTGGAAGGGTGTGAGCGACACCTCGAAGCCGCCGTACCCGTACAGCAGGGTGGGCACAGGCCCCTCCTGCTCCCGCGGGCCGACGACGAAGTACGGCACCCGGGTGCCGTCGGCCGAGTCCGCGAAGTGCTGGCGAACGCACAAATCATCGGTGGCGAAGCGGGCCGGTGCCCGCTTCAGTGTCTCCACACCTGGTACTCCGGCCACGGCTCGGTAGAGGGTGGCGGGCTGGAGGAAGCCGCTGACGTCGAACAGGATCTCCTCGCCGGTCTCCCCCTCCTCGTCGGGCGAGGTCGCCCGCACCACGGCCGTGGACAGCGGCGGCACCTCGCCCAGGGGTGTGCGCGTCCACGGGCCTCCCCCGGTTCCCGGGGTGAGCACGTCGAGACGGGAGGACACGTCGGTGAGGGTCTCCAGCACCACATGGCCGCGGGTGGTGGCGTGGCCCTCCAGGACGGTGCCCTCCTCGGGCTCGAAGAGCACCTCGTGTGTCCGCTCGCCCCGCAGGAAGGCGTCGAAGCCGAAGGCGAGCAGCGCTCCGGCGGGCCGGCCCAGCCAGGGTGAGCGCAGGGTGACGAGGAGCCACTCCCGGTGGACATGGCACATGGCGTCGTCGGGAACCTCGATGCGGAGCGGTTCGGCGTCCGGCCTGAGCAGGAAGCGTTCGCGGTGCCAGAAGTCCCGGCTGCGGACGGCCAGATCGCGCTCGAACCCGGGTGTGGGGTCGTGCCACACATGGACGGACACATCCTCGTGCTCACCCTCGAAGACGACGGGTGCCTCGGCCAGCGGGGTGCCACGGCGCCAGCGGCGCACGGTGCGGGGGTAGCCGGAGGCGGTGAGCGCGCCGGGGCCCGTGTCGGTGCCGACGTAGATGTGATCCTCGTCGATCCAGCCGACGGAACTCTTGGCCTCCGGCAGTCGGAAGCCGTCCTCGACGAACGTGCGCCCCTCCATGTCGAACTCGCGCACGACGGTGGCGTCCCCTCCGTCGCGGGACAGTTCCACCAGCGCACGCTTGCGGTCGGGCCGCCGCACCGAGGCGCCCGCCCACACCCAGGGCACGCCCTCGGTCTCGGCCAGCGCGTCCACGTCCAGCACCGGCTCCCATCGCGGGTCGGGCTTGCGGTACTCCTCCGGGGTGGTCCGCCGCCACACGCCACGGAGCCGGTCGGCGTCGCGCCAGAAGTTGTAGAGGTACGGGCCGCGCCGCGCCACGTAGGGGATGCGGTCGGGGTCGGCCAGCACCTCCCGTGCCGCCTTCTCCAGTGCCTCGAACCGGGGGTCGGACGTCAGCTCCGCGACCGTCTCCGCGTTCCGCTCGCCCACCCAGGCCAGTGCGGCGTCGCTCTCGGTCTCTTCCAGCCACACATACGGGTCGTCGCTCATCACACTTCATTGTGCCTGGTCGTCTCCCACCCGGGTGGCGAAAGGGGTGGGTCAGGACCGGCGGGACCGGACGTCGCGGCCAGGAGCCGGTGCCCGAACTCGCGGCAGAACGCGGCGAATCGGGTGCCCTCGCCGATGTGGAAGTCCGCGTCGAGGAAGGCGAGGCTGAGGAGCAGCCACTCCCAGGAGTCCGGGGCCAGGGTGACGCGGGTGCGTCCGTCGTCCGTGGAGCGGATCTCGGCGTCCTCGTGCTTCAGCGCGTCGACGACGTCGGCCGCCGGGGCGTCGACGAGGAGGACGACGGGCTCCCTGTTCCTGCTGAACCCCTGGCGCAGGTACTGCGCCGCGGACTCGGCGGGCAGTGTCCTGGGCTCGTGGTGTTCGCCGGTCCGCAGCGGGCCGTCGATCCGGTCGAAGCGGAACACGCGCCAGTCCTCGCGTGCGGTGTCCCAGCCCAGCAGGTACCAGCGCAGATGGTGGAGTACCTGACGGTGCGGCTCCACCCGCCGCTCGGTCCGCTCCCCGCGGGCGTCGGTGTAGGTGAACGTCACCGTCTCCCGGTGCGCGATCGCCTCCGCGACGACGCCGAGCTGGTGCGCGGTGACGTTCGGGGCCGGTTGGGGGCTGGCCTCCAGGCTGGCGCGGATGGCGGTCGCCCGGGGCCGCAGCCGGGCAGGCAGGAACTGGTCCAGCTTGCCGTAGGCCCGCGTCGCGGCGTCGTCGATGCCGCCCTCCGTGGACGCGCCGACGGCGGCGAGCGAGGCGAGCGCCAGCAGGGTGGCCACCGCCTCGTCGTCGTCCAGGACGAGCGGCGGCATGGTCCGGCCGGCGGCGAGCCGGTAGTGGCCGCCGGGACCCGGCCGGGTCCCGACGGGGTAGCCGTACCCCCGCAGCCTGTCGACGTCCCGGCGCAGGGTCCGCGGGCTGACGCCCAGCCGCCTGGTCAGTTCCTCTCCGCTGAACGGCCGGCCCGTCTGCAACATTGACAGCAGGGCCAGCATGCGTTCGGTGACGTCCGCCATGGGGCGATCCTCGCACCTGTCGCGGTCAGGATGTGGCCGCATCCGCTCATAGCCTCGCGGGCATGACAGAACGGAACACCGCAGAACACACCATCGCGGAGCGCACCACGACAGACCGCACCACGACAGACCGCACCTCGGCGGAGCGCACCGCAGCGGAGCCCACCACGCCAGAGCGCGCCATCGTCCTTCGCGGGGTCCGCACGAACAACCTGGCCGGTGTGGACGTCGACATCCCGCACGACCGGCTGGTCGGCTTCGTCGGCGTGTCCGGGTCGGGCAAGTCCTCGCTGGTGTTCGGGACGATCGCCGCGGAGGCGGGCTACCAGCTCAACGAGACCTTCCCGCCGTTCGCGAGGAACCGGCTGCCGAAGTGGGCCCGTCCGGACGCGGAGCACATCCGGGGCCTGACCCCGGTGGTCGTCATCGACCAGCGGCGGATCGGCGGCAACGTCCGCTCGACCGTCGGCACGGTCACCGACGCCTGGACGTATCTGCGGCTGCTGTTCTCCCGGCTCAGCCGCCCGTACGTGGGCGAGGCGGGCCACTTCTCCTTCAACGAGCCCGCGGGCATGTGCCCGGCCTGCTCGGGGCTCGGTGAGGTGGTGGTCAGCGCGGTGGACCGCTTCCTGGACCTGGACAGGTCCCTGGCCGACGGCGCCGTACTGCTGCCCGGGTTCGGCAAGGGCGGCTACTGGTACTCCCAGTACGCCGACATCGGCGTCTTCGACGTCGGCACCCCGCTGCGGGAGTGGAGGCCGGCGGAACGTGCGGCGCTGCTGTACGGCGGCCGGGCGACGGAACCCGGCCTCGGCGTGGGCCGTGCGCTGCCCAAGGGGTACGAGGGTGTCGTCGAGCGGTTCGAGCGGATCCACCTGCACACCTCCGACAGTGTCTCGGAGCGCAAGCAGGAGACCATCCGCAGGTTCACCCGGGCCGAGGGCTGCCCGGAGTGTGCCGGGGACCGGCTCAACAAGGCAGCGCGCACGGCCACCGTGCTCGGGCACACCATCGGCGAGATGTCCCGCATGGAGATCACCGAACTCGCCGACGTCGTCCGCACGGTCACGTCCGCGCGCGTCGCGCCCGTCGTCGCGGCACTGACCGCACGGCTGGAGGCGATGGTGACGATCGGGCTCGGCTATCTCACCCTCTCCCGGGCGACCACGACCCTCTCCGGCGGGGAGTCGCAGCGGATCAAGACGGTCAAGCACCTCGGGTCGAGCCTCACCGGGATGACGTACGTCGTGGACGAGCCGACCGTGGGGCTGCATCCCACCGACGTGGACTCCATGGTCGCGCTCCTGGAACGGCTGCGCGACGACGGCAACAACGTCCTCGTCGTCGAGCACGACCCCGCCGTCATGGCCCACGCGGACCAGGTCATCGAGATCGGGCCCGGCGCGGGCGCGGACGGCGGACGGCTCGTGTTCCAGGGCGGGTTCGCCGGGCTGAGGGACGCGGGCACACCCACCGGGCTGGCTTTGGCCGCGCCGCGCCCGCTCAAGTCCGCGCCCCGTCCCGCCAAGGGGTGGCTCCGTGTCACCGACGCCGACCGCAACAACCTGCGCCGTCTCACCGTGCGCTTCCCCACGGGCGTGCTCACCGTCCTCACCGGGGTCGCCGGTTCCGGCAAGTCCAGCCTCGCCGACGAGCTGGTGGCACAGCACGGTGCGACGGTGATCGACCAGAAGCCGGTCAGCACCAACCGCCGCTCCACCCCGGTCACCTACACGGGCATCGCTCCCGCGATCCGCAAGCTGTTCGCACGGCACAACGGTGTCGCCGCCGGTCTCTTCAGCGCCAACTCCGACGGCGCGTGCCCCGACTGCGAAGGACTCGGCGTCATCCACACCGACCTCGCCTTCATGGACGGCCAGGAGGTCGTCTGCGAGACCTGCCACGGCCGCCGCTTCACCGAGCGGGTCCTCGCACACACCGTGGACGGGCTGTCGATCGCCGACGTGGACGACCTCACCGTCGAGCAGGCCCTCGCCCGGCTGCCCGACGAGGGCATCGCGCGCGCCCTGCGGCGGCTCGCCGCCGTCGGCCTGGGGTACCTGCGACTGGGGCAGTCCCTGAGCACCCTGTCCGGAGGGGAGTGCCAGCGCGTCAAGATCGCCAAGGAGCTGCGCCTGGCGGAGCGGCCCACCACATATGTGCTCGACGAGCCGACGACCGGGCTGCACATGAACGACGTCGGCACGCTCCTGGACGTACTCGACGGGCTCATCGCGCAGGGGCACACCGTCGTCGTCATCGAGCACAACCTCGACGTCGTGCGGCAGGCGGACTGGCTGATCGACCTCGGCCCGGGGCCCGGCAGACACGGCGGGACCGTCCTCTTCGAAGGCCACGTCGCCGACTACACCGGGCGGCCGACTCCTACGTGCCACGCCCTGGGGCGGAACGGGCCGGAGACGGGAACGGGAACGGGAACGGGGGGCTTCCGAAATCCGCGGTGATCCACGGCGACGGGATCCCGCACGGCCCCGCACCCCCACCTCCCGCCTCCGACTTGGGGGAATCCCTCATTCAACGCACGTGAGCGGCTGATTTCCCGCTTGCAAAGCACCATGATGAGGGATTCCAGCGTTGACGGTCCCCTTCCCGCTGTTTACCGTCTCGGCCATGACTCCGCGAGCGAGCGCCGACATGATCGACGAGCTGGACCGGCGCATCATCGCCGCGCTCCAGCTCAGCGGCCGTGCGCCGTGGAGCAGCATCGCCCGCTGGGCGGGCACGAGCGAGTCGACGGCGCAGCGGCGGTTCAACTCGCTGCGCGAGCGGCGGCTGCTGCACGTGGTGGGCGCCGTCGAGCTGGACCGGACGGGCTCGGGCTCCTCCATGCTCGTACGGGCCCAGGCCAGGCCCGGCAAGGGGCTGGAGCTGGCCGAGCTGCTGGCCGAACGCCCGGAGGTGCGGTTCCTCGCGCTCGTCACGGGTGCGGCGGATCTGATCGTCGACTTCGTCGCGCGGGACAACGAGGAACTGCTGCGCCTGCTCTACACCGATCTGCCGGGCGCCGATCTGATCACCAGCACGGAACATGTCGCGGTGATCCGTACCTTCACCTCGGCGGCGCTGTGGGACACCGGCCTGCTGCCGCCCGAGGCCGTGGCCGATCTGCGGCCCGCGCGCACCCTGCCGTACGAGCGGGCGGGGTGGGACCGGGCGCCGCAGCCGCTGTCCGCGCTGGAGAGCGCCGTCGTCGGGGAACTGGCCCTGGACGGGCGGCTGCCCGTCAGCGCGCTCGCCCGCACTCTCGGCCGCAGCGAGTCGAGCGTGGCCAGGGCGCTGGACCGGCTGGTCGAGCGCGGCAGCCTGCACTTCCGCACCCTGGTGGAGCCCGCGCTGCTGGGGTACGAGGCGGAGTTCATGCTCTGGCTGTCGATCGGCCCTGGACATCTGGAGGCGGCCGGGCGACAGCTCGCGCAGCATCCGGGCACCAAGTTCCTGGCCGCCGCGACGGGCAGGTTCAACCTGGTCGGGCACATGGTGCTACCGCGCCGTACCGACCTGTTCCGTTACACCGACGAGGTCATCGGGGCGCTTCCCGGTCTCGACGCCTCCGACATCACCCTTCATCTGGTCACCCTCAAGGGCGCGTGGACCCGCATGGACCAGTTCGTCTGAGTCCGCCCCGGTCCGGGCCCCGCTCCCTTCACCCCTCCCCTCTTCTCCCCTCCCCTCCCTTCTCCTCCGTTTCCCCTCTACCGGAGAGGCACCATGTCGACATCCGCATCCGGCACGCCCGCCACCGGCCCCGCGCCGGTCCCCTCCTGGCAGTGGCCCGAGTCCGTGTGGCGCGGGCACGTCGAGGCCGTCCGCGCCGGGCGCCCGCTCACCCCTGAACGCTGGCCCGGCGGGGCACGCGTGGCCGTCGCGCTGTCCTTCGACTCCGACCACGAGACGATCCCCCTGCGCGACGGCGAGACCAGCCCGGGGCGGCTCGCCCAGGGCGAGTACGGTGCCCGGGTCGGCGCCGTCCGCGTGCTGGAACTGCTGAGCCGCAGGGGTGTGCCCGCGACGTTCTTCATGCCCGCCGTGTCCGCGCTGCTGCACCCCGACGAGGCACGTCGCTACGCCGAGGACGGCCACGAGATCGCCGTGCACGGGTGGATACACGAGCGCAACACGTTGCTGGCGGCCGAGGACGAGCGCGCCCTGATACGCCGCGCGCTGGACACCCTCACCGACCTCACCGGCTCCCGGCCCACGGGCATCCGCACCCCCTCCTGGGACTTCTCGGACTCCACGCTGGCCACCATCCTCGACCTGGGGTTCGCCTACGACTCCTCCCTCATGGCCGACGACGAGCCGTACGAGGTGCTGGCCGAGGGCCGCGCCACCGGCCTCGTCGAGATCCCCGTGGACTGGATCCGCGACGACGCGCCGTACTTCACCATGGACCGCTACGGCTCGGTGCGGCCCTACACCCGGCCGCGCGATGTGCTGGAGATCTGGCGGGACGAGTTCGACGCGGCCTACCGCGAGGGCGGCGTCTTCCAGCTCACCCTGCACCCGCATGTCATCGGCCACCGTTCGCGCCTGGTGATCCTGCGCGAACTGCTGGACCACATCGGCGCACACGAAGGTGTCTGGTTCGCCACGCACGCGCAGCTCGCCGAAGCGGCCCGCGCCCAGCTCGCCACCACCACCGCCACCGCCACCGCCAACACCACCACCAGCGCCCAGACCCGTCAGGAGAGCGACCGATGAGAGCCGACGCGTCGGCGGCCACGCCCGCCTCCTCCTCCCCTTCCTCCCCCTCCCCCGCGCCCTCGCGGAAGCTGACCCGCGCCCAGCGCAAGGCCATCGTCGCCGGAACCATCGGCAACACCGTCGAGTGGGTCGACTGGGCGCTGTACTCGATCTTCGCGAAGATCATCGCCGATGTGTTCTTCGCGAAGTCCGAGGGTGCCGTCGCCCTGCTGGCCACCCTCGCGGTCTTCGCCGTCGGCTTCGTGATGCGCCCGGTGGGTGCCGCCTTCCTCGGCGCTTATGCCGACCGGCACGGCCGCAAGAAGGGCCTCACCCTCACCATCGCGCTGATGGCCGGGGCCTCCTTCGTCATCGCGCTCACCCCCGGCTACGCGACCATGGGCGTCGCCGCACCCCTCGTGCTGCTGCTGGCCCGGCTCGTGCAGGGCTTCTCGGCGGGCGGGGAGTTCGGCTCCTCCTCGGCCTTCCTCGTCGAGTCGGCCGCGCGGGGACGACGGGCCTTCGCCGGGTCCTGGCAGCAGGTCTCCGTCGCCGGTGGCGTACTGATCGCCTCGCTGCTGGGCACCCTCGTCACCTCGCTGCTCAGCGACGAGGCCCTGCACTCGTGGGGCTGGCGGGCCGCGTTCATCGTCGGCGGGCTGCTGGGGCTGCTCGGTCTGTGGCTGCGCGTCTCCGTCGAGGACACCGAGTCCTTCACCAACGCGCGCGAGGCGGGGCGGGCCAGGGTGAACCCGCTCAAGGCCATGTTCGTCGAGCACCCGGCCGCCGCGCTGCGCGTCGCGGGCATCACCATCGCGGGCACGCTCACCTACTACATCTGGGTCAACTACCTGCCCACGTACGCGAATCTGAGCACCGGCATCCCCCTCAACCAGGCGCTGCTGTCGCAGACCCTGTGTCTGGTCGTCTTCGTGGTGCTGCTGCCCTTCGCCGGGCTGCTCTCCGACCGCTTCGGACGCAAGCCGACGCTCTCCGTCTTCGCCGCCGGGTTCGTCGTGCTGGCCTGGCCGCTGCTGCACCTGATGGGCGACAGCTTCCTCAGCGTCTTCCTGGTGCAGCTCGCCGGGATGCTGCTGATCCTGGGGTACTCGGCGAACTGCGCGGTCATCATGGCCGAGCAGTTCCCGCCCGAGGTGCGTGCCACCGGCATCGCCCTGCCCTACGCGCTGGCCGTCGCCCTCTTCGGCGGCACGGCGCCCTACGTGACCACGTGGCTCAACGAGGCCGGACACCGCGACTGGTTGTGGCTGTACGTCGCCGCCGCCTCGCTCATCTCCCTCGTCGTGTATCTGACGATGCCGGAGACCAAGGACAAGGAGTTCGACTGATGACCGGGGAGACGACACCGCGCCCGGCGCACGTCCTGGTCACCGGCGCGGCGCGCGGCATCGGCGGGGCCGTCGCCGAGGAGTACGCGCGCGCCTGGAACGGACTGGACGGGCCCGACGTGGGCACGCTGACCCTCGTGGACAGGGACGGCGGACGGCTGGCCGAGACGGCACGGACGCTGCGGGAGCGCTACGGCGCGCACGTGGTGACCGACGCCGTGGACCTGACCGGGGACGACGCACCGGCCGCCGCGGTCGCACGGGCCTGGGAGACCACAGGCCCGCTCGACATCCTCGTCAACGCGGCGGGCGCCTACCCCTCCATCGACATGCTGGAGGTGACGGCGGACGGCTGGGACCGGCTGTTCGCGCTCAACACCCGCGCCCCTGTGCTCGCGACGGCGGAGCTGGGCCGCCGTGCGGTGGCGGCGGGGCTCCCCGCGTCCGTCGTGCACATCTCCTCCGGCGCCGCGCTGCGTGCCAGGCCCGGCGGTGGCCCGTACGCGGCGACGAAGGCGGCGCTGGAGATGGCCACCCGGGCCGCCGCGCTCGAACTCGGCCCGCACGGCATCCGCGTGAACGCGGTCAGCCCGGGCTTCGTGCCCGTCGACAGTGACGTCAACCCCGTCACGCCCGAGTACGCGGCGGCCGTCTCGGGCAACCCGCTCGGGCGCCCCGGCACGCCCGCAGACATCGCCCGCGCGGTGCGCTGGATCGCCGGGCCCGAGGCCGAGTGGATAACCGGCGAGGTGCTGCGGGTGGACGGCGGCTCCAGCACGGGAGCGGCACATCTGCCGCGTCTCTGGCCCGCGTCGGCCGGCTGAGGGCACCGGCCCTCGCGTCCGCGCCCGGCGCGCCCGTCACACCGTCGCGCCGGGACACGCGGCACCGCACACGCAGCACTGCGCCCCGCACCCCGCACCCCGCGCCGGAGCGGGGCACACCGCTCCGCCCAACACACCTCACCGGAGCGGACACACCGCATCAGGAAGGACACCCCATGACCGTCGAGCCCACCCGGGCCCGCACCGTGGTCGGCGGTGGCGCCATCGGCGGCACCCTCGCGTTCGCGCTCGCACGCGCCGGACACCCCGTCAGCCTCGTCGACACCGACCACGCCCACGTCGCCGCCATCCGCGAACACGGACTGCGCGTGCTGCGGCGCGACGGGAAGACCGACACCGCGCACGTCGACGCGTACACACCCGAGGAGTTCGAAGGGCCACTGCACGAGGTGCTGCTGGCCGTGAAGGCGCAGGCCACCGAGTCCGCCGTCCGCTGGATCGCGCCCAGACTGGCCGACGACGGCTTCGTCGTCTCCGTGCAGAACGGGTTCAACGAACCGCTCATCGCCGAGCACATCGGCGCCGCACACACCGTCCCCGCCTTCGTCAACATCTTCGCCGACGTCGAGGGACCCGGCGTCGTCCGGGACGGCGGCCCCGGCGCGCTGGTCATCGGCGGCCCCGACGGTGCCCCCGACGACACCTCCGTCAGCGACCGGGTACGCGCCCTCGTCACCGATCTGCACCCCGACACCGGCGCCGTGGCCTGCGACAACGTCGAGGGCTATCTGTGGGCCAAGGCCGGGTTCGGCGCGATGCTGGCGGCCACGGCGCTCGCCGACGACGCGATGGCCGACCTCATCGACCGGCACCCCGCCGCCATGCACGCCGTCGCACGCGAGGTCTACGACGTGGCCGACGCGCTCGGCGTCCGCCTCGAACCCTTCGACGCCTTCGACGCACCCGCCTTCCGCCGCGCCGCCGACCCCGCCACCCGCACGGCGGCCACGGCACGGCTCACCGCCTGGCTGCGCACCCAGCCCAAGAACCGCAGCGGCATCTGGCGCGATCTCGCCGTGCGCCAGCGTCCCGTCGAGGTCACCACCCACTACGAGACCGTCTTCGCGCACGCGGACCGGGCCGGGATCGCCACGCCCGTGCTGCGCGAGGTGATGCGCGGGCTGAGGGAACTGGAGGGGGCCCCGGAGCTGATGTCCGAGGCACGGCTGGAGGCACTGGACGCGCTCGCCGCACCCCCGCTGTCCGCGCCGCTCCCCGCACACCCGGCACTCACCGGGGAACAGACCCGCGCGGTGCACGCCTGGCTGCTGGAGCACCAGGAGGACATGGTCGCCGACCTGTCCGTCTACACCCAACTGGAGAGCCCCAGCGACGACCCCGCCGCGCTGGACGCGTGCCTGCGCTGGGTACGGGAGTGGCTGGACGAGGCCCTCGGGGAGCCCGAGTCCGAGGAACTGCTCCCCCGCGAGAACGCGGGGGACATCATGGTGCGCCGCTACCCCGCGTCTTCCGGCCCCTCGGACACCGGCCCGTCGGACACCGGCTCCTCGGACACCGACCCGTCACGCGGCCCCCTGCTGCTCCTGTGCCACTACGACACCGTGTGGCCCGCCGGGACGCTGGCCGAGTGGCCCTTCCGGCGCGACGGCGACGTGCTCACCGGGCCCGGGGTCTTCGACATGAAGGCCGGGCTCGTGCAGGCCGTCTGGGCGCTGCGGGCCCTGGACGCGCTCGGGCTGCCGCGCCCCGCCTGCACCCTGATGCTCAACGGCGACGAGGAGACCGGCAGCCTCGCCTCCAGCGAGGCGATCGTCGCCGAGGCCCGTGCCGCGCGCGCCGCGTTCGTCTTCGAGGCGAGCGCCGACGGCGCGGTGAAGACGGCCCGCAAAGGTGTCGGCCTCTTCCAGCTCGCCGTTCAGGGGCAGGAGGCGCACGCCGGTCTCGATCCCACGGCGGGAGCCAGCGCCGTCCACGAGGTGGCGCACCAGATCCTCGGGCTCGCCGCGCTGGCCGACCACGCGGCGGGCACCAGCGTCAACGTGGGCGTCGTGCGCGGCGGCACCCGCAGCAACGTCACCGCCGGGCAGGCGGTGGCCGACCTCGATGTGCGGGTCGCCGACGCGGCCGAGCAGCGGCGCATCGCGGCGGCGCTCGCCGCACGCGAGCCCGCGCACCCGGGCACCACGGTGCGGGTGACCGGCGACTGGAACCGGCCGGTCCTGGAGCGTACCCCCGAGGTGGCCGCGCTCTACGGGCTGGCCCGCGACTGCGCCGCGCCCCTGGGGCTCGACCTGCGCGAGACCTCGGTGGGCGGGGCCAGCGACGGCAACTTCGTGCAGTCGGCGGGCACACCGGTGCTCGACGGACTCGGCGCCGTCGGCGGAGGCGCGCACGCCCGCTCCGAGCACGCGACCGTCTCGGGCATGACCTCCCGCGCGGCACTGGCGGCGGCGCTCCTGGCCTCGTTCGCCGTCTGAGCTCGGTCCCGTCCACGTTCTCCTCCAGAACGAACTCCGGCGGGCCCGGGAGTGAGCCGCACCCCGGCGGAAGCCACGGTCGGCTTCGCCGAGGGCCGCCGCTCCCGGACCCGCACGCGCCCGCTCACATCTTCTCCGCCCCCGCCCTGATGGCCTCGCGGATGCGGACGTAGGTGCCGCAGCGGCAGATGTTGCGGAGGCCGTCGAGGTCGTCGTCGGTGATCTCACGGCCCTCGGCGGCGACGCTGCGGACAAGTGCCACGGCGGCCATGATCTGGCCGGGCTGGCAGTATCCGCACTGGACGACGTCGTGGTCGAGCCACGCCCGCTGCATGGGATGCAGATCCTCGCCCACGGTGTCGGCGAGCCCCTCGATGGTGGTGACCTCGTCGGTGGGGCCGAGATCCTTGACGGGGATCGCGCAGGGGTTGACCGCCTTGCCGTTGACGTGGCTGGTGCACGCCTTGCAGACGTTGATGCCGCAGCCGTACTTCGGTCCTGTGATGCCGAGGATGTCACGCAGCACCCACAGCAGGCGCACGTCGTCGGCGACGTCGACGGTGACCTGCTCACCGTTGACGCGGAAGGTGTGCTCGGGCACGGGTTCTCCAGGCTCTCGGCGCGCGGGAACGCTCAGCGCGCGTGGTCCAGGCCGTCGGTCGGGGACGGCGGGACGGGCGGGACGGTGGGTTTGGGTTCAAAGGCGAGCGTGCCGTGGTTGACGGGGAAGGTGGTGGGCATGGTGCCGGTAGCGCGCCCGTAGGCGCAGGCGACCGCGGCCATCGAAGCGGCGACGCCCAGCTCGCCCGCTCCGCCGGGCTCCTCCGAGGTGCTCGGCATGACGATGATCCGCAGTTCGGGCGGGGTGTTCCACTGCCGCGTGTAGAAGTAGTTGTCCCAGCTCGCTTCGAGAAAGTACCCGTCGCGCAGGTGCAGGCTGGAGGTGAGTGCCAGCGCGATGCCGTCCATGATGCCGCCCATCATCTGCGCCTCCAGGCCGCGCGGGTTGACGGCGAGGCCGACGTCCACGGCGAAGACGGCCTTGGTGACACGGGGCCCCGTCATACCGTCGCGGATGGGCCGGTTGACGGTCCCGGGGCGGCAGTCGATCTCCACCAGCGCCGCGCTGACGGACTTGTACTCGGCGTGGAAGGCGATGCCCTGCGCGGTGTCGGCGGGCATCGTGCGGCCCCAGTCACCCACTTCGGCAACCTTCTCCAGCACTGCGCGGGAGCGGTCGTCGCGCAGGAAGTCGCGCCGGAAGGCGTAGGGGTCCTTGTCCATCCGCGCTGCGAGCTGATCGACGATCAGTTCTCTGGCACAGGTGACGTCCGGGGAGTAGACGTTGCGCATGCTGCCCGTGTTGAAGCCCTTGTCGGTCTCGTTGAGCAGTCGGGAGTTCACCCCGAAGTCATAGGACATGGTCTGGCTGAGCTGGAAGAACGTCTCGGAGAAGCCGATGTCGCCGACGGGCAGCTTCGCTGCCAGCGCGGTGATGATCTCGCCGAGCCCGTGGCCGAGGTCGGTGGAGACGCTGGTGTGCCGCTGCTTGTAGCTCAGCACGGTGTCGCCCGCGTAGGCGACACGTACCCGGGAGGTGGCCATGGGGTGGGTGCGGCCCTGGCGGGCGTCGTCGGCGCGATGCCACATGAGCTTGACGGGCTTGCGGAGGCGCTGGGAGATCTCGGCGGCCTCCAGCGCCGCGTCGAAGAACAGCTTGCGCCCGAAGGAGCCGCCGCCCTCGGTGACATGCACGGTGACCGCGCTCTGCGGCAGCCGCAGCTTGGCCGCGATGGTCTGCTGGGCGACGATCGGCGACTTCAGCGAGGCCCAGATCTCGGCGCTCTTCTCCCGTACGTCGGCGACGGCGCAGTTGGGTTCCAGCGCGCTGTTGCCGCGGAAGTGGAAGGTGAATTTCTCCTCGACGGTGTGGAACGGCGGCTTGGGGCCCATCGGCAGCTCCGCCGCCTTCAGTTCTCCGAGCACGGTCTCGTCGGACTTGCCCTCGGCCGTGCCCGGTCTCCAGGACACCTTCAGCGCGCGTACGGCGTCGATGCACTGGCCGAAGGTCTCGGCGCGCACCGCCACCCCGGTGGAGATCTCCACGACGTCCGTGACACCCGTCATGGCGCGGACCTCGGCGAGGTTGGCCACGGGTCCCGGCTTGCCGTTGATGGTCGGTGGGCGGCACACCATCGCCGGTTTCGCGTCCGGGACGTCGAGGTCCATCGCGAACTTCTTGCGTCCGGTGACGGCGGCCAGCGCGTCGAGGCGGTTGTGCGGCTTGCCGATGACGGTGAACTCCTCGCGCGAGGAGAGTTCCACGGGCACCTGGCGGGTCTTCGCGCTCGCGGCCTTCTCGGCGAGGGCACCGATGCCGACGTGCTTGCCCGAGGGGGCGGTGACGGTCCCGTTCTTCAGCGTCAACGTGCTGGCGGCGGCCCCGAGTTCGGCCGCCGCGGCCTCCAGCAGCCGGTGCCGTGCGACGGCGGCTGCGACCCGGATGGGGGTGTAGGTCGCGATGGTCGTGTTGGAGCCGCCGGTGAGCTGGTTGAACAGCAGCTCGGGGCGGGCTTCGGCCAGCGTGACCCGTACCCGCTCCAGCGGCACGTCCAGTTCCTCGGCGATGAGCATGGCCGTCGAGGTGGTGATGCCCTGCCCGACCTCGGCCCGGGGCAGCGCGAACGACACCGTGCCGTCCGGGTTTACATCGACCCTGATCAGGTTCGAGGTCGGCAGCGCCGCCACGGTCATCAGGTCGTTCAGGTCCAGGATCTCGGTGATCTCCGGCGACGGCAGTCCGCTGCCGGCCGTGCCTTCGGCCGGTGCCGCGACCGCCGTCGCCGGGGTGAGTTCGGCGGCGGCCACCAGGGTGGGGGCCGCGACGACGAACCCGAGGAAGCGGCGCCGGCCGATGCGCGTGCCCGTGCCCGCGCCCGCGCCCGTGCCTGCGTCGCTGCCGTGTGACTGCGTCATCGTGAGGTTTCCTCGGGACGGTTGACGGTGGGGATCTCGATCTTCGTTTCCTTGCCCTTGGTGAGGAAGAAGAGTATGTACCGGCGGGCCGCCTCGTCGATGGTCCAGGCGACCTCGGGTACCAGCGGCAGCGGGATCAGGCCCTCGCGGAACTTCACCAGCAGCGGCCACGCGGTGGCGATGGCCCGCTCCCACACCGGCTCGCGCGGGATCTCGTCCCAGTCGGCCACCTGCTTGTCGACGAGGTATCGGGCGAGCGCGTTGCACAGCGGGCGGCTGATGCTGCCCGGGCTGGTCTGCTCGGCGAGCTGCCCGAGCAGGATGTCGGTGAGTTCGACACCCTCGCGGGTGGGCCCCATGGCCGGTGGCAGCACCTGGTCCGATTGGGAGTCGGCCGCGTCCCATGTGGCGGGGATGTACTCGTCCCTGATGCCGAGCATGTGCGCGGTCACCTGCCACACGTGCAGATACGCCTCGGCCTCGTCGTCGGTGATCGGGACCTTCCACTCGCGCATCTTGCGCATGGCGTAGGTCGGCAGGGTGTGCCAGGTGACGAGCATGTCGTTCTGGCTGATGGGGATGGTGTCGCCCCAGTGCGGCGACTGCTGGAGCAGATGACGCACCGCCGCGTGCACCAGACGGGTCTTCACGGAGTTGACCATGCAGGTGCCCTCGGGCCTGTACGCGTCGAGCGCCCCGACGGCGAAGCCCAGGATGCTGGTCTTGGCAACGCGGTCCTCCATGTCCGCGCCGCCCTTGGAGTAGTAGACCGAGCGGGCCTCGGCGGGGATGGCGGTGCTGAGCATGCCGCCGCCCACGCCGTTGAGCAGATTGAGGTAGATCCCGCGGGACTTGTTGAACTCGGCGGCGGTCTCCAGCTTGTCCCGGTCCGCCCACGAGGGCAGTTCGCGTGCCTCGTCGATGTACGTCTTGAGGTCCCGTGGCAGTCCCGACGGCAGCGGCTGGTCGTTGCGCTCCCAGTTCCACAGCAGTTCGTTGACCCTGGGCACGTCGCCACGGTCGAGCAGCGAGGCGACGAGCGGGTCCGTCTCGTCGTCCCACACCCACCGGGGGTCGGCGCCCTCGCCGGTGCCCGCGACCGAACCGCTGGGCGCCCACGTCCAGTTCATGAGGGTGCGGGCGTGGGCGGGGGCGGCCATGCCGAGCGCGCCCAGCGCGCCCAGGGCCCCGCCCGAGGCCAGCATCTTGCGCCTGCTGACGTGCGTCATTCCTGAACTCCTTCTTGGCACATGTGGTGTCGGGGCATCGCGCGTGCGGTGTCGGGGCGTCACGGGTGTCAGGGGCGTGACGTCGGGGCGGCGCGGGCGGCCCGGGCGCGGGCGGCGCCGGTCAGGACGGGCGGTTGGTGTCCGGGATCTCGATGCTGATCGGCTTCGCCTCGGACAGGAACAGCAGCGCCGCCTTGCGGAGGAACTCGTCGAAGGTCCAGTACGCCTCCGGTGCCCCGGGGAAGGGGAGCAGTCCCTCGCGTACGGCGACGAAGGGGCCCCAGGCCGTCCGCAGCAGCGGGTCCCAGACGGGCTCCCTGGGGATCTTCAGCCAGCCCGCGATCCGGTCGCCGAGCATGAAGCGGGTGAACGCGCCCAGGATGGGCTTGCTGAGGATGCCACCGTCGACGGAGGAGCCGAGGTTGAGGAGGATGTCGGCCAGCTTGACGCCCTCGGGTGTCGCCGCGAGCACGGGGTCGAGGACCTGCTCGGCCTGGGAGTCGGCCTCGTCCCACGTCGCGGGGATGTACTCGTCCTGGATGCCGAGCATGTGGGCACTCACCTGCCACGAGTGCAGGAACGCCGTGGACTCGGCGGCGGGGATCGGCACCTTCCAGTCCTTCAGCTTGCGCATGACGGTGGTGGGCAGGCTGTGCCACGTCACCATCATGTCGCGCTGGCTGATGGGGATGTCCTCGTCGGCGGCGCCCGTCCAGTGCGGTGACTGCGGCAGCAGGTGGCGCACCGCCGCGTGCACCAGGCGGGTCTTGACGCAGGTCACGATCATTTCGCCGTCGTCCAGATAGGCGTTCCGCGATCCGATGTCGTAGCCGAGCTTGGCGGTCTTGGAGATGCGGTCCTTCATGTCCGCGCCGCCCTGCGAGTAGTAGACGGCGCGGGCCTCCTTGGGGATGACGGTGCTCATCATGCCGCTGGCGAGCCCGTACAGGACGCCGAGGTAGAGGCCCCGCTTCTCGTTGAACTCGACGGCGGTGGCGAGCTTGCCCGCCTCGGCCCACGGGGGCAGGCGGCGGGCGCTCTCCATGAAGTCCCGCAGGTCGGCGGGGAGTCCGCTGGGGAGCGGCTGGCCGTTCTTCTTCCAGGTCCGCAGCAGTTCGTTGACCCTGGGCACGTCGCCGCGGTCGAGCAGGTCGGCGACCAGCGGGTCGGCCTCGGGGTCCCACACCCACCGGGGGTCGGCGCCCGCGCCCTTGCCCGCGACCGATCCCTCGGGCGACCACGTCCACGGTGTCTTCGCGTGCGCGGGTGCGGCGGCGCCCAGCGCGCCGAGCGCCCCCAAAGCGCCGCCCGCCATCAACACGTTGCGCCTGCTGACTTCGGCCATGTCCTCGCCCCTTCGTCTGGCTTTGATGCCTTCTCGTGGCAGCTCATGCCGCTGGTGCCTTGGGTGCTTCCTGGTGCCTGGTGCCTGATGCCTGCTGGTGTCCGCGCGGACTTCCCTGATGTGTACAGTGATACGCAACCTGCCTCTTCGTATCATCGATAAGAGCACACGGCCCTGAACGTCACAAGACCTGTGACAGCAACGGCTGTTGGCGGCACCGGTTGAGGCAGAATCGGTCGCCTCGGGAGGAGAACATGGAACCTGCACCATCCGGCCTCATGGCGGGCTCGGACCCGGACTCGCCGTCGCTGCTCGAACGCGCGTACATCGACGCCGTCGAGCAGGCCGACGACGTGGACGAGTCCCGCGCCCGTGTGCTCGACGCGGCCTACGAACAGTTCTGCCTGATAGGCATCCGGCGCTCCACCATGGAGGACGTGGCCCGGCGGGCCGGGGTCTCGCGGATCACGGTCTACCGCCGGTTCGCCACGAAGGACACACTGGTCGAGCAGGTGGTGCGCCGGGAGTTCCGCCGCTACTTCGACCAGTTCCTCATCGACATCCAGCAGGCCGAGACCGTCGCCGACCGGGTGGTGCTCGGCTTCGTCAGCTCACTGCGCGCCATCCGGGGCAACCCGCTGATCGGCGGCCTGATGGCCGTGGAACCCGATCTGCTCGTCACGTCCATCATCAGCGACGGCGGACAGACCCTCGCCACCGTGCGGCAGTTCCTCGCGGGGCAGTTGCGCCGCGAGCAGCAGGCGGGCAACGTGTCGCGCGATGCGGACAGCGACCTCGTGGCCGAGATGATGGTCCGCGTCTCCGCCTCGTTCCTGGCGATCCCCAGCCACCTCGTCGACCTCGACGACGAAGCACATCTGGCGTCGGTGGCCCGGCAGTTCCTCGTCCCCATGCTGGAACCGCCGAAGACCAGCACCACCCGCCCCGGGACAACACCCCTGCCAGCCCGGTGAGCGCCACGGCCGATGGCCGGAACACGCTCCTCACGGACGCACACCATTGAACCCGCCGCGCGGGCCCAGCACACTTCCGGCATGCCGTCACCGATACCGCCGAAGCGGACATACAAGAGCTACTTCTCCGACAGCACCCGCTGGGACCGGTACGTGCCACGCGACGACGACATCGTCATCACCACACCACCCAAGGTCGGCACCACATGGACACAGCGCATCACCTCCGTGCTGGCCTTCCAGGACACCGCACTCCCGGGCACGCTCCTGGAGGTGAGCCCCTGGCTGGAATGCGCGTTCGCTCCCTTCGAGGCGATACTGGCGGGCCTGGAGCAGCAGCGGCACCGGCGCTTCCTGAAGAGCCACCTGCCCGCTGACGGCATGCCCTTCCACCCCCAGGTCTCCTACCTGGTGGTGGGCCGGGACCTGCGCGACGCGGCCGTCTCGACACACAACCACGCGTTCGGACTCAACGGAGTGCTGACCCAGCCCCTGTGGGTCGACGAGGACGAGGAGGCGCACACCCCGCACCAGCCGACGGTGCCCGCGGACATCCACCCGTTCTGGCGCGACTACTTCACCCGCAGCGCCTTCCCCTGGGAGTCGGACGGTTGGCCGTACAACTCGCCCACGCACCACCTGAGTTCGTGGTGGACACACCGCGACAGGGAGAACGTCCTCTTCCTCCACTACGAGGACATGCTCGCGGACCTGGACCGCGAGATGCGGCGCGTCAGCGACTTCCTGGGCATTCCCGTCGACGAGAGCATCTGGCCGGGGCTGGTGAAGGCGTGCCTGTTCTCCGACATGAAGTCGCAGAAGGAGGGGCTCTTCGGCGCTGAGATGAACCAGATGCTCTCGAAGTTCGACTTCTTCCACGAGGGCAGGAACGGCCAGTGGCACGAGGTATTCACACCGGAGGAACTGACGCTGTTCCGCGCGGCGGAGGCACGTCTGCCCGACGACCTGCGCGCCTGGCTGACGCGCACCCCCTGACACTCCGGTGGCCCCGAGGACCCGAGGGCCCTCGGGTCCGACACGGTATCGATTGACTTTCGATCGATATCCATCGATAGTCGATGCATGCATCGACTCTTCATCGCCGTGCTCCGGGCCGGTATCGTCGCTTCGGTCCTCGTCGGCTTCTTCGGTCAGCTCGTCGTCATACCGACGGTGGCGGCCGACGAGGTGGACCGCTTCCCGCCCTACGCCCCTTTCGCCGCGCCCTATGTGACGGTGGCGATCCTCGGCGTCGCCTGCGTGCAGGTCGCGCTGGTCGCGGTGTGGATGCTGCTCTCCATGGTCGAACGCGAGGCCATCTTCACCCCGACGGCCTTCCGCTGGGTCGACGTCATCATCGGCTCCTCGACGGTGGCCACACTGCTGGCGCTCGGGGTCACCGGCCATCTGGCCGTGGCCACCATCCCCTCCCCCGACGACGGCATGGACATCATGAGCGCACTGGCAGCCGCGACGGCGTGCGTGGCCGTGGGGGCGGCGTTCGCGATGCTCGTCGTCATCATGCGCGGCCTGCTGCGCAAGGCGACGGACCTGCAAACGGAGATGGCCGAGGTCGTGTGATGGCGATCATCGTCGACCTCGACCTCCAGCTCGCCAAGCACCACATGTCGGTCGGCGATTTCGCCACGGCCGTCGGCATCACCCCGGCCAACATCGCGGTCCTGAAGAACGGCCGCGCGAAAGCGGTACGGTTCACGACGCTCGACGCGATCTGCCGCGTCCTCGACTGCCAGCCCGGTGACGTGCTGCGCTGGGTGCCCGACGAGGAGCCGGAGGACGGCTGAGCCGTTTCGAGGCGCCGTCTTCTCGGTGCGACGGCGCCGCGCGGGTGCGCGAATTTCCCGAACTCGTCGTTCCACAGGGCACGTTTGCCGTCGAAGGAGAAATTGCTCCATACGTTGTGGCTCTGGACTCGGCCGGCCCCGCGGAGACGTTGCCGGCAAGACCGGTGACCGGTGGGACGAGGCCACCGCGCCCCAGAGCACAGCGCTCCTCATGGCGCCCGCCGGTGCGCGCGGACGTGACCGGTCGCGGCCACGAAGGCGCCGAGGGCGAGGAGGACGGCGGCGGTGGTCATGGCCCACGCCATGCCGTGGAGGAAGGACTCCCGCGCGGCGTCGGACAGCGCCCGTCCCGGAGGCCCGAGACGTGCGGAGATCTTGAGGGCGCCGCTGATCGAGTCCTCGGCGACGGTGGCCGCCTCGGGCGGCAGGTGTGTGGTGGCCGGGGCCATGTGGTCGCGGTAGCCCTCGGCGAGTTGGGTGCCGGACAGGGCTATGCCCAGCGCGGCGCCCAGCTCCCGGGTGGTGTCGTTGACGGCGGAGGCGACGTTCCGTTCGGCCGCGGGCAGACCTTCCAGTACCTGCGCCGTGGCGGGAACGGCGGCGAGGCCGATACCGGCTCCGTAGAGCGCGGCCCAGCAGCCGAACTCGCCGAAGGGCGAGTCCGCGCGGAGGGCCGCCAGGCCCAGGCAGCCGACCGCCATGGCCGCCGTACCCGCGCCCGTGGTCAGGTGGGGCCCCCAGCGCGCGGCGGCCTTGGCGGCTGCCGGTGCCGTGAGCAGCACGCCCGCCGCCAGCGGGAGCAGCCCGGCGCCCGCGCCGGCGGAGCTCCAGCCCAGGACGTACTGGAGGTACTGCGTGCCCAGGAACAGGAAGGCGAACGCGGTGGAGAACTGGACGGTCAAGGACAGCGCGGCGAAGGTGAAGGCGGGCCGGGCGAAGACCCGCACGTCCAGCAGGGGCCGCGGGTGGCGTGTCTCCCGGAGGGCGAAGGCGGCCGTGGCCAGCGCGCCGCACACGAAGGACGAGAGGACGAGCGCGTCCGTCCAGCCCCGCTCCGAGCCCTCGATGATGCCGTAGACGACTCCGCCCACCGCCACCGCTCCCAGCGCGGCGCCGATGAGGTCCAGGGCAGCCCTCGTGGGTTGTCCGCCCGGCGGCACCACAGCGGCGGCCAGCAGTAACAGCGCGACGGAGAGGGCCGAGGTGAGTCCGAACACGGCTTCCCACCCATAGCCCTGCACGAGCGGTCCCGCCAGCATCAGACCGGCCGCCCCGCCCGCCGAGCAGGTCCCCACCCATACCCCGACCGCCGTCTCCCGGGAGCGGCCGGAGAAGAGCACCGTCAGGATCGACAGGGTCGGTGGCATCGCGAGCGCCGCCCCCAGCCCCATCACGGCGCGCGCCGCGATCAGCGTCTCGGGGCCCGGCGACCAGGGCGCCGCGCCCGCGCCCGCGGCCAGCAGCGCCAGCCCCGTCAGCAGGACGCGCCTGCGGCCGAACCGGTCGCCCAGGGCTCCGCCGGGCAGGGCCAGGGCGGCCAGGACCAGCGTGTAGGCGTCCACGATCCACGTCTGCTGCGCCTGTCCCGCGCCGATGGCCCCGGCGAGGGCGGGCAGCGCCGCGTACAGCGCCGAAACGGACGCCATGATCAGCGCCAAGGTGGCACACAGCACGGAGGCCGCCGCGACGAGCCGCCCGCGTCCTGGGCCGTCGTCGTCCTGCTCCGGCACCGGTGCGCGGAGGCGCGCGTGCCCTCTCACCGGTCGTCCCGGGGCGGCGGGGCCTCCCGTGATCGCGGGGCCGGTTCGTCCCACGCCGCCTCCTCGCAGCAGATGTTCCCCTCATGGCATGCGTGATGGCATGCGGATGTGAGCGAGCGATGCGGCGGGGCGCTCGTCCCTCCCGCACATCACATCGCTCCGGCAACGTCCCGCCCGGCGGGCGGGGTCGCAAGGGACGCCGGGGTACGGGCAGCGTGCACGCGGTGAAAGGGCACGAGGCGGGCGCGAGCCGAGGTCCGGTACGGGCCATGCGTGCCGGGGCAGCGTCGACGTGCCATGAGCGGCCGGTCGGGTGGGCCGCGTGCAGGCCGCAGGTGCAGGCGTTCACCTCGTTCACGTGGTGGCCTGCCGGTACGGGCTGGTGCCGCCGTCACCGTCACGGTGTGCTGGATGCGCACCCGCTGCGGCGGAACTCCCTCGGTGGGCGGGGTGTGGCTCGGGGCGCCGTACCGCGAGCAGGTCGTCGCTGTCCGTCCCCGACGCTCCCCACACTGTCGAGGCTGTGACGACCCCGGGGCCTTGTGTTCCGTGCCCCCGAGAGATGTCCGACGGCGCAGCCCTTCGCCCGACCGGCGATACCGAACGCGGATACCGAACCCGCACCGGGAGCGAACACCCCATGGCAGCTCCGGCACTCGACCACGACTCCCGCTCCCAGGATCTCAGCACCGTCCGCGACCGGATCGCCTCCGTCCTGGACGACTTCTTCGGCCGCAAGGCCCGCGCCACCGAAGCGCACCGGACGCCGGAGGAAATGCTCCTCGCCCTCCGCGAGTTCTGCGTCGGCGGCAAACTCCTCCGGCCCCTGCTGTGCGTGACGGGCTGCGTACCGCGCTCAGTGCCTTCGCCCTCCCCCTGGGCGAGGCGTTCCAGTTGCGCGACGACCTCCTGGGCGTATACGGAGACCCGGCGGTCACCGGAAAGCCGTGCCTGGACGATCTGCGCGACGGCAAGCACACCGCACTCGTCGCGCTGGCGATGCGTCTCGCCACACCCGCTCAGCGGCGCACACCGACCACGCTCATCGGCAGCCCGCACCTGGACGAGACCGGCGCCGGTCACCTCCGCCGGCTACTGACCGCAACGGGCGCCCGGCAGCAGGTCGAGCGCCTCGTCCAGGACCGGCTGGAGCAGGCCCGGCAGGCCCTCGAGGACGCTCCGGTCTCCGCACCCGTGACCGCCGTCCTGCGCCAACTCGCCCACCAAGCCTCCGTGAGGACGACGTGAGCACCGGCGAACCCGTCCAGGTGCACAACCCTCGTAGGAACTCGGCCATCGGCCGGTCGTCCGCGAGCGGACCGTTCCGTGTCCGCTTCCTGACGGTGGCGGCACCCGGCTCCCCGGGCCCCGCAGCACGGCGGCCGTGCGCGGCGCCCTCACCCAGAGGCGGAGAACCTGTGCGCGAGGTCGCGGAGACGGGTCGCGGCCGTGGCCGCGTCGGGGCCGGTGAGGGGAGTGCCGGGCAGCTGGCTCAGGCGCTCGACCTGGTCGGCGAAGCGCAGGTACTCCCGGTGTGCGTGTTCCCGGCAGGCGAGACACGTGACGCTCTCCGGCCGGACCGAGGTCATCGCGTAGGGCACCTGGCGCCCGCACCCCGTGGTGACGACGCTCGGTGCGTCAGGCACGCGGCCCAGCGTCGAGCCGATCAGGTTGCGCACGTCGGGGCCCGCCTGCGCCACCTTCCGCTCCACGTGAATGTGCGGATCGCCCTCGCTCACCATGTCCGCACCCTCCGCCCCCTCCGGGCCCGCCCGTCCTCGGGCCAGGGTAGTGCGGATCAGTCCGCCGACGAAGCGAGTTGCCGGCGGATCAGCTCCTGGGTGAGCCCCACCGTCGCGAGCAGGTCCTCGCGCCCCGCGCCGAGGCTGGAGCGCACCGACAGCCCGTGCCAGAGGGACTGCACGAGCCCGGTCAGGGCCGTCGCGTCGGTCCCGGCGGCGAGTTCGCCGTCCCGGACCGCCCGCTCGACACGTGCGAGGAGGATCCCCTCGTTCGCGTCCTGGAGTTCCGCGAAGTACGCACCGGCGTCGAGCGTGCTCGTGCTGTCGGTCATCACGGCGCTGCTGCTGAGGCACCCGGGGTGCGTGTCACGTGGCTGGGTGAACTCGTGGACCGAGTCGGTGAGGACGCGGACGATGACGGCCTCGATGCCCTTCTCGGCGACGGCCCGCTCGTAGATCTCCCCGTACCGCCCGGCGTAGGTGCGCACCGCCTCTTCGAACAGCCCGGCCTTGCTACCGAAGGTGGCGTAGAGGCTGGAGGTGGAGAGTCCGAGTGCCGCGGTGAGCGCGCGGGTCGACGTGCCGGAGTAGCCGCGTCGCCAGAAGAGGCGGGCGGCGTCGAGGACCGCGCGGTCGCGGTCGAAGGCGCGTGGTCGTCCACGGGTTCGCTGGGGCACGGTTTGCATTGTAGAGCGTCTGCTCCATAATGGCTTTATGGAGCAGACGATTCAGAAAAAGCTGCCGGTCGGCGAGACCGGCGAGGACAGTTGGATCACGGTCGACGTGTACGGGGAACCGGAGGCTCCGGGCCTCGTCGTCGTCCCTGGCGCGATGAGCGACGCGCACGCGTGGCGCCGTGTCGCGGCCGCCATCGACGCCTGGCCCTCGGTGGCGGTGGTCAACCGCCGGGGCCGCGCCCCCTCGGGGCCGCTGACCAGCACATATTCACTGCGGACCGAAATCGAGGACCTCGGCGTGGTCCTCGACGAGTTCCACCGCGCGAAGGCGCTCTTCGGCTGGAGCTACGGCGGCCTGATCGCCCTGCTCGCGGCCGACGAGCGCCCGCTGCGCCAGGTGATCGCCTACGAACCGGTGATGGCCCCGTTCGGCTCCCACGCGCTGCCGGATCTGAAGAGCGCCGAGGAGACGGCGGACTGGGACAGCGTCGTCAGCATCGTGATCCAGCGGATATCCGGACTCGACGCGGCACATGTCGACGCCCTGCGTGCCGACCCCCAGACCTGGGCCGCCCTGTGCGCCCTGAGCAGACCGGCGCACGCCGAACTCGCCGCGCTGAACGCGACGCCGCCACCGGACGCGATGGCGCGACGCGCTGACCGCGTCGATCTGATCGTCGGCCGCCTCAACCACGGAACGGCCCCCTACGGAACGTCGTTCGACGACGTCAGGGAGCGCGTCCCGCGCGCCGGGGTCCACGAACTCCCCGGCCAGGGCCACATGGCGCACCTCCAGGCGCCGACGGAGCTGGGCCACCTGATCAACAGCCTCGCCGTCTCCGGTCAGCCGTCCTCCCCGCCGGGCGGCGGCGCGCCCCGGAGGGACGCCCCGTAAGGGTCCGAGGCGCACGCCCCGCACCCGCCCCGAGCCCGCCCGACAAACCGGTTTTACGGGTGATCTCCGGCGGTCCGAGCACCGCACGGAGAGGAAAACACGGCAATCACCTGCCCTTCCCGCACCAAGGTCGGCACAATGATGCTGTGCCGGACTTCGTGGAACTGGCGTTGGACGACGGGCTCTTCCTCCGGCTGGAGGTCGCCCCTGTGAACGGCTCGGCCGGAGAGGGCACGGGCGAGAGGGGGGATCAGGACAGCGACGCCGCGGCACACGCGGACGCCGACATGCCCGACGGATTCGGCGGCGTCACCCCCGTGGG
Organism: Streptomyces sp. NPDC054796; assembly: GCF_053611545.1. NCBI lineage: Bacteria > Bacillati > Actinomycetota > Actinomycetes > Kitasatosporales > Streptomycetaceae > Streptomyces > Streptomyces sp. NPDC054796. The sequence goes on along the minus strand of NZ_JBSHAO010000021.1, from coordinate 7,012 downwards.
ACGCGGCCGTACGCCTCCCCTCCTCTCCCCCGACATGCTGGAGACCGCCCTGCGGCCGCTCGGCCCCCTGCTCCAGCGCGTCCACGACAGTCTGATGGCGGCCCCGGACCCGCCCGACGAGGTCAGCGTGTCGTTCGGCCTGCAACTGGGCCATGATCTGCGCCTCGGCGTCGTCGGCGTGAACGGGCAGGCCAGCATGAACGTCAGCGCCTCCTGGCACCGTGCGGGGCGGACCTGACCTTGGGCTGGTTCCGGACTCCCGCTGCCGAGGCGGCCGACGACGCGCGCCGGGCGCTGGTGGGACTGCTCGCCGACGGCACCCGCAAGACCTCGGGGGCCGGCGTCTGCCTGCCAGGCCGGCGCCTGCTGACCTGCGCGCACGTGGTGAACGACGCGCTGGGCCTGGACTTCTTCGAGCACCGCCACCCGGGCCAGGTCACCCTGGAGGCCGTCTTCCCCGCGTTCGGCCACGACCACTCCTACGAGGCGCGGCTGACCACCTGGATCCCGCCCCGCGCGACGGGCGGCGCCGGCGGGCCCGTCGCACCCGGCGCGCACGAGTGGGCCGGTGACCTGGCCGTGCTGGAGCTGGCCGAAGAGCCGCCGCTCGCCGTGCCGCCCGTGCGCTGGCAGGAGATGTCGGCGGGGCAGGAGGTGCGCAGCTGGTACGGCGGCGGGCAGGAGTTCAGCTACGCCGATGTCCGCGTCGGTGCCTGCGACGGGCGCATCGGCTATCTCGACGGACAGCTGTCGGGCGCGGCCATCGGCCCCGGCTACAGCGGCGGACCCCTGTGGTCGGTCCAGGACAACGCCGTCGTCGGACTGGTCGCCGGACAGGTCACCCCGCCGCCGGGGGCGCTCTCCGCACGGCACGTGGTGCGCCGTAGCTGGGGCTTCACCCGGCAGACCATCACCGTCGAGCTGGAGCGGGCCGGGGCCGCCGGGCTGGCGGAGGAGTCCGGCGCCGACATTCTGGCGGACCCCGTGACGGACGGCGGGGACACCGTCCGCGACCTGCTGCTGGTCCCCCTGCTGACGCTGCTCGGCGACCCGCAGGCACGCGCCTCGCACAGCAGGGCGCTGGCCGCGCAGTTCGGGCTCGGGCATCCCGCCGACGGCTCGGCACCGTCCGTCGAGGAACTCGCGGCACTGCTCGTCTCGCGGGAACGCGCCCTGCCGACGCTCGCCGAGTCGGTGGCCGCCGGGATCTCCTCGCCGCAGCAGCGCAAGGAACTGGAACGCCTCCTCTCCTACGGGCGCCTCGCGCCCTCCAGCCGTCTGCTGTCCCTCTCCGAGCACCGTCATCTGCTGGGCAAGCTCCGCCCTGTCGCCGCCCGCGATCCAGCGCTGCTGCCCCGCGCCGCGCGCGCCGCGGTGCCGTACGTGGACCTCCCTGAACCGCTGCGCGCCGCCCGCATCCCGGACACCGGGCTGGACGCCGCCGTACGGGCGCTGGAGGGGTTCGGCGACAGCGAGCCGGTGCCCGACGGCACACCGGGGGTGCCCGCGCTGCTGCGCGTCGTCGAGTACGTGGCGGCGGGCTGCGGCGGCCGGGAGACGGACGCGTTGCAGGGGTGGGGCATGTGGGTGGCGGGGCGGCTGGGCATCCACGAGGCGGCCCTCGCCGAACGCCGCCGGGACGCCGCCGTATGGGCGGGCGACCAGGAGCGGCAGCGGGCGCGCGTGCTGGTGGCGCTGACGCGGCACCGGGAGGATCCCGTCGACCGGTGGCGCTGTGTGCTGTGGCGGACGCGGCCCGACGGCACGACGGCCCGCGCCTCGACGGGCGACGACCGGCCGCGGACCGGCGAGGAGATCGCCCGCCTCGTGCGGGAGGTGGCCAGCGGCGAACAGCCGGGCCAGGCCGTGCCGATGGTGGAGGTCGTCGTCGGACGGGAGCAGTTGCACCTGCCCGTGGACGAGTGGGACGGCGCCGGTCCGGCGGAGATCGTGCCCGCGGCGCTCGGCGAGGACTTCCACGTCGTGCTCCGCTGTCCTGAACCGCGCCGCCGCTCCCGCGCGGGCACCAGCGAGTGGCGCCGCCGCTGGGCGAGCCGGATGTGCGGGCAGCACCTCACCGTCGACGACAGGTTCGGGACGGAACGGGAGGTGATCCGGCTGCTCAAGACCAGCCACCGCGACTGCGCCCGTGTCGTGGTGCACGGCCCGCCCCGGCTGCGTGCCCGGATGCTGGACCTGTGTCTGGCGATGGGGGTGCCGGTGGTGCTGTGGGACCGCAGGGCCGAGGGGTTCGGGGACCAGCGCCGCCTCGACGCGACAGGGCCGGAGGACGCGCTGGAGGAGCTGCCGGAACGGGTGCGCTGTTTCCGCGTGGAGGCGTTCGGGGCCCCCGGTTCCGACGAGGCGCTCTCGGGCCGCCCCGCGCTGGTGTGGGAGGACGCGGAGGTGCCGCTGCCCGAGGAACTGCGGCTGACCGACCCCTGGGAGAGGACGGAGACGGGATGAGCGAGAACGGGGACTGGCGGCTCTTCCGCGGCGACCGCACGGCGCGACAGGTCGACTTCCCGCAGGCGCCTCCGTGGCGGCGCTTCCCGCCGGGCGCCGGAGCGGAGGCGGGCCATCCGCGCGAGCGCGCCTATCTGATCGGCCGCGCGGAGTCCGACGTCGTCAACGCGGCGCTGCATCTGCGGCGGCCCCTGCTGGTGACGGGCCACCCGGGCACCGGCAAGTCCTCCCTCGCGTACGCCATCGCGCACGAACTCATGCTGGGCTCGGTGCTGAAGTGGCCGGTCAACAGCAGATCGGTGCTCAAGGACGCGCTCTACGGCTACGACGCGATCGGGCGGCTGCGCGAAACCCATCTGCGCCGGGAGCGCGGCGGCCCCGAGCCCGACATCGGCACCTTCGTGCGCCTGGGCCCGCTGGGCACGGCGCTGGTGCCGCGGGAGCGGCCCCGGGTGCTGCTCGTCGACGAGCTGGACAAGGGCGACGTGGACCTGCCCAACGACCTGCTGACCGTCTTCGAGGAGGGCGAGTTCGAGATCCCGGAACTGGCCAGGCTGCCCGAGGAGCAGTCCGAGGTGCGGGTGATGACGCACGATCCGGACGACGCGCAGGTGCCGGTGGTGCGGGGGCGGATCCGCTGCGGTGAGTTCCCCGTGGTCGTCATCACGAGCAACGCGGAACGGGACTTCCCCCCGGCCTTCCTGCGCCGGTGCGTACGTCTTGACCTGCCCGACCCCGACGAGGAGCGGCTGCGCGGCATCCTCGCCGCGCATCTGGGCGAGGAGGCGCTGGACGGGGTGGAGGACCTGCTCCAGACCTTCCTCAACCGCCGCGCGCCGGGCGAGCTGGCAACCGATCAGCTCCTCAACGCGGTCTTCCTGCGCATGGGAGGGGTGGACCTGGACGCGGAAGGACTGCTGGAGGCCGTACTGCACCGGCTCGGCGGAACGGTGTAGCGCGGTGCCGGGGCGCGCGCTGCGGGTGTTCGCGGAGGCCGGAGTTCCGCTGTCCGCCGAGGAACTGCTCGACGTGCTGTGGCTGGCGTCCCGGCTGCCCTCAGGCGCGCGGGCGCCGCTGGCGCGCTCCCTGGGCATTCCGGTACCGGCGGAAGGCCAGGAGGGCGACGGGGACGACGGGGGCACCGGGACCGCCGGGGGTACAGATCCGGCCGCCGCCACACGCCGGGAGACGCACGCCGACGAGGCGCCCGCCCACAAACCGGCCCCCTCCACGCCGCCCGTGGGCAGCGCGGGCCCGCACCGTGCCGTCGGCGGCGCCCCACGGCAGGCCGGTGCCCTGCACGCGACGGCGGGCCCAGCGGGCCCAGGCGGGCGCGAGGGGCGGCCGAGCCGCCCGGCCCCCGCACCCGCCAGACCGGCGCTTCCCGTACGAGTACCGGAGGACAAGGCGCTGGGCGGGGACGGGCTCGTCATCAGCCGTGCGCTGCGCTCCCTGAAACAGCGTCACCCCACAGGCCATCGCGGGGAACTGGAACTGGACGAGGACGCCACGGCCGCCGTCATGGCCGAGACCGGCATCCCCGACACGGTGGAGCGCCCCGCGCGTGAACGCTGGCTCGACCTCGCGCTCCTCGTCGACGACGGGGTCTCGATGCTGCTGTGGCGACGGCTCGCCACCGAGCTGCGGGTGCTCCTGCAACAGCTGGGCGCCTTCCGCGACATCAGGGTGTACGGCCTCGACAGCCGCCGCGAGGGTCCGCCCCGACTGCGGTCCCGTCCCTTCTCCCCCGCACCCGCCACGCTGTCCACCGCCTCGGTCGCCGACCCCTCGGGCCGCACCCTCGTTCTGGTCGTCAGCGACGGCATCGGGGGCGCGTGGCGCGACGGGCGGATGTACGGGGTGCTCGCGAGGTGGGCGCAGCACTGCCCCACCGCGATCCTGCACGCGCTGCCGCCTCACATGTGGGACAGCTCCGGCATCCGCACGGGCGTCTGGCAGGTGGCCACACCGCGGCGGGGCGCGGCGAACACCACGTGGCAGGTGTCGGACCTCTATCTGCCCGCCGAGCTGGCCGCGTTCGACGGGGTTCCCGTGCCCGTGCTCGAACCGGAGCCCGAGGCGCTGAGCGCCTGGGCGAGGCAGCTCTCCTCACCGGGGGCGAGCAGACCGCTGCCGCTGTGGGCCCCGGAGGAGGCACCTGGGGTTCCTGGGGCTCGCGGCGGTCCCGTCGTCCCGGGGACGGGACCGCAGACGGCGGCGGACAACGGTTCGCACTCGCGGCACGGTGCCGGTTCCGCGCCCGGCCGGGGTGCGCGGGCCGCCGGTTCCGTGCGGGCCGCGGAGGCCGTGCTCAGGTTCCGCGACGCGGCCTCCCCCGAGGCGTACCGGCTGGCGGCACATCTGGCGGCCGTCGCGCCCCTGTCCGTCCCGGTGATGCGTCTGGTGCGGTCCGCCGTGCCGGGGAGGGTCGGCACGGCGCACCTGGCCGAGGTGTTCCTCGGCGGGCTGATGCGGCACACGGGCACGGCCGACAGCGCGCTGCCGCTGCCCCACCAGACCTTCGACTTCATCGAGGGAGCGCCGGAGATCCTGCTGGACACGGCGCCGCCGATCGAGCTGCTGCGCACCAGCCGCACGGTCGCCGAGCGGCTGCGGCACCTGGTGGGCGCCTCGCCCGACTTCCCCGCCTGGCTCGCGCACCCGGGCGGCACGAGCGCGATCCAGCCGGGCGCGCGGCCCTTCGCCTGGCTGGACGACCGGCTGCTGGCCCACCTGGGCGCCGGGCCCGTGGCCCCCGCCTCTGCTCCAGCGCCGGCGCGCTCCCCGTACGCGCTGCCGCTGCCCCCGGAACTCGACCCGCTCGCCTCCTGGCCCGCGCTGCGCCCGCAGGACTTCCAGTCGGCCGGTCCTTACACGCTGCGCATGCGCAGCGACGCGGCGGGCAAGGCCGTGGCCTACATCGGCGAGGACGACACGGCCTCGCGGGCGCTGATCCGGGTCTCGCGCAGTTCGGACTGGCCCACGGCGCGGGAACTGCTCTCCGTGGAGCGCGAGGCGCTCCAGCGGATGGACGGCAGCTACGCGCCCGTGCTCCTCGACAGCGATCTGCGGGCCAGCCCGCCCTGGCTCGCGCTCGCCCTCCCGACGACGGCGGCCGAGGACCCGGCGGCCACGCTCCGCGCGGTGACCCAGGCGGCGGGGCCGCTCCTCGACTCGGTGCTGTTCCTGCGGCTCGGCCTCTTCCTGGCCCGCGCGGTCAGGACGTGCCATGCGCGCGGGCTCGTGCACGGTTCGCTGACGCCGCAGGACGTGCTGGTAACCGAGGACGGGGTGGCCATCGTCAACTGGAGCTCGGCGTGCGTCGACGGTGTCTCCAGCCCCTTGCCCCAGGCCGTTCCGCTCGACACCCCGTACCGGGCGCCGGAGGTCTCGTACTGGCCCGAGTCCAAGACGCCAGCGGGTGACGTGTACGCCCTGGGCACGATCCTCGTGGCCGCGACGACGGGCCGCACCTGGCGGCACTTCCAACGCGACAGCCTCCTGCTCTCCGCCCAGTTCCGCCGGCTGCCCGCTGCGCTGCGCGAGACGCTGGCGGACTGCATCAGGACGGAACCGTCCGCGCGGCCCTCGGCGCACGAGGTGGCCGAGGTCTTCGAGGCGCATCTGCCCGAACCGCTGCCCGACGAGTACGGGCCCGCGCGTGAGCACCGCGACGGCCTTGTGCCGCCACCGCCAGGGCCCGAGGAGGCCGGGAACGGCCACGGAGAGCGGCGTCAGCGCCTGCTGGCGGCAGTGCGTGCCCCGCTTCCGTCGGCGAAACGGATCACGGTGCTGAGCCCCAAGGACCAGATGGGCTCGACGACGGTGGCCGCCACGCTCGGTGCCGTGCTCGCGCAGGAGCGCCGCGACCGGGTGCTCGCCATCGACACCGCCGCGTACTCGGGCGCGCAGATCCATCTGAGCCGGAGGGTGTACCGCAACACCTCGGCGGTGTTCGGGGACCTCGTGACCTCGCTGGACAGCGTGCGCGAGTACGAGGACCTGCGGCTGTTCGTCTCCGAGCAGCGCTCGGGTCTCGCGGTGCTGGCCAACGACGACGAGTACCTCGCCAGGCGGCCGGCGCCGGTGCGGGGCGACGACTACCGCCGCATCGTCGAACTCGCCGCGGCCCACTACCGCATCGTCCTCACCGACACCGACCCCCAGCATCTGCTGACGGACACGGTGGACATCGCGGACGCGGCGGTCATCGTGGTGAAGGCCGACTGGATCGGCCTGCGGGACGCGGCGCGGGCCCTGGACCGGCTGCGGAAGCTGGGCCGCGAGTCGCTCGCGGAGCGGACCGTCGTCGTGCTGAACCGGGCCGCCAGCGACGACGGCGACACCGAGCACGCCCGGCCGCTGGCGGGCCGCTGCCGGGGCACGGTCACCATTCCCTACGACCGGCATCTGTCCGTGGGCAGCGTCGTCGAACTCGACTGGCTCGAACCCGCCACCTACGACGCTTTCCTCCAGCTCGGCGCGCTGCTGCTGAGCTGAGCCGACAGGCCCGGCCTGACCGGCGGCAGGCCGCTCCGCCCGGAGC
>NZ_JBSHAO010000020.1:84898-146955 GCF_053611545.1 Streptomyces sp. NPDC054796 | reverse complement strand
ACGAGACCCGCACTTGTCGCCGCCCGAGGAGACACCCCACCACGGCACCGACCCCCACCACACACCAACCCCACACGACCACCAGCACAAGCCAAAAACCACGCGGCGCCAGCCGCACCCCACCGCAACCACACACCGCACCGAAGCCACCCACCCGCACCCGAAAACGGCGGCGAACCCCACAAACCCAGCGCGGGACCCTACGGCACCCACCACACCGGCCAACCGTCCCGCGCAACCACCCCCGCGAAAGGGGCGACCCCGCACAGGGGTCGCCCCTCAACAGCCGGAGGCGGGCTCAGCCCTCGACGCCGAGCTTCTCCAGGATCAGTTCGCGCACGCGCGCCGCGTCCGCCTGGCCACGGGTGGCCTTCATGACGGCCCCGACCAGCGCACCGGCGGCCTGGACCTTGCCGTTGCGGATCTTGTCCGCGATGGCACCGTTGGCGGCGATGGCCTCGTCGACGGCCGTGCCGAGCGCCCCCTCGTCGGAGACGACCTTGAGGCCGCGCTTCTCGACGACCTCGTCCGGCGAGCCCTCCGAGGCCAGCACGCCCTCGATGACCTGGCGGGCCAGCTTGTCGTTGAGCGAGCCCTCCTTGACCAGGGCGCAGACCCTCGCGACCTGCTCGGGCGTGATGGGCAGGTCGGCCAGCTCGGTGCCGGACTCGTTGGCCCGGCGGGCCAGCTCGCCCATCCACCACTTGCGCGCCGACGCCGCATCCGCACCGGCGTCGGTCGTGGCGACGATGAGCCCCACCGCGCCGGCGTTGAGCACCGACTGCATCTCGTGCTGCGAGATGCCCCACTCCTCGCGCAGCCGGTTGCGGCGCAGCCTCGGCAGCTCGGGCAGCCCGGCCCGCAGCTCCTCGACCCATTCGCGCGAGGGCGCGACGGGCACGAGGTCGGGCTCGGGGAAGTAGCGGTAGTCCTCCGCCTCCTCCTTGACGCGGCCCGAGGTGGTGCTGCCGTCCTCCTCGTGGAAGTGGCGGGTCTCCTGGATGATCGTGCCGCCGGAGCCGAGGACGGCGGCGTGCCGCTGCACCTCGTACCGTGCGGCACGCTCCACGCTGCGCAGCGAGTTGACGTTCTTCGTCTCGCTGCGCGTGCCGAACTTCTTCTCGCCCTTGGGCCGCAGCGACAGGTTCACGTCGCAGCGCATCTGGCCCATCTCCATGCGGGCCTCGGAGACGCCGAGCGCCTTGATCAGCTCACGCAGTTCGGCCACGTACGCCTTGGCGACCTCGGGGGCGCGCTCGCCCGCGCCCTCGATGGGCTTGGTGACGATCTCGATGAGCGGGATGCCCGCGCGGTTGTAGTCCAGCAGCGAGTGCGACGCGCCGTGGATGCGGCCCGTCGCGCCGCCGATGTGCGTCGACTTGCCGGTGTCCTCCTCCATGTGGGCGCGCTCGATCTCGACGCGGAAGATCTCCCCGTCCTCCAGTTGCACGTCGAGGTAGCCGTCGAAGGCGATCGGCTCGTCGTACTGGGAGGTCTGGAAGTTCTTGGGCATGTCCGGATAGAAGTAGTTCTTCCGGGCGAAGCGGCACCACTCGGCGATCTGGCAGTTCAGCGCCAGGCCGATGCGGATCGCGGACTCGACGCCGATGGCGTTGACCACCGGCAGCGCGCCGGGGAGCCCGAGGCAGGTCGGGCACGTCTGGCTGTTCGCGTCGGCGCCGAGTGTGGTGGCGCAGCCGCAGAACATCTTGGTGCGGGTACCGAGCTCGACGTGCACCTCGAGCCCCATCACGGGGTCGTAGGTGGCCAGCGCGTCCTCGTACGACACCAGTTCAGTGACGGTCACGGAAAACTAACCTTTCTCTCCCGCGTCAGTCGTCCGCGAGGATGTCGTCCACGTCCAGGCGGCGCAGCTCGCGTACGAGCAGTGCGACGCCCGTCGCGATACCGGCGGCGGAGACCGCCACGTCGATGAGCTGAAGCGTGTCGCCCTCCCGGCGGGCCTGCTTGCCCCGCTTGACGGTGCCGATCACGCCGAACAGCGACGTGGCGATCGACACGTACATGCCGGTCCTGGACTTCTTGAAACCCTTGGCCTTTTCGAGCTTTCCACTCACAGCGACGGTGCCTCCTCCAGCAACGGGTGTCCCCAACGTGCCTGGAACGCGGCCTCGACGGCCGCACCGACACGGTAGAGCCGGTCATCGGCCATGGCGGGGGCGATGATCTGGAGCCCCACCGGAAGCCCGTCCTCGGGCGCCAGTCCGCACGGGACGGACATGGCCGCGTTCCCCGCCAGGTTGGACGGGATGGTGCACAGGTCCGCAAGGTACATCGCCATCGGGTCGTCGGCACGCTCACCGATGGGGAAGGCGGTGGTCGGGGTGGTCGGCGAGACGACCACGTCGACCTGCTCGAAGGCCCGCTCGAAGTCGCGGGTGATGAGCGTCCGCACCTTCTGCGCCGAGCCGTAGTACGCGTCGTAGTAGCCGGAGCTGAGCGCGTACGTGCCGAGCATGACGCGGCGCTTGACCTCGTCGCCGAAGCCCGCCTCGCGGGTCAGCGCGGTGACCTCCTCGGCGGAGTGCGTGCCGTCGTCACCGGCCCGCAGGCCGTAGCGCATGGCGTCGAAGCGGGCGAGGTTGGACGAGCACTCGGAGGGCGCGATCAGGTAGTACGCCGCGAGCGCCTTGGTGAAGGACGGGCAGGACAGCTCGACGACCTCGGCGCCCAGCTCGCGCAGCAGCTCGACGGACTCGTCGAACCGCTGCATGACGCCCGCCTGGTAGCCCTCGCCGCGGAACTCCTTGACGACGCCGACGCGCAGCCCCGCCACGTTCCCGTTCCTGGCGGCCTCGACCACGTCGGGCACGGGCTGGTCGATCGAGGTGGAGTCCTTCTCGTCGTGCCCGGCGATGACGGAGTGCAGCAGTGCCGCGTCCAGGACCGTGCGGGCGCAGGGACCGCCCTGGTCCAGGGAGGAGGAGAAGGCCACCATGCCGTAGCGCGAGACGCCGCCGTAGGTCGGCTTGACGCCGACGGTGCCGGTGACGGCCGCGGGCTGGCGGATGGAGCCGCCCGTGTCGGTGCCGATGGCGAGGGGCGCCTCGTAGGAGGCGAGGGAGGCGGAGGAGCCGCCTCCGGAGCCGCCCGGGATGCGGGTGAGGTCCCAGGGGTTGCCCGTCGGCCCGTAGGCGCTGTTCTCGGTGGAGGACCCCATGGCGAACTCGTCCATGTTGGTCTTGCCGAGGATGACGACGTCGGCCTCCTTGAGGCGCTTCGTCACCGTCGCGTCGTACGGCGGGATCCAGCCTTCGAGGATCTTGGAGCCGACGGTCGTGGGCACGCCCTCGGTGGTGAAGATGTCCTTGAGCGCGAGCGGCACACCGGCGAGCGGGCCGAGCTTCTCGCCCCGCGCGCGCTTCTCGTCGACCTCGCGGGCCTTGGCCATGGCGCCCTCGCGGTCGACGTGGAGGAAGGCGTGCACCTTCTCGTCGACGGCGTCGATGCGCTCCAGATGCGCGGCGGTGACCTCGACGGCACTGACCTCGCCGCTCGCGATCTTCTCCGCGATCTGGGCCGCGGTGAGCTTGATCAGGTCGGTCATGGCGGTCACTCCTCGCCCAGGATCTGCGGCACCTTGAAACGCTGCTGCTCCTGAGCGGGCGCGCCGGAGAGCGCCTGCTCGGGCGTCAGGCCGGGACGGACTTCGTCTGGGCGCATGACGTTGGTGAGCGGCAGCGGGTGGGAGGTCGGTGGTACGTCCTCGTCGGCGACATCGGACACGGCCGCTACCGCGCCGATGATGTCGTCGAGCTGACCGGCGAAGTGATCGAGCTCTTCGTCCTTCAGCTCCAGACGCGCCAGCCGGGCGAGGTGGGCGACCTCCTCGCGCGAGATGCCAGGCATGCAGCGATCCTCTGGGGTGAGTGTTGGATTTTCCGCCCCAATCCTATGGGTCGGGCACCGGTGCCCGCGAAGCGCTTTGCCCACGAGGGCCGCGCGGGGTGCCCGTGGGCGCCGGTACGGGTGCGCCGCGTACCCGTACCGGACCGCCCGACACCCCGTCCCGCGCCGCCGGATCAGCGCAGGAAGTCACCCACGGCGCGCTGGAATTCGGCGTAGGCGACCGCGCTCTCCCCGTTGACGGCGGTGGCCGTGCGCGACGGGGACAGCGCGGCGGAGACCGCGCGCTTGGCGGCCCGTATGGCCGCTGGCGGCTGCTCGGCGATGCGCGCGAGGGTCCGCTCGGTGAACGCGGTCAGCGTGGGCGCGGCCAGTTGCCGGTCGGCCAGCCCGGCCTCCACCGCCTCGCGGGCGTCCAGCAGCCGCCCCGTGTAGAGAAGGCCGCGGGTCACCGAGGGGCCCGCGACGGCGACCATCCGGGCGGCGAAGGCGGGGCTCGCCATGATGCCGAGCTGCGCGATGGGCATGCCGATGCGCGCCGTACCCGCCATGAAGCGCAGGTCGCAGGCGAGCGCGAGCTGGCATCCGGCGCCCGCGGCGACGCCGTGGATCTCGGCGACGACGGGGACCGGGCACTCCTCGACCGCCCGGAACGCCGCTTCCATGCGGGTGAAGGTCTCCTCGACCTCCTCGGGGCTCGCGCCGTCCCACTCGTTCATGTCGGAGCCCGCGCAGAAGGTGTTCCCGCGTCCGCGCACGACCACGGCCCGCAGCTCGTCCCGCTCGCCGAGCGCCCGTACCCGCCGCTCCAGCTCGGCCCAGGCGGCGCACGTCAGCGCGTTGCGCCGCTCGCCGCTGCCGACGGTGATCTCGACGACGGGCCCGTCGGGGCCCACCTCGACCAGCGGGGCCGGCATATCCGGCGACGTACCGGACGCACCCGACGTACCGGATGCGCCGTTCGCGCGGGACCCGGCGTGCCCTGCGCCCACGGCGGAAGCCGCGGAGCCCTGCCCCTTCACCGGACCGCTCCGCGCGCACGCAGCCCGGCTATGCGGGTGCCGTCGACGCCCATGGCCTCCAGGATGCCGTCGGTGTGCTCGCCGTGCAGGGGCGGAGCGCTGCGGACGCGCGGCGGACTGGCGGAGAGCTTCAGCGGCGAGGCGACCATGCGCACGTCCCCGGCCGTGGGGTGCCGGGTCTCCGTCACCATGCCGCGGGCCCTGACCTGGGGATGCGCCAGCGCCTGGTCGACGGTGTTGATGCGGCCGGCGGGGACCGAGACGTCGGCCAGTACGCGGGCCCACTCCTCCGCCGGGCGCGCGGAGAGTGCCTTCTCGACGAGGGGGAGGAGTTCATCGCGGTTGCGTACCCGGTCGGGGTTCGTGGCGAACCTCGGGTCCTCGGTGAGGGAGTCCAGTCCGACGGCGGGCGCGAAGCGGCGCCAGAGCGCGTCGTTGCCGACCGCGATCATCAGATGCCCCTCGGCCGTGGGGAACGCCTGGTAGGGCACGATCGTGGGGTGGGCCGAGCCGTAGCGCCCCGGCACCTCGCCGCTGGTGAACCAGCCCCCGGCGACGTACGTCAGCCACGCGATCTGCCCGTCGAGCAGCGAGACGTCCACCCACTGCCCGGCCCCGGTGCGGTCGCGCTCGCGCAGCGCTGCCAGCACGCCGATGGTGGCCCACATCCCGGCGGCCAGATCGGCCCCGGAGACCCCGAACCGCACGGGCGGCCCGTCCGCCTCGCCCGTCACGCTCATGATCCCGGAGAGCGCCTGCGCGATGGCGTCGTAGCCGGGCTCCTGGCGGTACGGGCCGGTCTGGCCGTAGCCGCTGATCGAGGCGTAGACGACGCCGGGGTTGGCGGCCGAGACCTCCTCGTAGCCGAGACCCAGGCGGTCGGCCGTGCCCGGCCGGAAGTTCTCCACGACCACGTCGGCGCTACGGGCCAGCCGCTGGACCAGTTCGCGGCACTCGGGGTCCTTGAGGTCGACGGCGAGGCTGCGCTTGTTGCGGTTGACGCTGAGGAAGTAGGCGGCCTCCCCGCCCTGGAACGGCGGGCCCCAGGCGCGGGTGTCGTCGCCCGTGCCGCCGTTCTCGATCTTGATGACGTCGGCCCCGAGATCGGCGAGGGCCATGGTGCTGAACGGGCCCGACATGATCCGGGACAGGTCGAGCACCCGGAGCCCCGCGAGGGCACCCTCGTGCCGGAGCCAGGGGGTGGAGGGCTGTGGGGTCTGGGTGGACGGGTCGGCGGACTGGGGGGAAGGGGAGGGGGAGGGAACCGGGTCGTCCATGGGGGGGCGCACCTTCCTGGGTTGTCCTGTGCTGGGCCTGGACCGGCGGGCGAGGGATTTGGCTGAGTGGGCGAGTGGATGAGCCAGTTGAAATTGGCTGAGCCAATAGGCCAGTAGACCAGTGGGAGGGATCCTGTTATGTTGACCGTCGGCCTGTCAAGGGGGACGAGGGGGACGAAGTGACCAGCTCTGAGCCGTTGCGCCCGGTGACCCGCTCGCGCCTCTACGAGCAGGTGGTCGCCCAGCTCCGCGAGCACGCGGAGGCCGCGGGCCTCAAGCGCGGCGACCGGCTGCCGTCCGAGCGCGAGCTGGCCGAGCGGCTGGGTGTGAGCAGGGCCTCCATCAAGCAGGCGATCGTCGTCCTGGAGGTCCAGGGGCTGGTCGAGATCCGGCACGGCGGCGGCACGTACCTGCTCAAGAACAGCCTGAGCGCCGAGCCCGTCGCCACCCTCGTCGACCGCCGCCGACGCCTCCCCGACGTACTGGACGCGCGCGAGGCGCTGGAGGCCAAGCTCGCCGAACTCGCGGCGCTGCGCCGCACGGACGAGGACCTCACCGGCATCGACGCCGCGCTGGAGACCATGCGTGCCGAGGTCGAGGGCGAGGAGGCGGGCGAGGAGGGCGACCGCCTCTTCCACGCCGCCGTGACGGCCGCCGCGCACAGTGACCTGCTCGCCGAGTTCATGCGCGAGATCGCGGAGCAGATCGCCGAGAGCCGCCACGAGTCGCTCCAGCAGCCGGGGCGTCCCGCGCAGTCACTGACGCAGCACACCCGCATCGCCGAGGCGATCCGCGCCCAGGACCCCGACGCCGCCGTCGCCGCCATGCGCGAGCATCTGGAGACGGTGCGACGGGTGCGGCTGCTGGACTGGAAGCCGGGGGACGAGGAGGTCTGACGGGCCGGGCCCGCGCCCCGAAGCCTGACGGGCCAGACCCCCGCACCGTCACCCCACCGCAACGTCACCCCGCCGGCGCGGGCGCCTCGCCCAGCAGGGGCGGGGGCATTCTGCTCACCCACCCCGTCTCCCGCTCGTACGCGTACGCGAGCCGCAGCAGCGCGAGGTCCGCGTGCTCCCTCCCGATGAGCTGGACCCCCATGGGCAGCCCCCTGGCGTCGAACCCGACGGGCATGCCGATGGCGGGCAGCCCCGTCAGGGACCAGGGCGCGACCGTCTCCATCCAGCGGTGGTAGGTGTCCATGGGGCGCCCGTCGATCTCGGCGGGCCAGTGGACGTCCTTGTCGAACGGGAAGACCTGCGCCGAGGGCGCCAGCACATAGTCGTACGTCTCGAAGAGTTTGAGCACCGCCTCGTGGAAGAGGGCGCGCGAGTGGGCCGCGCGGGTGATGTCCAGCGCGCTGAGCCGGGCGCCCCGCTCGGTCTCCCAGCGTGCCTCGGGCTTCATCCGCGCGCGCTTCGCGGGGTCCTCGTACAGCTCGTACCGCTCCAGCGCGGCCCACCAGCGCCACGTCAGGAACGTCTCCCAGATCTTGTCCGGCGCGAAGTCGGGCAGTGCCTCCTCCACCGTGCAGCCCAGCGCCTCGAACGCGGCGAAGGAGCCGCGGCACAGCTCCAGCAGGCCCGGCTCGGTCGCCAGGTGGCCCTTCCAGTCGCCGACCCAGGCGATGCGGGCCCCGCCGACGCCCCTTCCCTCTCCCTCCACCAGGGAGCCGAGGTCGCCCTCGCCGCCCCGGTCGCGGTCGCGGGCGAGGTCGCGCGCGAGCGCGGCGAACACGCCAGGCTCCCCCTGTGCGCCGAGCGGCGCGCTCGGGTCGGGGCCCGCCATCACACCGAGCAGCGCGGCGAGTTCGGGCACCGTGCGCGCCATGGGGCCCGCGACGGAGAGCTGCGCGATGAAGCCCGGTCCCGGCACGCGGCCCCACGTCGGGCGCATGCCGAGCACGTTGTTGAAGGCGGCGGGGTTGCGCAGCGAGCCCATGTAGTCGCTGCCGTCGGCGACGGGCACCATCCGCAGCGCCAGCGCGCTCGCCGCGCCGCCACTGCTGCCGCCCGCCGCGCGGGAGGGGTCGTAGGCGCAGCCCGTCGTGCCCCACACCGGGTTGTACGTCTGCGAACCGAGCCCGAACTCGGGCGCGTTGGTCTTGCCGATGACGATCGCGCCCGCGTCCTTGATCCGTCGCACGAACAGGTCGTCCGAGGCCGCCACCCGGTCCGCGTAGAGGGGCGAACCCTCCGTCCAGGGCAGGCCCTCGGCGGCGGCCAGCTCCTTCACGGCGTGCGGGAGGCCGTGCATCCAGCCCCGGTACTCGCCCGCCCTGAGCTGCCTGTCCCGCTCCCCCGCCAGCCTGACCGACTCCTCCGGGTCGCGCATGGCCACCAGCGCGTTGACGTGCGGATTGACGCGCTCGATGTGGGCGAGGTAGGCGCGCATCACCTCGACGCAGGAGACGTCGCGGCGCCTGATGGCGCGCGAGAGTTCCAGCGCGTCCAGCGACACGATGTCGGACATGGGGGCTCCCTTCCTGTTGCTCCTGCCGCCTGGGGACGGACGGTCCGCCATTCTGCTGCTCCCACGCCCCGCCGACGAGAGCGAATCCGGCGTGCTCAGCCGGGTCCGGCCGGGGTCACCCGAAGCCGGGCACGACGAAGACGAGCCAGGTGAGCAGCGGGACGACGGCGACGACGACACCGCCGTACGTGAGCAGCCTGCGGTAGAAGGCGTCGCGGTCGGTGACCTTCACGTTCGCCATGACGATGGCGCCGTTGGTGGAGAACGGGCTGACGTCGACCACCGTGGCCGAGACCGCGAGCGCGGTGACCATGCCGATGGCGCCGATGCTGCCGTCCAGCAGGAACGGCACCGCCAGCGGGATGAGGGCGCCCATCAGCGCGGTGGAGGACGCGAAGGCGGAGACGATCGCGCCGATGTAGCAGAGCAGCAGCGCGGCGAGCACGGGTACGCCGACGTCCGCGACGGCGTGTCCCGCGTAGTCGATGGTGCCCATCTCCTCCAGCACCGCGACGTAGGTCAGCACCCCGCACACCAGCAGCACCGTGGGCCAGGCGACCTCGGACGGCGCCTTCCGGCACGCCTTCGGCGAGATGACGCTGAGCACGACGGCGATGGTGAGCGACATGAGGCCGACGTCCAGATCGAGGACGAGCGTGCCGAGCACGAGCACGACGAGCCCGCCGAGCGTGAGCGCCCGGTCCCGGTCGAGCCCGACAGCGGCACTCTCCGCGTCCTCCCTTTCGGCGGAAGCCGCCTCCTCGTCGCCCGGCGAAGGTCCGGTCCCGGCCCCCGCCCCGGCCCCCTCCGCACGGCGCGCGCGGTCGGCCCGTACGAGACGGGTGCCGCCGAACAGTACGAAGACGACGGCCGCGATGAGGATGTTGACGACCAGCGAGCCGAAGAAGAGGACGAGCGGGCTGCCGGGGAGGTCGTTCTTCTCGACGACGCCGTTGACGATCGTGCCGTAGACGCTGATCGGCGAGAACGCGCCCGCCTGCGTACCGTGCACGACCATCGCGCCCATGAGCAGCGGGTTGATGCCGTGCCGGGCCGCGAGGTTGAGGGCGATCGGCGCGACGATCGCGCAGGCCGCGGGGCTGACGGCGCCGATCATCGTCAGCAGCGCGCCGATCCCGAACATCACCCAGGGGATGACGGCGATGCGCCCGCCCACCAGCCGTACGGACCGGCTCACCAGCCAGTCGGTCGTGCCGTTGGCCTTGGCGATGGCGAACAGATAGGTGACGCCGACAAGGACGACGAAGAGGTCTCCCGGGAAGCCCGCGAGGATATCGTCCTCGGTCAGGCCGCCCGCGAGTCTCCCCACGAGGAAGGCGGCGGCGAAGGCCAGCACGCCCATGTTCACCGACAGCGCCGTGGCGATCACGAAAGCGACGACCAACGCCGCGATGGATATCAGCTCCGGTGACACCGTGCCTCCTCGCACTCCCCGTGGACCAGTGGCTCACTGGCTAGCCCACTTTGGGGGCGGGTCAGGACGAAGTCAATGGGCTGGACACGGATTCACGCGGGAGGCGTCGCACCGGGAAGGGCGCGTGGCGGGGCGTCCCCGCAGGGAGGCGACGGCCACCGGGCGGGCCCGTACCGCACCACACCCCGAGCCACGCGCCCCGCAACCGCTCACGCGCGGCGCGGCGTCACTGCACCCGGTCGGGCGACTTCGTCGGCGTGGACGACGAGGGGACGGGCGTCTCCAGCGGCCCGTGCTCACCGGTGCCCGGCGAGGACGTGCCCGCGTCCTTCGGGCCGTACCCGCTCTTCGCCTCCGCCGCCCCGGCGGCGTACCCGTCCTTCGCCCCGTAAGCGCGGTCCCGCGCCCGCAGCCAGGCCGTCGCCTCACGCGGCGGCATCGCGGCGGCGACCAGCCAGCCCTGCACCGCGTCGCAACCCAGATCGCGCAGCCGCTCCCACGTCTCGTCGTCCTCGACGCCCTCCGCGACCACGAGCAGCCCGAGCGAGTGCGCGAGGTCCACGGTGCAGCGGACGATCTCCGCGTCCTCCGCGTCCACCGCGAGCCGGGCCACGAAGGAACGGTCGATCTTCAACTCGCTGACGGGCAGCCGCCGCAGATGCACCAGCGACGAATAGCCGGTGCCGAAGTCGTCCAGGGACATCTTCACGCCGTGCCCCGTCAGCCCCGCGAGCGTGTCCGCAGCCCGCTGCGGGTCCTCCAGCAGCACATGCTCCGTGATCTCCAACTGGAGCGCCCCCGCGGGCACTCCGTGCCGGGCCAGCCGGGCCGCGATGGCGCCCGCGAACCCGGGTGTGTGCACGTCGCGCGGCGAGACGTTCACCGCGACGGGCACCGTCAGGCCGGAAGCGCGCCAGCGGGCTATCTGCGCGAGCGCGGTCTCCAGCACATACTCCGTCAGGCGCGGCATCAGCCCGGACGTCTCCGCGATGGCGATGAACTCGTCCGGGGGCACCCGGCCGCGCTCCGGGTGCACCCACCGCACCAGCGCTTCGAGCCCGGAGACGACGCCGTCGAAGCCGACCTTGGGCTGGTAGTGCAGCTCCACCTCGCCCGCGTCGAGCGCGCGGCGCAGATCGGCCAGCAGGCCGAGCCGGTCCGGGGTGTTGCCGTCGCGCGTGGCCTCGTACACCTCGACGCCCGTGCGGTCCCGCTTCGCCTCGTACATCGCCACGTCGGCCCGCCGCAGCAGCCCCTCCGCCTCCCGGGCGTGGTCGGGGAAGACGGCGACGCCCGCGCTGGCCTCCAGCACGAGCGTGAGCCCGTCGAGGTCGAGCGGCGAGCCGAGCGCGGAGACGAGCGCGCGGGCGACGCGCTGCGCGCTCGTCGTGGAGTCGGCGAGCGGGAGCAGCACGGCGAACTCGTCGCCGCCCAGCCGCGCCGCCTCGGCGCCGCGCGGGAGCGCGGTCCGCAGCCGCTCGGCTATCTGCAACAGCAGCCGGTCGCCCGCGAGATGGCCGAGTGTGTCGTTGACGGAGCGGAAGCGGTCGAGGTCGATCAGGACGAGCGCGGAGCGCGCTCCCGTGCGGTCCGCCTCGTCCAGCGCCGACCATGTGCGCTCCAGCAGCCACTGGCGGTTGGGCAGCCCGGTGAGCGGGTCCCGCAACTGCTCCTCGGCGCGGGCGCGGGCGATCCGCAGCGTGGAGTCGAGCGCGATGAGCGGCACGGCGAACAGCGGGAGCAGCAGCGGCGTCGCGGCCGCGACCACGGCGATCAGCGGCGCGATGCCGAGCAGCGCGAGCGCGACGATGCCCTGGCGCAGCAGCGCCGTGCGCAGCGCGGTGGGCAGCCCGGTCTTGCGCGGCGCGAAGGAGTACCAGGACAGCGCGCGGGTGACCAGGAGATACACGCAGGCGGCGAGGACGATGCCGGGCGCCGCGAGCAGGTCCCAGCGCTCGGGTTCCCAGGGCTGTTCGACCGAGGGACGGATGCCGAAGGCGGCGAGGCCGAGGGCCGCGGCGCCGATGCCGAGGATGTCGACGGCGCCGTGGACGACGGCCTGCCGCCAGCGGTGGCGCCGCGCCCCGGCGACGAGCAGCACGACGGCGAGGCTCACCAGCACGGCGGGCACCCAGCCGTAGAGCAGCAGGATCGCGAGGGTGAGCGCGGCGCCCGAGCCGGTGCCGCCCCACCAGCGGTCGCGGCCGAGTGCGACGAGGTGGCCGACGACGATGCCCGTCAGCACGGCGATGGACCAGCCCGCCGTGCCCGCGGGGAACAGTGCGTGGCCGCCGAGCAGGACGCGGCAGATGCCGACGGCCAGCGCGACCCCGGCCACGGCGACGGCCGCGAACGGCAGCCCCGGCACCCTCAGCGAGGCGGCCCGCTGGAACCAGGGCATGTCCTCGGCGGCGCTCATGGACCCGCCCGTACGCCCGCCCGCGGCCTCAGAGGGCAGGCGGGAGTACGGGGGGCGGTGACCCCCGGGGGTTTCCTGCATGCCGGTCCCTCTCACTGCCGTCCGTGCCTGCCCTCGCCACGACAGGCTCCCGCTTCAACAGTAGGACGCACACTGCTGCCAGGGGCAGCGATCGGCCGGGGTTGCCACAACGCGTTCCGGCCGAACTGGCGGATGTGCCCTGCGCTGTACGAGTGCTGTGCGGATTCAGTGAGAGGCCCGGAACGAAACTGGTGGGGTTCGTGGGGCACTTGCACAACAGTGAGGGAGGAGAGGGGAAACGTTCATGTGGCCGTCTCCTCCTCGGGCGGCGTGACGGCCGCTTCACGGGCGGCATCGGGCCCCTTCTCCAACAGAACCGCAAGGCCGTCATCGTCCAGAATCGGCACCTTCAGCTGGACCGCTTTGTCGTACTTGGATCCGGGATTGTCACCCACAACGACGAACCCGGTCTTTTTTGAAACCGACCCGGTGACCTTCGCCCCGCGCGACTGGAGAGCCTCCTTGGCCCCGTCCCGCGTGTACGTCCCGAGGGTGCCCGTGACGACGATGGCGAGCCCCTCCAGCGGGCGCGGGCCCTCCTCGCCCGTGGACTCCTCCTCCATGCGGACCCCGGCCGCGCGCCACCGCTCGACGATCTCGCGGTGCCAGTCCTCGGCGAACCACGCCTTGAGCGAGGCGGCGATGGTGGGCCCCACGCCCTCCGTCGCGGCCAGTTCGGCCTCGTCCGCCTCGGCGATGCGGTCCAGCGAACGGAACTCGCGCGCCAGCGCCTCGGCCGCCACCGGGCCCACATGACGGATCGACAGCCCTGTGATGACGCGGGCCAGCGGGCGCTCCTTGGCCGCCGCGACGTTCTCCAGCATGGCCAGCGTGTTCTTCTTCGGCTCGCCCTTCTGGTTGGCGAAGACGGTGACGACCTTCTCCTCGCCGGTCTTCGGATCGCGCTTGGGCAGCCCGCTGTCCTGGTCCAGCACATGCGCCTTGATGGGCAGCAGATCCTCGACGGTCAGATCGAAGAGCCCGCCCTCGTCCTTGAGCGGCGGCTCGGCGGGCTCCAGGGGCTGGGTGAGGGCGCTGGCCACGACATAGCCGAAGTGCTCGACGTCCAGGCACTTGCGGCCCGCGAGATAGAAGATCCGCTCCCTGAGCTGCGCGGGGCAGGAGCGCGCGTTGGGGCAGCGCAGATCGATGTCGCCCTCCTTCATGGGGCGCAGCGCCGTCCCGCAGTCCGGGCACTCGGACGGCATCTCGAACTCGCGCTCGCTGCCGTCCCGCAGATCCGCGACGGGCCCCAGGATCTCGGGGATGACATCGCCCGCCTTGCGGAGCACCACGGTGTCCCCGATGAAGACGCCCTTGGACTTGACGACCTCCTGGTTGTGGAGGGTGGCGAACTCGACCTCGGAGCCCGCGACCGTGACGGGCTCCACCACCGCGTACGGCGTGACCCGGCCCGTGCGGCCGACGCCCACGCGGATGTCCACCAGCTTGGTGTTGACCTCCTCCGGCGCGTACTTCCAGGCGATGGCCCAGCGCGGGGCGCGCGAGGTGGAGCCCAGGCGGCCCTGGAGGCGGATCTCGTCCACCTTGACCACGACACCGTCGATCTCGTGCTCGACGGAATGGCGGTGCTCGCCGTAGTAGGCGATGAACTCGCGGACGCCTTCGAGCCCCTCGACCACCTTGCCGTGCGTGGAGGTGGGCAGACCCCACTCGCGCAGCAGGTCGTACGCCTCCGAGAGGCGGTCGATCCCGAAGCCCTCGCGGGCGCCGATGCCGTGCACCACCATGTGCAGCGGGCGGGTGGCGGTGACCTTCGGGTCCTTCTGGCGCAGCGAACCCGCCGCCGCGTTACGGGGGTTGGCGAACGGCTTCTCGCCCGCCTCTACAAGCCGCGCGTTCAGCTCCTCGAAGCGCTCCATCGGGAAGAACACCTCACCGCGCACCTCGACCAGATCGGGCACACGGTCCCCGCTCAGCCGCTCGGGGATGTCCGCGATCGTGCGCACATTGGGCGTGATGTCCTCGCCCGTGCGGCCGTCGCCCCGGGTGGCGGCGCGGGTGAGGCGCCCGTGCTCGTAGGTGAGGTTGACGGCCAGGCCGTCGACCTTCAGCTCGCACAGGAAGTGGTACTCCACGCCCTCCAGTTCACGCGCGACGCGATCGGCCCACTCGCCCAGCTCCTCGTCGTCGAACGCGTTGTCCAGCGAGAGCATCCGCTCCCGGTGCGCTACCTCGGTGAACTCCGTCTCGTACTGCCCGGCCACCTTCTGGGTGGGCGAATCGGGCGTCACCAGCTCGGGGTGCTCCTCCTCGACCGCCTCCAGCTCGCGCAGCAGCCGGTCGAACTCGGCGTCGCTGACGACGGGCGCGTCCTTCACGTAGTACCGGAAGCGGTGCTCCTCGATCTGCTCCGCCAGTCGCGCGTGCTTCTCCCGCGCCTCCGCGGGGACCCCTGTCCGCGCCTGCTGCTGACCAGCCACCGTGTCGTCCTCCCGTTACTCAGGGTTGTCAGCGAGTGATCTCGCGGCCCGGACGCAGTGTGCGAGAGCCGTACGCGCGTAGGCGGGCGAAGCGCCCGCCAGCCCGCACGCCGGAGTGACCACGACCGACTCCGCGAGGAGTGCCGGGGACAGCCCGAGCCTGCGCCACAGCGACCTGACACCCCCGACGCTACCGGCAGGGTCTGACAATCCCCCGGCGCCGGGCTCCAGCGTCGGCACGACTCCCGCGAACAGCGCGGTGCCGCCCTCGACCGCCTCGCCGAGCGCGTCGTAGAACTCCGCGTCCTCACTCTCGGTGAGCAGCGTCGCGTCGAAGGAGATCCCGTCGGCCCCCGCGCGCCGCAGCAGCCCGAACGGCACGCCCGGCGCACACGAGTGGACCACCACGGGCCCGTCGTGCAGCTCCGTCAGCTCCCGCAGCGCGCCCTCCACCACGGCGCGGTCCACGGCCGCGTGGGTGCGGTAGCCGCTCGCGGTGCGCACGCTGCCGCGCAGCACCGCCGTCAGCGACGGCTCGTCGAGCTGGAGCACGACGCGGGCCCCCGGCACCCGTCTGCGCACATCGGCGAGGTGGTCCCGCAGCCCCTCGGCCAGCGAGGCGGTCAGATCGCGGCAGGCGCCGTGGTCGCCGAGTACAGCCTCGCCGTTGCGCCGCTCCAGCGCGGCGGCCAGGGTCCACGGGCCGACGGCCGAGACCTTCAGCGCGCCCTCGTACCCCTGGGTGAACTCCTCCAGCGCGTCCAGATCCTCGCCCAGCCACGCCCTGGCCCGACGGGTGTCCCGGCCCGGACGGTCGCTCAGCCGCCAGCCGCTGGGCTCCACATGCGCGTACAGCTCCACCAGCATCCCGATGGTCCGCCCGATCATGTCCGCGCCAGGACCGCGCGCGGGCAGCTCCGGGAGGTACGGGAACCGCTCGAAGGTCCCCGTGACCGTCCGCGCCGCCTCCCGCGCGTCCTCGCCCGGCATCGACCCGATCCCGGTCGCGGCGGCCGTGCCCCACGGGAACCCCTGCGTCGTCTCACTCACACCACTCACGCCCGGAAGCGTACGTGTGCCGACGGGCCGGGGTCGCGTGGGCGGTCAGCCGCCCGGGCGTACGGTCAGGTCCGTGACCTCGGAGCCGCGCGGCAGGTCGAGCGCGGTGAGGAGCGTGGTGGCCACCGCTTCCGGGGTGATCCACTTCTCCGCCTCGTAGTCCTTGCCCTCCTGGTGGTGCACCTTCTCCTGCATGGGCGTGGCCGTACGCCCCGGGTACACGGACGTGACGCGCACGCCGTTGCCGCCCTCCTCGCCGCGCAGCGCGTCGGCGAGGGCCTTCAGGCCGTGCTTGCTGGCCGCGTACGCGCCCCACTGGGGGTTGGCGCGCAGACCGGCGCCCGAGTTGACGAACAGGACGTGGCCGCGTGCCTGACGGAGCTGGGGCAGCAGCAGGCGGGTCAGTTCGGCGGGGGCGACGAGATTGGCGGCGAGCGTGTCGTTCCACACCTTCGCCGACGTCTCACCGATCTCGCCCAGCTCGACCACGCCCGCGATGTGGTGGAGGGAGTCCAGGGTCTCCGGGAGCGTCTGGTGGCTGAGCGCCCAGGAGAGCCGTTCCGGCTCGGCGAGGTCGCCCACGAGGGTGTGGGCGCCCTCGAAGCGTTCCGCTAGGTCCTTGGCGCGGGCCGCGTTGCGGGCCAGGAGCCATGTGTCGTCGCCACGGGCCAGCAGTCGCTCCGCGACCACGGCCCCGATCCCTGACCCGGCCCCGGTGATGAGATGTGTTGCCATGCCCCCATGATCCCTCTTCGCGAGGGGTTGCCGGTTCGCCGGGGGTGTTGCGCGGGACGGTTGCCCTGTGTGGTGGGCGCCGCAGGGTCCCGCGCTGGTTTTTGTGCCCCTGTCCGGCGGGGCGGCATTGTGTGGCTTGGCGCCGTGTTCGGCTGTCTGGCCGGTGGCTTCGGCGCGGTGTGTGGTTGCGGTGCGTCGCGGCTGGCGCCGCGTGATTCCTGGTGTCCGACGGTGGCCGTGTGGGGTGTGTGGGTGGGGGGTGTCCGGTGCCGCGGTGGGGTGTCTCCTCGGCGTGAAGCTTTCGTTGTCGGCTTTCCGCCGTCGTTCGTCTCGACCTGCGGGGACACCCCACCGCGTCCCCGTCCCGCCGGTGGCCCACCTCCCCCCGGGGTGGGCCAATGCCCACCCCCCTTCGCGGGGTGCGCCTCCTTGCCATGCGGCGGCACAACAACCAGCGCGGGACCTACGGTCCCCACTCCCCGGGCCAACCGTCCCGCGCAACTCCCCCTGTCGGGGGTGCGCAGCCCGGTGCCCTCTTGGGGTTTCGTTCGCGTGCTGCGGGCTGGTGGCACGGGTTGTGCCCACCCTCCCCCAGCTACCGCTGGGAGGTGCCCCCTCGCCATGCGGGACGCCTGCCCACAACGGTTGGAGCGGACCGGAGGTTGGCCACCGGGTGGGAGGGGACGTGGTGGGGTGTCCCCGCAAGTGGTGGCGACGAGTGCCGGGGGAAAGCAAGCAACGAAACCCGCACTTGTCGCCGCCCGAGGAGACACCCCGGCGCGGCACCGACCCCCACCACACACCAACCCCACACGCCCACCGGCACAAGCCAAGAACCACGCGGCGCCAGCCGCACCGCACCGCAACCACACGCCGCGCCGAAGCCACCGGCAGACAGCCGAAACACGACGCGCACCGCACCCCCACGGCGTGCCCCGGCCAAAAAACCAGCGCGGGACCCTACGGCACCCACCACACCGGCCAACCGTCCCGCGCAACACCCCCGACGAACCGGCAACCCCCGTTACCTTCCGCACCCCGCGAAGGGACCCGTGCCCCGTGAAGCGGCACCCCCGGTGAAGCGGGAACCCTGTGTTTCGTGCTCAGCCCGTGAGGGCTGAAAGCGCGTCGGGGCCCGTGTCGGCGAAGACGACCAGTTCGGACAGCGGGCGCGGAAGAAACCCCTCCGCCTCCATGCGCCGCATCTGCTGCTCCAGCCCGTCGTAGAACCCGGCGGTGTTCAGAACGACCACCGGCTTCACATGCATCCCGTGCTTCTTCAGCTCCAGGATCTCGGTCGCCTCGTCGAGCGTCCCCGTACCGCCCACCATCACCACGATCGCGTCGGCGCGCTGCAACAGCAGCGCCTTCCGCTCGGCGAGGTCGGCCGTGATGATCATCTCGTCGGCGCCCTCGCGGGCCTTGGCCGCCAGGAACTCGACGGAGATCCCCACGAGGCGTCCCCCTGCCCCCTGCACCCCGTCCGCGACGACCTTCATCAGGCCCACGTCGGAGCCGCCCCACACCAGGCTGTGTCCGCGCTTGCCGATAAGCTCGGCGAACTCACGGGCAGGTTCGGTGTATACGGCGTCGAGTTCGGCGGCGGAGCAGAAGACACAGATGTTCAGGGGGGAACTGTCCTTGGCGACCATGGACAGCAGCCTAAGCCGCGGCCGTCCTGGCGTTCACGCCGGTCATATGGTCGTCTGCGGCGACAATTCGCTCGCGCAGCGGCTCTCCCGGGAGCTGGCCACCGTGTACGGGCAGCGCGTCACCGTCGTGCTGCCTTCGCTGCGCGGCGGCGATCACGGGCCGCAGATCGCGGAGCTGGTGGAGAACGCGGAGCTGCGCGTCGAGGCCGTGGAGGCCAGCATTCCGGACGATGCGGCGCTGCTGCGCGCCGGTGTCGAGCGGGCCAGCGCGCTGGCGCTGACGTCGGGCGACGACCAGCTCAACATCCACATCGCGCTGCGCGCCCGTCGCATCAACCCCGAACTGCGCCTGGTCATCCGGATGTTCAACCCGACGCTGGGCGGCTATCTGGAGGATCTGCTGGACCGGGCCGTGCGCGTGCGGCGCCCGGGGCTGGACCGCAGGGCGCTCGACGCGACGACCACGGTGCTCTCGGACTCCGACACGGCCGCGCCCTCGCTCGTCGCCGCCGCCGTCGTCGGCAGCGACAAGATCGTGTACGCGGAGGGACTGCTGCTGCGGGCCAAGGAACGCACCCTGGGCACCGTCGGCCGCCGCAACCCGCTGTGCACCCTCGCGCTGCTCCCCGGGCCCGAGGACTCGGACGAGGGCTGCGACGAGGAGGCCCCGGACGGCACGGCGGCCGGGAGCGCAACCGACGGGGCACGGCAGCGGCACGACGGGCCCGTACTGCTGCCGAGCGAGGAGGAGCTGGCCGGGCTGCCGCGGGACAGGGGCGCCGTCGTCCTGGAGGCGATCACGCGGCGGCCGAGCGCCTCGTCCGTGCGGGCGCCCCGGCTGCCGAGGCTGCTGGCGTTCAAGGAGCTGTTCTCGGCGCGGCTGCGGTATTCGCTGCTGGCGATGACGGCCGTGCTGCTCACGCTCGCCTCCCTGAACTGGGTGATGAGCGGCGAGACCGCGCTGCACGCGGCCTATGTGACACTGCTGGACTTCTTCGCGATCAACGAGCCGAAGATCGACGAGCCCTGGGACGAGCAGTTGCTCCAGTTGCTGGCGGGCCTCGCGGGGCTGATGATGCTGCCGCTGCTGCTGGCCGTCGTCCTGGAGAGCTACGGCGCGTTCCGCAAGGCCACCTATCTGCCGGACCCGCCGCGCGGGCTGTCGGGCCATGTGGTGCTGCTGGGGCTCGGCAAGGTCGGGACGCGGGTGCTGGACCGGCTGCTGGAGCTGGGCATCCCCGTCGTCTGCGTCGAGCGGGACCACGAGGCGCGCGGCATAGCGAAGGCGCGCGCGAAGCGGGTGCCGACGCTGATCGCCGACGTGACGGAGGACGGCGTCCTGGAGGCGGCGAAGATCAAGCGGAGCCGCGCGCTGCTCGCCCTCACCAGCAACGACGGCATCAACCTGGAGGCGTCGCTCTCGGCCCGCCGCATCAAGCCGGGGCTGCGCGTGGTGATGCGGCTGTTCGATGACGACTTCGCCGCGACGGTCTACCGCACCCTGCGCGACACGTACCCGTCGGCCCAGACCCGCAGCCGCAGCGTCTCGGCCCTCGCCGCGCCCGCGTTCGGCGGCGCGATGATGGGCCGTCAGGTACTCGGCGCGATCCCCGTGGGGCGGCGGGTGCTGGTCTTCGCCGTCGTCGACGTGGGCGGCAACCCGATGCTGGAGGGGCGGACGGTGGCCGAGGCGTTCGAGCCGGGCGCGTGGCGCGTCGTCGCCCTCGACGTGGCCGCGGAGGACGAGCGGCGCGAGGACCTGACGTCCGTCTCCTCGACGGGCGAGGGCGAACTGGAGTGGCGGCTGCACCCGGGGCAGGTGTTGAACCCCGGCGACCGGGTCGTGGTCGCCGCGACCCGTCGCGGCCTCGGCGCCCTGCTCTCCGCCGGCGCGGGCACGGCCCGCTCCCCCATCCCCGGAACGGGCGAACACCGCGTCAGCGACGCGGTGTTCGCCCCTCGTTCCCACCAGGCACCCGGCGAGGGCCGGCGCCCAGCGGCCGGCGATTAGCGGCGGTAGTGGAAGATGCCCCACGTGAGGTGCTTCGCGCGTCCACCGTCGACCCAGTGGCCCAGGCCCTTCTTCATCGAGGTGAGGTACTCCGAGCTGACCCGCTGGCCCAGTCCCTCGCCCTCCTGGCGCTCCGTCTCCTCCAGGACGCGCCCGTAGTGGTTGACCAACTGGTCCCGGTGCTCCTCGAAGCCGTCGCCCTCGACCGGGGTGAACCCGAGCCTCTTGAGGTTACGGCCGTAGAAGTCGGGCGAGCCCATGTCGTCCAGGTGGATGCGGTCCAGGATGGGCTGGAGCACCCCCTCCGGGCAGCCGTCGGCGGCCATGGGGTCGGTGAAGATGAGCTGACCGCCCTTCTTGAGCACCCGCGCCACCTCCTCCAGCACGCGCAGCCGGTTGCCGCTGTGCAGGAAGGCGTCCTGGGACCAGATGACGTCCACGCTGTCGTCGGGGTACGGGATGCTCTCGAAGGAGCCGTCCGTCACCTCGATCTTGTCGGTGAGCCCGCGCTGCGCGTTCAGTTCGCGGGCACGCTGGTTCTCGACCTCGCTCAGGTTGAGCGCGAGGACGCGGCAGCCGTGGTTCTCGGCGAGATAGCGCGCCGAGCCGCCGAAGCCCGAGCCGAGGTCGAGCACAACCGATTCCTCGGTCAGCCCGAGCTTGCCCGCCATCCGCGCGACGGTGCGGCGGCTGGCGTCGGCTATCGGCTCCTTGTCGCCCTCGTAGAGGCCGATGTGGATGTCCTCGCCGCCCCAGACCGCCGAGTAGAACGTGTCGGCGTCCGGGGAGTTGTAGTAGCTGCGGGCCGTACTGACGACGGAGGAGTACGCGTCCTCCGCGTCCTCCATGCGGTACTCCTTCTCCGCCACGTGCACGAAGAAGTCGGGCTGCTCGTCCCGGTAGGTGTGCTGGAAGTCGCCGTACGTCTCCACCCGCTGGAACCCGACCTCGGACATGAGGCGACGGGTGTAGTCCTTGCGGAGCGGGAACATGTTGAGGTGGTAGACGGAGTTGTCGTGGAAGTTGTACCGCATGCGGCACAGCCCCTCGTCCAGGAACTCCGGCTCCACCGAGACGTCCTCGCCGCAGTAGTAGAAGGTGTGCTTGCTTGAGTATCCCCGGTCCAGCATCGCGTCGTAGTTACGCTGATCCAGGATGAGGATTCCGTCGTGCTTCAGCATCGCGTAGAACTCCGCGAGTGCCTTTCGACGGTCACGCTCCGAGAAGAGATGGGTGAAGGAATTTCCCAGACAGACGATGGCGTCATATTCGCCGTGGACGTCGCGATTGAGCCAACGCCAGTCCGCCTGCACGACGCGCAGAATGTGATCGCCGTGCTTCATTCCATTTTCGAAGGCCATCGCGAGCATGTCGGCACTGCCGTCCGCGCTCACGGTCTCGAAACCGGCCTCCAGCAGACGCACCGAGTGGAACCCGGTGCCCGTCGCGACGTCGAGTACGCTCCGCACCCCGCGCTTGCGCAGCAGGTCGATGAAGAAATTGCCTTCGCTCTGTGTTCTCTTCTCCCAGTCTATGAGAGAGTCCCACTTCTCGACGAAGCTAGGTACGTATTCTTCGGTGTAGTGCCCGGTTTCCCGGACCTCCACGGGGTTGTCTCCGAACTCCTGTACCGGTCGCGCGGTAATGACGAAACCTCCACTAGCGAGACGGTGGCCTACGGCGCGGCCACCCAGGACGCCTCAATCGCCAGGTCACGGGAACCGCGCTCGGACTCAGCGCATACCTATCCGAGCCCACGAGATCTATGCCACCAACTGGCGGACACACCGGTTTCGTTGATGTAAAAAGGCGCTCCGACCAGCATCTTCATCGTCCCAGATTTCCGGGGCCCCGCCCGCACGTAAACCAGGACAGTTGGGTATGCTGCGATCCCAGCACGACAATTCGGCACAGCACGCACCGAACACGGCGAGACCACATGGCTAAGAGCACCTCGTTCAGCACCCGCGACATCGGCATAGATCTCGGCACGGCCAACACCCTGGTCTATGCCAGAGGGCGTGGGGTGATCCTCAACGAACCCTCCGTCGTCGCCGTCGACTCCCGCAGTGGAAAGGTCCTCGCCGTCGGCACCGAGGCCAAGGAGGCGGTGGGCCGCACCCCCGGCACGATCACGGCGACGCGCCCGCTCAAGGGCGGCGTCATCACGGACTTCGAGGCGACGGAGGGGATGCTGCGGCACTTCATCCGCGCGGCGAAGGTCGGCCGCGTCCGCTCCCCGCGCGTGATCGTCTGCGTGCCGAGCGGGGTGACGGGCGTGGAACGGCGCGCGGTGCTCCAGACCGCGACGCGGGCCGGGGCACGGTCCGTGCACCTCATCGAGGAGCCGATGGCCGCGGCCATCGGCGCCGGGCTGCCGGTGCACGAGGCGCGCGGCTCGATGGTCGTGGACATCGGCGGCGGCAGCACGGAGATCGCGATCATCTCGCTGGGCGGCATGGTCGCGTCGCACTCCGCCCGTATCGCGGGGGACGCGCTGGACGCGGCCATAGCGTCGTACATCGAGACGCACCACGCGATGGCTGTCGGCGAGCGCACGGCGGAGGAGATCAAGATGTCCCTCGGCACGGGTGAGAGCTTCCCCGTGCGGGGGCGGGACAAGAACACGGGCATGCCCAAGACCGTCGAACTGGACGCGGCGGCGATCGAGGAAGCCGTGGAAAAACCGGTCACCGCGATCATCGACGCGGTACGCACCGCGTTCACCGAGTGCCCGCCCGAACTGTACGGCGACATCATGGAACGCGGCATCGTCCTCACCGGGGGCGGCGCGCTGCTGCACGGGCTGGACGAGCGGCTGGCGGAGGCGACGGGGATGCCGGTCATCGTCGCCGACGAGCCTCTGGGCTGCGTGGCCGTGGGTACGGGGCGCTGCCTCGAGGAGTTCGACAAACTGGGCTCGGGGGCGGTGGCGTAACAGCCCCTTCGCGGGGCTGCGGAAGGAAACGGGGGGTTCGCCCTTCACGGGGGTGTTGCGCGGGACGGTTGGCCGGTGTGGTGGGTGCCGTAGGGTCCCGCGCTGGGTTTGTGGGGTTCGCCGCCGTTTTCGGGTGCGGGTCGGTGGCTTCGGTGCGGTGTGTGGTTGCGGTGGGGTGCGGCTGGCGCCGCGTGGTTCTTGGCTTGTGCCGGTGGTCGTGTGGGGTTGGTGTGTGGTGGGGGTCGGTGCCGCGCCGGGGTGTCTCCTCGGGCGGCGACAAGTGCGGGTCTCGTTTACGGGTTTCCCCCGGCACTCGTCGCCACCACTTGCGGGGACACCCCACCACGTCCCCTCCCACCCGGTGGCCAACTAACGGCCGGTGACCCCTCCGCTTGTTGCCATGCCGTGTGCCCGCATCTCGCGGTACGGGCCCGGCCAGCATTGTTGTGGGCAAGCGTCCCGCAGGCGAGGGGGCACCTCCCGGCGGTAGCTGGGGAGGGTGGGCACAACCCGTGCCACCGGACCGCAGCACGCGAACGAAACCCCAAGAGGGCACCAGGCAAGGCGCACCCCGTGAAGGGGTCAGCGACCAGCGGACGCAGTCGCCGACGCACGTTCCGTTGCGGCGATTGTCGCGGAGCCCACCACGCGCGTGCCGTCGTACAGCACGATCGCCTGCCCCGGCGCCACCCCGCGCTCGGGCTCACTGAACCGAACCCTCAGCACACCAGCACGGTCCAGTTCCGCGCTGACCTCGGTCTCCCCGCCGTGCGCACGGAGCTGAGCCGTGTAGTTTCCCGCCCCCGCCGGAGGCGCCCCGCACCAGCGGGGCCTGACGGCCGTCAGCGCGATGACGTCCAGCGCGGCGGCGGGGCCCACGGTGACGGTGTTGTCGACGGGCGAGATGTCCAGGACGTAGCGGGGCTTGCCGTCGGCCGCCGGGTGACCGATGCGCAGGCCCTTGCGCTGGCCGATCGTGAAGCCGTACGCACCCTCGTGCGTGCCCAGCTTCTGTCCGTCCTCGTCGACGATGTCGCCCTCCGACCTGCCGAGACGGTTCGCGAGGAAGCCCTGGGTGTCGCCGTCCGCGATGAAGCAGATGTCGTGGCTGTCGGGCTTCTTGGCGACGGCGAGGCCCCGCCGCTCGGCCTCGGCGCGGATCTCGTCCTTCGTGGTGAGCGTGTCGCCGAGCGGGAACATGGCGTGCGCGAGCTGCCGTTCGTCCAGCACCCCGAGCACATAGCTCTGGTCCTTGGCCGCGTCGCTCGCGCGGTGGAGTTCGCGGGTGCCGTCCTCGCGGGTGACGACGGTGGCGTAGTGGCCTGTGCAGACGGCGTCGAAGCCGAGGGCGAGCGCCTTGTCGAGGAGGGCCGCGAATTTGATCTTCTCGTTGCAGCGCAGGCACGGGTTGGGCGTGCGCCCCGCCTCGTACTCGGCGACGAAGTCCTCGACCACGTCCTCACGGAAGCGTTCGGCGAGGTCCCACACGTAGAACGGGATGCCGATGACGTCGGCGGCGCGGCGCGCGTCGCGGGAGTCCTCGACCGTGCAGCAGCCGCGCGCGCCCGTACGGAACGACTGCGGGTTGGCGGAGAGGGCCAGGTGGACACCGGTGACGTCGTGTCCTGCTTCGGCGGCGCGGGCGGCGGCGACGGCGGAGTCGACGCCGCCGGACATGGCGGCGAGCACACGGAGACGGCGCGGGCGGCTGGGGGTGTCAGTCATAACCTCTCCAGGGTAGACGGAACCGCCCGGCCACTCGCGGGCGTTATGCGGAGCATGGAACGGATCTCTCGGCGCGCCCTGGTCCTCGGAGGTGCCGGCGCGGTGGCGTTGGGCACAGCAGGGGCGCTGACCTGGGACAAGGGCTCGCGTCTGTGGTGGCGGCTGCCCGGCGTGGACAAGCAGCGAACGGAAGGTGAGGTCGATTACCCCGGTGCCAAGTGGGTCCCCGCCTCGGCGGCGAACCTCCGCACGGCGGACCGCCCCGATGATTACGCGGTCGACCGCATCGTCATTCATGTGACCCAGAGCGATTTCGCGACGGCCGTCAAGGTCTTCCGCGATCCCCTGCACGCCGCCGCCGCGCACTATGTCGTCCGCGCCAGTGACGGGCACATCACGCAGATGGTGCGGGAGCTGGACGTGGCGTTCCAGGCGGGGAACCGCGCGTACAACGAGCGGAGCATCGGCATCGAGCACGAGGGGTTCGTGGACAAGCCGCAGGATTTCACGGCCGCGATGTACGAGTCGTCGGCGCGGCTCTCGGCCGACATCTGCGCCCGCTACGACTTCCCCGTCGACCGCGAGCACATCGTGGGCCACGTCGAGGTTCCGGGCACCGATCACACCGATCCGGGGCCGCACTGGGACTGGGACCGGTACATGGATCTCGTCGCGCGCAGCCGTAAGAACGTGCCGGGGGCGCGGCACCGGAAGGCCGTGGAGTAGGCGGCGCGGCGGCCTCGTAGCAGCCTCGCGGAGGCGTCGGGCGAGGTGAGCGAGGGGGTTCGGGCGTGGGGTACGGGGCAGGCTTTTCCCGACGATCTGTCGGCAAAACATTGACTTAGGCAAGCCTAAGTAGGAGAGTGCACGGAGAACGCCCCGTGTTCCCCGCACGTCGCGCCGCCGCTTCCGCACCGGAGGGTGACCTTGTCCGTATCCGACGCCATCCCGTTCTCCACGCTGATCCGGACCGCCTCGCACGAGCAGCACACCGAGGCGGAGAACGCCTCGTTCATGTCGGAGATGCTCGGCGGCAGGCTGGGTGTGGAGGCGTACGCGCGCTACACCGAGCAGCTCTGGTTCGTCTACCGCGCCCTGGAGGAACCGGCGGAAGCCCTCGCCGGTGACCCGGTGGCCGGCCCCTTCATCCGGCCCGGCCTCTTCCGGCTGCCCTCGCTGGAGCGGGACCTGACCCACATGTACGGCGGCGAGGGCTGGCGCGGGAGCGCCGCGCCACTCCCGGCCACCGCCGCCTACGCGGCCCGCGTCGCCGAGCTGGCCCGCGAGTGGCCCGGCGGCTATCTCGCCCACCACTACACCCGCTATCTGGGTGACCTCTCCGGCGGTCAGATCATCCGGGGCACGGCGGAGAAGACCTGGGGCTTCGCGCGCAAGGGTGACGGCGTGCGGTTCTACGTCTTCGAGGAGATCGCCAACCCGGCGGCGTTCAAGCGCGAGTACCGCGCGCTGCTGGACGCGGTGCCGGCCGACGATCTGGAGAAGCAGCGCATCGTGGACGAGTGCAAGCACGCCTTCGCGCTGAACACGGCCGTCTTCCACGAGCTGGGCGATCACTTCCGCGTGAGCGCCTGAACCGGCGCGATGAGGGCACCCGGGGCAACTGGAGCACCCGGACCCCTGCCGCCACACCGGGCCCGGCGCTCACGCGCATCACGGGCCCCGCACGGCTCCGCCGCCCCTGTGGCGGCGGATGCGACGGCGCATGCTGGTCGCGCCGCCGCGTGAGGAGGGCTGACGGTCCAGCCCTCCGGCCGTACGCCGTGGGTCTTCCAGGCCCTGGGCCCACGGCGTACGGCCTCCGGACACACGACGGGCCGGTCCCGGCCGCTGCGGCAGGGACCGGCCCGTCGGTGACCGGAGAGATCAGTTCATTTCCAGGTCACCGAACACGAGGCCCGTGTTGAGGCTGTCCTCGTAGTCGACGCGGATGCTCTCGTCCTGGTTACCGGCCTCGGTGTCGTGGTCACCTTCGTACCAGCTACTGGTCGACGAGTTGTGGCTCAGTGCGTTGTTGTCGTCGCCGTCGGCCTGCGCCGAGGCGGTGCCGAAGGCCGCGAGCCCGAGAATGGCGACGCCCACGACGAGGGGGCGGAGTGCAGTACGCATGCGGAACAACCTTCCATGAAGGGGACGAACGCTTCCCAATCTCCGCGAACCTCATGTATCGCGCGAATTGACACGCTAATAGGGCGAAAATCTGACCCCGTTCGGCCCAATGCCCCCGGTGGCCCCCATGAGACCGAACAACAACGCCGACAACCCCGACGAGGGTCAGGCCCTAGCTGAGGCCCGCGCTGCGGGCCCGCTCCACCGCAGGCCCGATCGCCTCGGCCAGCGCCTCCACGTCCGCCTTGCCCGAGCTGTGCCCGAGCGAGAAGCGCAGCGTCCCCCTGGCGAGCCGGGGGTCGGCGCCCGTCGCGAGCAGCACGTGACTGGGCTGGGCGACCCCGGCCGTGCAGGCCGAGCCCGTCGAGCACTCGATGCCCTGCGCGTCCAGCAACAGCAGCAGCGAATCGCCCTCGCAGCCTGGGAAGGAGAAGTGCGCGTTGCCGGGGAGCCTCCCCTCCGGGTCCGGGTCCCCGTTGAGCACCGCGTCGGGCACGGCGGCGCGCACGGCGTCGATGAGCGCGTCCCGCAGCGCGGACGCGTCGCGCGCGAAGTCCGCGCGCCGCTCGGCCGACAGCTCGGCCGCCGTCGCGAAGGCGGCGACGGCGGGCACGTCCAGGGTTCCCGAGCGCACGTCGCGCTCCTGTCCGCCGCCGTGCAGCAGGGGCACGGGCGCGTACTCGCGCCCCAGCAGCAGCGCGCCGACCCCGTACGGGCCGCCGATCTTGTGCCCCGTCAGCGTCAGCGCGGCGAGCCCAGAGCCGCCGAAGACGACCTCTTCCTGGCCGACCGCCTGCACCGCGTCGGAGTGCAGCGGCACCCCGAACTCCCCGGCGACGGCGGCCAGTTCACGCATCGGCATGACGGTGCCGATCTCGTTGTTCGCCCACATCACGGTGGCCAGCGCCACGGTGGAGGGGTCCCGCTCGACGGCCTCGCGCAGCGCGTCCGGGTGCACGCGCCCGTAGGCGTCGACGGGCAGCCACTCGACGGTGGCGCCCTCGTGGTCGGCGAGCCAGTGGACCGCGTCGAGGACCGCGTGGTGCTCGACGGGGCTGGCCAGCACCCTCGTGCGGCGCGGGTCCTCGGCGCGACGGGACCAGTAGAGGCCCTTCACCGCGAGGTTGTCGGCCTCCGTGCCGCCCGAGGTGAAGACCACCTCGCTCGGGCGCGCGCCGAGCGAGGCGGCGAGCGCTTCTCTCGCCTCCTCGACGGTGCGTCGCGCTCGCCTCCCCGAGCCGTGCAGCGAGGAGGCGTTCCCGACGACGGCGAGCTGGGCCGCCATCGTGCGCACCGCCTCCGGGAACATCGGGGTGGTGGCGGCATGATCGAGGTAGGCAGAGTGGGCCATGATGTGCTCGATTCTACGAGTCCCCGGCGCGAACGCGCCGGTCGCGACCACGGGCCGGACACCCCGGAGGGCGGTGGCGGACGGCGGCGGACGACGGCGGACGCGCCGGATCCGGGGCGCCTGGTGCCTGTTAGCCTCTCGGGGCCGCCCGACCGTCAAGATCGTGACGCGGCGCACGGATCGTCACACGGTGCACAGCGCACGGGCCCCGCGCGGGCGCGCGGACCGTACACACCGGGACACACACCGGGACACATCGGGGGAGAAGCGGAATGCCACAGATACGGGCACTGAGCAAGGGTGCGCGGATCACGGGAGGCGTCTTCGCCCTCCTGTTCGCGCTCCAGACCTGGTCGTGGGTGGTGTACGACATCGCCAACCTCGGCTTCGGCACCTGCTGGGACATGTGGGCCGGAGCCGTCAGCGCCGGGGGCGGGCCGCATCTGGAGGCCATGCCCGCGACGACCGCGACGGACCTCGGCCTCGGACTGCTCCAGCTCGCCGCCGTCTTCGCGGCGTTCACCGGCGCCTGGACGTCGGGCGGGCTGCTCACCGTGATGGCCGCGCTGACCTTCTCCTACCGGCTGCCGGTGATCTGGCACGCGGGCGCGCACACCCGCTCGACGCCGTTCTACGTCTTCCCCCGCTTCTTCGGCGACTCCTCGCTCGACGTCGCGATGGCCACCAGCGCCCTGTCCACACTCCTCACCCCCGTACTGTTCATCGTGCTGCTGGCGGGTATACGCCCCTGGCCCGCTCCCCCGCGCCCCACCGCCCTCGTCGGCCCTGACGGGCTGCCCGTCCAGCCCGCGCAGGAGCCCGAACCGCCACTGCCGAGCGAGTCGCCGCAGCACCCGACGGGCCCCGGCGCCGCCGTGGCCGGGGGCTACCTCGCCGTACTGTGCGCCTTCAGCCTGGGCTGGTGCGTCTATCTCCTGATCGACACCGACTTCCAGACCTGGCTCTCGCTCCTCACCGGCGAACACGCCCTCTTCGCGCTGCTGGACGTGGCCCCCGTCTGGGACTGGCTGACGCTGGCTCCGCTGTGCGCGGTCGGTGCGCTGCTGGCCATGACGCGACGGGTCTCGGCGCGCGGCTACTCGCTGGGCGTCGCGCTGGCCTCGCTGCCCGTGGCGCTGCTGGCGCTGTGGGGGCTCGTGGAGCGGGGCGCCCTGTTCACACTGGGCGAGGAGGGGCAGATCGCGAGCGTGTTCACCAAGCTGGAGCTGTTCCTGACGGTGGTGGGCGGCGTCGCGCTGATCGTGCTGGCGGTGCGGCCGGGGGTGGCCGCGCAGCCCGGTGCTCCGCTTCCGGCGGGGCCGATGGGGCCCATGGGGCCGATGCCGATGGGTGCGCCCGGTCCGATGGGTCCGGGACCGATGGGGGCGCCGGGACCGATGGGGCCGGGGCCCATGGGTACCGGCCCTGGCCAGGCGGGGGCGCCGCCGTTCCCGCAGCAGCAGCCGCCTCAGCCGTACTTCCCGCCGCAGCAGCCCCCGGCGGCCCCACAGACCCCGCCCCAGGGCGGCGGCTTCGGCCCGCCGCCACCGGGAGCGTAGGCGCCGCGCCCTTTCCCGTACGTACGCCCGCACACGGCCGCCGCACACCTGCGCGAGGCGGCGTACGTACCCGAAGATACGTCCCCCGTTCCGCGACGCGGCCCGGCGTACGGGAGCACTCTGGTCCCTTGAAATCCCGTCGCACGGGGGAACCTTCACGCAGGGGGACGGAGCACCGATGACGACACGTGCTTTCTGGATCGCGACCTTCGAGCGCATGATCCGCACGTTCGCGCAGACCCTGATCGCCTCGCTCGGCCTGGAGTCGACGGGCATCGTGGACGCGAACTGGGCCGACGGCCTCTCCCTCGCCGGGAGCGCCGCCGTGCTGGCGCTGCTCACCGCGGTGGCCACGTCGGGCGGTACGCACGACGGTCCTGGCCTCACCGAGCGGCCGGCGCCCAAGGGGGCGCCGAAGCCGGTGGGCCCGGCCTGACCCGACCGCGCCTCGGTCCCCGCCTCAGCCCTCCTCGAAGACCAGGTCAGTGGGCGGGCGGTTCATGCGCACCGTGCTGTCGGTGACGTCCACGACGGTGCCGAAGCCCGTCGACTGCCCGTTGGAGATGATGAAGAGCCGGTCCTCGCGCTGCTCCAGGTAGTCCTTGAACCCGGCGAGGGACACGTCGCCGTCGTTCAGCGCGAAGTAGTCGGCGAGCCGCCGGAACAGCTTGGGGAGGAGCACCGCGTCCTCGGTCAGCGAGTCGACGCCCTGGATCTTCGCCCCCCGCTGGGTGTCGTCGCCCGGCCACAGCCCCTTGCCCGCCTCACGGGCCGCGTCCGACGCCGCCGTCAGCGCCTCGCGCAGATCGACGAAGAGCTTGCGGTAGTAGGTGGGATAGGCCAGGCCCTCGGCGATCTGATGGTGGTTCACCGTCTCCTTGAGCAGGTCGGCGTCCACGACGATGTCGTCGCCGCTGCGCCCCGGGGCGTCGCCGCGCCCCGCGAGCGCGACGCACCTGCCGTACTTGTCGGCGCCGCGCGTCAGCACGTAGCCGGGGCTGTGCTCGGGGCGCGCGCTGGTCACGATCCCGCGCTCGTCACGCTCGACGTCCTCGAACCCCAGCCACCCCAGCAGCGAGGCCGCGCCCTTGTCCCCGAACTCCCGCGGCTGGTGCAGCTCGCGCCCGTGCTCGGGGCGGTAGTGCGTCTCCAGCGCGTCGATGGCGTCGAGCCTGAGCTGGGCACCGCCTGAGCGGTTGTGGCGTATTCGCCCGGGGACCTTCCGCCACTGGTCGGGATTGTCCGGGTAGAACCTCACGGAGTCCCCGTCGGGACTGGCCCCGACGACCCGGTACTCACCCTTGATCACGAGCATCGGCATAACTGCCCCCTGCTGCCCTGGTGCCCTGCCGCGGCCTGAACCGGCGCTGTCAGCGCGTCGGTTTGCCTGGATGTGCCTCGATTGCAGCACAGGGACGGGTGTCTGCCCAGGTGTCGCGCGGCAACGGGACGCGGACCGTGGTGCGGGGGGCCAGGGTCGGGCTCGTAGGGTTCGTCGAGTGAGGGAAAGCATCGTCTTCGACGTCGGCGAAACCCTTACCCGCGACGACCGGTACTGGGGTTCCTGGGCGGACTGGCTCGGCGTGCCCCGGCACACTCTCTCCGCGCTCGTCGGCGCTGTCGTCGCGCAGGGCCGTGACAACTCCGACGCGGTGCGTCTCGTGCGGCCCGGCATCGACATCGACATCGATGCCGAGCGCGCCGCGAAGGAGGCCGCGGGGGCGGGGGAGCAACTGGACGAGACGGACCTGTACGAGGATGTACGGCCGGGCCTGGCGGCACTGCGCGACGCCGGGTACGGGGTGCACATCGCGGGGAACCAGACGGCGCGGGCGGGCGCGCTGTTGCGCGGGCTCAGCCTGCCCGCCGACAGAAGACCTGTCGAACTACGCGGCCTGGTGCCACGCCGTGTGAGCCCCACGCATACGGGCGACGGCAACTGCTACCGCTTGTAGCAGTTGCGGCAGTCGACGCTGGCCAGTCCGGGCAGCTCAGATCCGTGATCGCGGTCTGGCCTCAGCCCCTGTTCTCGGCCTGGAACATCCAGTGGTGCTTCTCCAGCTCGCCGATCATGGAGATGAAGATGTCCTCGGTCACCGGGTCCACCTCACCGACCGACTTCATGCGCACGCGCGCCTTGCCGATGACCGCGCTCAGGGCGCTGACCATGGCCTGGACCGCGTCGGTGTCCTGCTGCCAGCCGTCCTTGACCTTGTCGATGACGCTGCCCGAGGCCACGGAGGCGGCGCGCCCGTCGGGGGAGATGCCGACGGCCGAGGCGCGTTCGGCGACCGTGTCGGAGTAGCCGCGGGCGGTGTCGACGACCTCGTCGAGCTGGAGGTGGATGGACCGGAAGCGCGGGCCGACCACGTTCCAGTGGATCTGCTTCGCGACGAGGGAGAGGTCCACGAGGTCCACCAGTGCGCCCTGGAGCGCCCCACCGACGATCTTGAGGTCCTCTTCCGGAAGTGTGCTCTTGACTGCGTTCGCCACGACGGGATCACTTTCTCTCGAATGTCACCTTCGCCACCCAAAGTACAGGTATCACTCGAAAATAGGACAACCGGGGCCGCTGTCCCGCTCCCTACACCCCCAGCAGCAGCCCCGCGAACCGCTCCACCCGCGCACGCCCCGCCGCCAGGGCGCCCCGCTGCCGCTCGTCGTCGCCGGGTGGCCCGGTGAGGGTGAGGACGAGGCGGGCGCCGTGGCCCGTGCCCACCGTGAACTCCCACCGGACGCGCCCGCCGGGGCCACCCCCGGCCAGCCACTCGCGCTCCAGGAGTACGGGAGGCTCGGCGGCGGTCTCTCCGCCCAGGGGGAACAGCTCCGCGTCCACCTCCGGGTCGAGCCGTTCCCAGGCGACCTCGGCCGGGCGCACGAGCTGCCGCTCGAAGCGGACCTGCCAGCCGCCGCCCGGCAGCACCGAGGAGACGCCCTCGGACAGCGCGAACTCGCGCACGTAGCGCTCGTGCGTCGCGGCCATGTCGTCCGGGTCGCCCTCCGGGACGGGCTCGCCCGAGAGCAGCGCGGCCAGCCCTGCCATGCAGGCGCTCCAGCCGGTGGCGAAGCTGGCGGCGCCGTAGCGGTCGTCGAAGGAGTGGAGGAGGGTGAGCACCGAACCGCCCTCCCCCTCCGAACCGGCCACCCCGCCCACCCCGCCCGTCCCGTCCGGGGCGACCTCCCAGCGCAGGTGGTCGCCCTCCCACGTGAAGGCGAAGACGCGCGGCGGATCAAACTCGGTGACCTCGCCACCCGTCGCGGGCTCCTCGCCGGGGAAGGCGAAGGCGACCCCGCCCCCGACGAAGGGTTCGGCCTCGACGGCCGCCGGGAACCAGTGCACGAGCTGCTCCGGCTCGGTCAGCGCGCGCCACACCTTCTCGGGCGGATGGCCGAGCCGCCGCTCCAGCCGGATGGCCGGGCGGGCACCCCCGGTGCGCAGCTCGTCCTTCTTCCTGCCCGTACGGGCCGACGCCGGTCCGCCCCGGTCCGCCTGCTCCCTGTTCCGGTCCTCGTTCATCGGTCTGCCTCGCATGGGTTCGGGGTCGGGGGACGGGCGTGCTCCGGCCCGTCCAGCATCGCGCCCCGCGCGTGTCCCGTCGCGTCGAAGGGGCCTGTTGCCGCCGCCCCGCGTACCGCCCTTGGCGTGAATCTTCGGGTGAACGTCATTTACGACAATGGTCCGGTCCCCTCCCCCACCCCACCCTGGGAGGCATGACCGACGACTGGAACCTGGACCGCACCTACGACAGCTCCTCGGGCACGGTCCGCTGGGCCACCTTCGGCACGCCGGGAGACCCGCCCGTCGTGCTGCTGCACGGCACCCCGTGGTCCTCGTACACCTGGCGCGGCACGGCGCGCGCCCTCGCGCCGCGTCACCAGGTCTTCGTCTGGGACATGCCGGGCTACGGGCACTCGGCCAAGCACGAGGGCCAGGACGTGTCACTGGCCGCGCAGGGCAGGATCTTCGCCGGGCTGCTGGCGCACTGGGGCCTTACGCGGCCCGCCGTGTTCGCGCACGACTTCGGCGGCTGCGTCGCACTGCGCGCCCATCTGCTCCACGGGGCACGGTACGAGCGCCTCGCGCTGGTCGATCCGGTGGCCCTCGCGCCGTGGGGGTCGCCCGCCTACCGGCTGCTGGGCGAGCGGGCCGAGGTGTTCGGGCAACTGCCGCCCGCGCTGCACGCGGCGCTGGTGCGCGAGTACATCCGCTCGGCCAGTCGCCACGGGCTGCACCCAGCGGTGCTGGACCGGCTCGTCGCTCCGTGGCTGGGCGAGGCGGGCCAGAGCGCCTTCTACCGGCAGATCGCGCAGAACGGCCAGCGCTGGACGGACGAGATCGAGGGCCTCTACGGGCAGGTCGAGCCGCCCGTCCTCATCTGCTGGGGCACCGCCGACACCTGGATCCCCGTGGACCGGGCGCGCCGCCTGGCCGGGCTGATCCCGGGCTCGCGGGTCCGGCTCGTCGAGCGCGCCGGCCACCTCGTCCAGGAGGACGCCCCCGCCGAGCTGACGGCCGCGCTGCTGGGCTTCCTGCACGAGGCCGGGTAGCCGACGGGGCCGGGAAAGGGCAGGGGCCCCTCCGACGGCGAGACCGGACACCGTCGGCGGGGCCCCTCCCGGCCCGGCGCGCTCAGCCTCAGCGGCGCTTCTTCAGCGTCAACGCGTCAGCTCAGGCGCCGACGTCACTTCAGCGCCCGCGCCAACTGCCGGGCCTGCGTGACGAGACGGTCCTCGCTGTCCCAGATCTCCGTGTCCTCCTCCAGATAGCCGCCCGCGAGGTTGCGGGTGGTGATGGAGACGCGGAGCGGCCCGGGCGCGGGGCGGCAGCGGACGTGCACGGTGAGTTCGACGGTGGGGACCCAGCCGCTGAGCCCCAGCTCGAAGGCGGTGGGCGGCAGCGCGTCGACGGCCATCAGCAGGGACAGCGGGTCGGCGTCGCGCCCGTCGGCCAGGCCGAACCAGGCGCGCATCTCCCCCTCGCCGCTGGGGGCTCCGACCGCCCAGCCGCAGGTGGACGGGTCGAGCCGCAGATCGAGCCGCTTGCCCATCTCGGGGCCCGCGTCCTCGCCGCCGGGCTGGTCCTTGGTGCTGAAGCACTGCTCGGGCGGCGGAAAGGCCGGGGGCTTCGCGCTCGTACGTACGTCGTCGGGCAGCGCGTCGAGATCGCCGTAGGTGGCGATGACGCGGATGCGCTCGACCTCCTCGCCGTCCTCCTCCGTCTGGAAGAGCCCCGCGGACCCTGTGGACAGGGTGCGGCCGACGCGCGCGGTGTCCGTACGGATGACGGCGGGTCCCGCCGTGGACGCGGTGAGGTAGTGCGCGCTGACGGTGAAGGGGTCCGGGTGGGGCAGCGCCTCGCCGAGCGCGCGGCAGATGACGGCCAGGAGGTAGCCGCCGTTGAGCGCGTGCCCGATGGCCCAGCCCGGGGAGAGGCTGACGTCATAGACGCCGGGCTCGCGCGGATGGATCGCGGTGTCCCGGTCGAACTCGCTGCGGCTGAGGGTGGCGTCGGACATGTACCGCACGGTACACGTAAATGTTACCCGCCGGTAGTCCGATGTTGGACGACCTCCGCCGGGCTTTCCCAAACGGCCCCCGCGCCCCTTTCCCGTACGTAACATGGTCCGCCCCCTCGGCCGCACGGCTGTGCGGCCGTGCCCCGTACGTCCGCTCCACTCGGAAAGGGGCGTCATGTCCTCCTTCAAGGGCGCCGCACCGCAGTACATCGACGGCGAGTGGCGCCCCGGCGCGGGCGCCTGGGACATCATCGACTTCGACCCGTGGACCGGGGAGAAGCTGGCCGCGTTCACCGTCGCCACCGCGCGGCAGGTCGACGAGGCGTACCGTGCGGCCGAACGCGCCCAGCGCGACTGGGCCGCGGCGGGCCCCTACGCGCGGCGCCCCGTCTTCGAACGGGCGATCCGCCTCATCGACGAGCGCGCCGCGGAGCTGACCCAGGCCATCGTCAGCGAAGTGGGCGGCACCCACGTCAAGGCGGCCTGCGAACTGCGCCTGGCCAAGGAATTCCTGCGCGAGGCGGTCCGGCTGGCGCTCGGCCCACAGGCCCGCATCCTGCCCTCGGTCACCGACGGTAAGGAGAACCACGTCCACCGCGAGCCGGTCGGGGTGGCCGGGGTCGTCAGCC
Organism: Streptomyces sp. NPDC054796; assembly: GCF_053611545.1. Classification (NCBI taxonomy): domain Bacteria; kingdom Bacillati; phylum Actinomycetota; class Actinomycetes; order Kitasatosporales; family Streptomycetaceae; genus Streptomyces; species Streptomyces sp. NPDC054796. The sequence goes on along the minus strand of NZ_JBSHAO010000020.1, from coordinate 110,639 downwards.
CCTTCACGTTCCCCTTCCTGCTCTCCCTCAAGTCCGTCGCGCCAGCGCTCGCGCTCGGCAACGCCGTCGTCCTCAAACCCCACCAGAGCACCCCGGTCGTCGGCGGCGTGCTGGTGGCCAGGATCCTGGAGGACGCGGGGCTGCCGCCCGGTGTCCTCAACCTCGTCGTCACCGACATCGCCGAGATCGGGGACGCCCTCCTCGACCACCCCGTGCCCAAGGTCATCTCCTTCACCGGCTCCGACCGCACGGGCAGACACGTGGCCGCCGTCGCCGCCAGCGGCTTCAAGCGCTGCGTACTCGAACTGGGCGGCAACAGCCCCTTCGTCGTGCTGGACGACGCCGACGTCGGCTACGCCGTGGACGCCGCCGTCTACAGCCGCTTCGTCCACCAGGGGCAGGGGTACGCGTGCGCCGGCAGGGTGCTGGTGCACCGCGCCGTGTGGGAGGAGTTCACCGGCGCGTTCGTCGAGCGGGCCCGCGCGCTGAAGGCGGGCGATCCACGGGACCCGGAGACCGTGATCGGGCCGCTCATCACCCCCGCGCAGGCCGACGCCGTCTCCGCGCTCACCGCGCAGGCCATGGCCGAGGGCGCCACGGCCCTGCTGCGGGGGCGCGTCCGGGGCTGTCTGGCCGAGCCGACGGTACTGACGGACGTGCCCGAGGGCTCCGCCGTGCTGCGCCAGGAGATCTCCGGGCCCGTGGCTCTGCTGATGCCCTTCGAGGACGACGAGGAGGCGGTCCGGCTCGCCGACGACACCCCGTACGGACTGGGCGGTGCCGTGCACACTCGGAACATCGAGCGCGGGGTCGCCCTGGCCCGACGCGTGGAGACGGGGATGTTCCACGTCAACGACGCGACCGTGCACGACGAGCCACTCGTCCCGTTCGGCGGCGAGAAGAACTCCGGGCTCGGGCGGCTGAACGGGGACGCGGCGCTGGAGGCGTTCACCACCGAGCGCTGGGTCTCGGTCCAGTACGGCCGCAGCGGCTTCCCCTTCTGAGCCTTGCCCCGGGCCGCCTCGCGGACCCGGCACCGTACCGCTACCCCTCGTCGGCCGCCGTGCTGTGGCGGCGCCAGGCGCGCGGGGCACGCCAGCCGTAGGTGAGCGCGAGCAGCCGCAGCACGAAGCCGAGCGCGGCGGCCAGCGTCATGGTGAGCGCGTTCAGTTCGTCGAGGTGGATGAGCAGCGCGACGGCCGAGGCGCCGACGACGGCGGGCACGGCGTAGATCTCGCGGTCCCAGCGCAGCAGCGAGGGCACCTCGTTGGCGAGCACGTCCCGCAGCACCCCGCCGCCCGCCGCCGTGGCGAGGCCCAGCGCGGCCGAGGCGGGCAGTCCGAGCCCGTACTCGTGCGCCTTGATCGTGCCGGTGACGCAGAAGAGGCCGAGCCCGGCCGCGTCGAAGACGTTGACCGCCTTGTTGATGCGCTCGACGTGCGGGTGCAGGAAGAAGACGAACACGGCCGCGATGAGCGGGGTGACGAAGTAGCCGAGGTCGGTGAAGGCGGCGGGCGGTACGGCGCCGATGACGACGTCGCGGAAGAGGCCGCCGCCGAGCCCGGTCGCGGCTGCGAGGGTCGCGATGCCGAAGACGTCGAAGTTCTTGCGTACGGCGAGCAGCGCGCCGGAGATCGCGAAGACGAAGATCCCGGCGATGTCGAGCCAGTGCTGCACGTCCGGGTCGTAGAGGTGGTCCACCTGCCCTTTTCTACACGGCTTCCGCGGAGGCGCGCGTTCCGCGCAGAGCAGGACCGCCGCCGCCCCCGCCCCCGCCGCGGCCACAGCGGGGACGGCGGCGGGGGCGCGGCAAGGGCGTTACGCCGTCACGAGCGGCTTGCTGTCCTCGGGCCGCTGGTCCTCCGCGTTCTCGGGGTGGTGGCACGCGACCTCGTGGCCGGGCGCCAGCGCGACCAGCGGCGGTTCCTCGGTCTTGCAGACCTGCGTCGCCTTCCAGCAGCGGGTGTGGAAGCGGCAGCCCGACGGCGGCTTGATCGGCGAGGGCACGTCGCCCTGGAGCAGGATGCGCTCACGGCCGCCCTGCTTCTTGCGCCGCGGGTCGGGCACCGGCACGGCGGACAGCAGGGCCCTGGTGTACGGGTGCATCGGGGACGCGTAGAGCGAGGCGCGGTCGGTCAGTTCGACGATCTTGCCGAGGTACATCACCGCGATCCGGTCCGAGACGTGCCGGATGACCGAGAGGTCGTGGGCGATGATCACGTAGGTGAGGCCCAGTTCCTGCTGAAGGTCGTCCAGCAGGTTGACCACCTGCGCCTGGATGGAGACGTCGAGCGCGGAGACCGGCTCGTCGGCCACGACCAGCTTCGGGTTGAGCGCGAGGGCGCGGGCGATGCCGATGCGCTGGCGCTGGCCGCCGGAGAACTCGTGCGGATAGCGGTTGTAGTGCTCGGGGTTGAGCCCGACCACCTCCAGCAGCCGCTGCACCTCCTTCTTGACGCCGCCCTCGGGCGAGACGCCCTGGAGCTTGAAGGGCGCGCTGACGATGGCGCCGACCGTGTGCCGGGGGTTCAGCGAGGAGTACGGGTCCTGGAAGATCATCTGGACGTCGCGGCGCATGGGCCGCATCCCGCCGACGCCGAGGTGGGTGATGTCCCGCCCCTCGAACTCGATCTTCCCGTCGGTGGGCTCCAGCAGCCGCGTGATCAGCCGCCCCATCGTGGACTTGCCGCAGCCCGACTCGCCGACGACGCCCAGGGTCTCCCCCGCGCGCACGTCGAAGTCGATGCCGTCGACCGCCTTGACGGCGCCCACCTGGCGCTTGAGCACGCCCTTGGTGATGGGGAAGTGCTTCTTCAGCCCGGAGACCTTCAGCAGGGACTCGCCCGGCTCCGGCTCGGCCTTGGTCCCGGCCTCGCCCCTCGTCTGTTCGGGGCCCCTCGTCTGTTCGGGCATGGTCATCCGCTCGTCCTCGCTCGCGCCGCTCACAGCTTCGGGGCAATCTCTTCGTTCCAGATCCGCTCCCGGTCCTCCCGGTCCATGTGGCAGGCCGACAGATGGCCCGCGCCCACGTCGCGCAGCTCGGGCCGCACGGTGCGGGTGACGTCGCCCTTGGGCACGTCGGCGTACGGGCAGCGCGGGTTGAACGCGCAGCCGTCCGGGATGTTGATCAGGCTGGGCGGGGAGCCCTTGACCGGGATGAGGCGTTCGGTCTGGTCGCGGTCGATGCGCGGCATCGAGCCCAGCAGGCCCCAGGTGTAGGGGTGCTGCGGCTCGTAGAAGACCTGCTCGGCCGTGCCGTACTCCACGCACCGGCCGCCGTACATCACCAGGATGTCGTCGGCCAGCTCGGCGACGACGCCCAGGTCGTGGGTGATGATGATGACCGCGGAGCCGAACTCCTTCTGGAGGTCCCTGATCAGGTCGAGGATCTGGGCCTGGACGGTGACGTCCAGCGCGGTGGTGGGCTCGTCGGCGATGAGCAGCTCGGGGTTGTTGACCAGCGACATCGCGATCATGGCGCGCTGGCGCATGCCGCCGGAGAACTCGTGCGGGTAGCTGTTGACGCGCTGGTCCGGCTGCGGGATGCCCACCCGGTCGAGGAGTTCGACGGCCCGCTTGCGCGCCGTCTTCTTGTCGACCTTGTGGTGGACGCGGTACGCCTCGACGATCTGCTGGCCGATGGTGAAGTACGGGTGCAGCGCGGACAGCGGGTCCTGGAAGATCATCGCGATCTCGCGCCCGCGCAGCTTGCGCACCTCGTCCGGGTCGCTGCTCAGCAGCTCCTTCCCGTCGAGCCAGATCTCGCCGGACATCTTCGCGCGTTGACGCCCGTACTGGCCGACCGTGTGCAGGCCCATGATGCCCAGCGACGTCACCGACTTGCCGGACCCGGACTCGCCCACGATGCCGAGGGTCTTGCCCTTCTCCAACTGGAAGGTCAGCCCGTCGACGGACTTGACGAGGCCGTCCTCCGTCGGGAAGTGGACGCGCAGATCGCGCACCTCCAGGAAGGAGGTGGGCGGGCGGCCTTCGGTCACGGGCTCGGCGACGGCGGAGGCACCGGTGCGGCTCAGCGCGTCCTCGCCCTCGCCGGGTGCCGCGCCCTTCGCGGGTGCCGCGTCCGCCGCCTCGGACGCCGTGTCCTTCTCGGTCACCGCCGGGGCCGCCTGTTCGGTCTGCTCGCTCTGTTTCTTGTCTTTCGGGTCTGTCATCCGAGCCTCACTCGGGGGTCGATCACGGCGTACAGGATGTCCACGATGAGGTTCGCGATGATGACGGCGGCCGACGTGATCAGGACGACGCCGAGGATCAGCGGCAGGTCCCGGTCACTGATCGCCTTGAGCACCGCCTGCCCGAGTCCGGGGATGCCGAACGTGGTCTCGGTGAGGATCGCGCCGCCCATCAGGGCCCCGAGGTCGATGCCCAGCAGCGTGAGGATCGGGGTCATGGTGGAGCGCATGGCGTGCTTGCCGATGACGACGGGCTCGGTCAGCCCCTTGGCACGCGCGGTGCGGATGTAGTCCTCGCCCATCACCTCCAGCATGGTGGCTCTGGTCATGCGGGCGTACATCGCCCCGTGCAGGAAGGCGAGGGTGATCCAGGGCAGCAGGAGCCCCCCGAACCAGGCCGTCGGGCTCTCGGAGAACTCGACGAACTCCCCGTCGACCCAGCCGAGCCCGTAGGAGAAGATCGCCAGCGAGAGCAGTCCTGTGAAGTAGATGGGCAGCGAGACGCCGCCGAGCGCGATGCCCATCGCGACGCGGTCCCACAGGGTGCCGCGCTTGAGCGCCGAGATGACGCCCGCCGCGATGCCGAAGATCAGCCAGATGATGGCCGCACCGACGGCCAGCGACAGCGTGACGGGGAAGCGGTCCTCCAGCGTGGGCCAGACCGCCTGCTCCGTGCGGAAGGAGTAGCCGAAGCAGGGCGCGGAGCAGTGGATCGTGTCCCCGCCGCCCGTGTAGTCGCGTCCGACGAGGATGCCGCGGACGAACTCGAAGAGCTGGACGAAGATCGGGTCGGCCAGACCCAGCTTCTCCCGTACGCCCTCGATCGCCGCCTTGTCGGCCTGCTTGCCGACGTACATGGAGGCGACGTCGACGCCTGTCCACTTCGGGATCAGGAAGAAGATGCCGAAGGTCACCAGCATGACGATCAGCAACATCACGATGACGGCGAACAGCCGCCTGATGAGATATGCGAGCACTGCACTCCGGCCCGTTGGCCGCCCGGCGGGGACCGCGCCCCCGGAGATCATCCGGGGGCGCGGTTCACCGGGCCACCTCCGCGGCCCTCACCTGCCCTTCGTGCCTAGCTACTAGCGGCGGGTGCGCCGACGGAACGTGCGGTCGGTCACTTCACGCCCAGGGAGGCGTAGTCGTAGAAACCGTTGTTGTTGGTGGTGGTGTAGACGTTGGTCAGCCGGGAGCTGCGCCACTTGATGTTCTTCTCGAAGACGAACGGCAGGTAGACGGCGTGCTCGGAGACCTTCTTGTTGATCTCGCTGTAGATGCCCGCGGCTTCCTCGGGCGTCTCGGCGGCGATGGCCTCGGAGAACATCTTGTCGATCTCCGGGTCCTTCAGCTCGCTGTAGTTGTTGTTCCCGTTGGGCAGGATGTACTTCGAGTGCACCAGCGGCATCATGTAGCCCTGACCGGAGGCGAAGTCCGGGCCCCAGCCCATGATGATGATCCCGTAGTTCTTCTTCTTGACCACGTCGGGGTTGCCGATGATGCCGGTGGTCTGGGCGCCGTCGTACTGGTCCAGCTCGGCCTCGATGCCGACCTTCTTCAGCGAGGCCTGGAGCGACTCGGCGGACTTGACCTCGACGTCCTTGTTGTTACGGACGGCGATGGTGGTCTTGAAGCCGTCCGGCTTGCCGCACTTCTTCAGCTCCTCCTTCGCCTTCTCCGTGTTCGGCTTGCCGTCGTTCTTGGTGGCGCCGTACGGGTCGTACGAGGGGTCGCTGCCCGGGACCGTCTTCGGCAGCATGTTGGTGCCGATGTCACCGCCCGCGAGGGGGCCGCCGCGCGCCGTCTGGAGCGACTTCTTGTCGGCTCCGTAGATCACGGCCTTGCGGCAGTGGATGTTGTCGAACGGCTTCACCGTCTGCGGGAAGACCGCGTAGCGGATGTAGCCGGTGCTCGGGTTGTCGATGTTGCCGCGGTGGTCCTTGATGGCCTTGGCGCGGCCGGCGGCGCTGAGGCCCGTGCCGTTGATGTCGACGTCGTAGTCACCGTTGATGAGACGGTTGTCCATCTCGTCGGCGTTGGTGATCAGACGGAGCGTGATCTTGTCCGGGAGCGCCTTGCGCACCTCGTCCGTCGACCGCTCCCAGTGCGGGTTGCGCACCAGCGTCATCGACTTGTTCGGGGTGTACGCCTGCCACTTGTACGGGCCCGCCGAGAAGGGCTTGAGGCCGTACTTGCCCTTGGTGTCCTTGTCCTGCCGGACGGGGGCGCCGGAGGGCATCGCGAGCATCTGCTCGAAGTCGACGTTCGGCTTCGGGAGCTTGAAGACGATGGTCTTGTCGTTCGGCGTCTCGATGGCGTCCAGACCGAGCTTGTCCTCGGACTTGTCCTTGTACGGGCCCTTGTACTTGCCGTCGGGGTCCAGGACGTCCTTGAGGTAGACCGGGCCGCCGGAGATGACGTCCTGCGCCCAGATGCGCTCGATGCCGTACTTGATGTCCTTGGAAGTGATGGGCTTGCCATCCTCCCACTTGATGTCGTCCTTGAGCTCGTACGTGTAGGTCTTCTTGTCGTCCGAGATCTTGGCGTTGGACTTGGCGAGGTCCGGGACCAGCTCTTCGCTCTCCTTGCCCGGCGCGGGCTTGGCGGTGATGAGCGTGCGCGTGTAGTACCGCGCGAAGTCCCACATGAAGCCGTAGTAACCGCGCTGCGGGTCCCAGGAGTCGGCGTCCTGGGTACCGATGTACTTGAGCGTGCCGCCCTTCTTGTCCGACGGGTTCAGCAGCTTGGCGCTCGCCTTGTTGTAGCCGGGCCCGCCCTCGCCGTCGCCGTCGCCGCCATTGCCGCCGCACGCCGCGGTGGACAGCAGAGCCGCGACCACAACGGCCGCCGCCGCGGCCTGTTTGCGCCTCGATGAGCGTTGAGTTGTCACGATCTCGCATCCTCCGTGTGGGTCACGGCCCGTGCGCTGCGCAGGGCCGGGGATTCGATGGGGCTGGCAGCCGCTCGCTTCATCAGCGGGTTCCCTTCGGGTCGAGGGCGTCGCGTACGCCGTCGCCGAAGAGGTTGAATGCCAGTACGGTCACGAAGATCGCCGCCCCGGGGATGATCATGAACATGGGGTCGGCCTCGTAGGTCTTGATCGCGTCGGACAGCATCTTTCCCCAGGACGCGGTGGGCGGCTTGACGCCGACTCCGAGGAAGCTGAGCGCGGCCTCGGTCAGGATGTTGGTCGGGATCATCAGCGTCATGTAGACGGTGATGGGCGCGATCAGGTTGGGCAGCAGCTCCTTGAAGAGGATGTAGCGCCGCCCGGCCCCGAGGCTGCGCGCGGCCTCGATGTACTCCCGCTCACGCAGCGACAGCGTCAGCCCGCGCACGATGCGCCCGATGTAGGGCCAGCCGAAGAGGCCGATGACGGTGACCAGGACGCCGATGCGCAGTCCCGTACCGCTCAGCCCGAACAGCTCGTTCGGCACGACCGAGATCAGCGCGATGGCGAACAGGAGCTGCGGGAACGAGAGGAGCATGTCCATCACGCGGCTGATGACCGCGTCGAGCCAGCCGCCGAAGTACCCGGCCATGGCGCCGAGCAGGGTGCCCAGCGCCACCGCGACGATGGCGGCGAGGAAGGCCACCAGCAGCGAGATGCGGGCGCCGTAGACGACCCGGCTGAAGACGTCGCGCCCGTTGACCGGCTCGACGCCGAACAGGAAGTCGGGGCTGATGCCGCCCCAGGCGCCCAGCGGGGTGCTGGTCAGCGGGTCGATCTTGTCCTCGTGGTACTCGTTCGGCGGGTGCCCGAGCAGGCCGACGATGAGCGGCGCGAAGATCGCCACCAGCACCAGGAACAGCACGACGCAGCCGCCCGCGAGGGCCAGCTTGTCGCGCTTGAGACGGGTCCACGCGATACGGCCGAGGGAGCGCCCCTCGACCGCCGTCCTGGCGACCTCGGCGGCTGCCTCCGCGTTCGCCGCGTCGGACACCGGGGTCGGCTCGTGGATTGGTGCCGTCATGGTGGTGAGAACCCCTTCTCGGCCGGTGGTGACCAGCCCACGTCCGCCGCTGTAGCGGCCAGTTCGCAAGCAGTTCGTACACAAGGCCGATGGCCCTATGGCTCGGGAGTCTTCAACGCGCTCACGATCACCCGCCAGACTTCAAGGGGAAAGGATGCGCAACTGTGATGTGACGCGACAGCTTCCGTTATGCGGACGGAAGTTGACGTTGAGCGGTGCCGGACGCGTGGGTATGTACGGTTCTGGTCCCCCTGCGCACAGACGATTCTCACCTTCCGGAAGAGGACGGGAAGGGGAGAGGGAAGGGGACGGGAAAAGCCCGGGAAGGGGCGCGGAAAGAGCCCCGGTAAGGGCCGGGAAAGGGCCGGGAGAACCGGGGAACCGGGGAAAGTCGCCGAAAGGCGCGGGAAAGCGCGGAAAGACGGGGAAAACCGCAGAAAGGGCCGGGAAAGGCGGGGGCACCGGAAGAACGGCCGGGGGCACCCGTATCAGTACGGCCTGGGGTACCCGTATCCGAAGCCGGGGGCCGCCGTCGGAGCCGCGCCCGCGTGCGGCGCGTCGCGGTCGAAGAACGGCCGCGAATTGCGGCGCAGCCACATCGCGACGGGGTCGAAATCGTCCGCCATGGAGACGCTGGAGACCGGCAGCCCCTCGGGCACCGCCGACACCGACTGCCGCATCATCTGCCGGACCGCTTCGACGGAGGACTCGGCGCCGTCGTACAGATCGAGCCCGATGGCCAGATACGGGGCGCCCAGAGCGGGCTGCACCCAGCAGCGGCGCAGCGAGCGCACGGCGGGTGTGCGGTGCGCGTTGTGGGTCAGCAGGGCGTAGAACTGCGGGATTTCCAGGGCCGGTTCGGAGATGCGCAGGGGTCCTGCCGGGAGGCGGTCGAGCCCTGTGGCGATGCGCCGCAGGTCCAGCCAGGGGATGCCGACGCCGCCGCCCGGTGCGTGCGGATTCAGCCAGATCCCCCAGCGCTCGGGGAAGAGGGCCGTGGCGATCTCGCGCCCCGTCACCACCTCGTGCGCGCGGTTCCAGCCGGAGGCGGCCAGCTCCTGCGCCGAGGTGACACACGGCGCGTAGCCGTAACCGGCCACCTCCATGTTCCCGTACTGCGCGTCGGGCGAGCCCGCCTGCCCTGTCCAGAGCAGCATCCACATCTGGCTGTCGGCGAGCACGTCCAGCAGCGCCTCGTAGGTGTCGAACCGGCCCGGCGACACCTGCTTCAGCAACTGTTCGACACTGCCTCCCGCGCTCACGTAGCCGCCCCTTCTCCCGCATCGGTCACCCGCTCCGGGCACGCTCGTGCGCCCCGCCCCGTCATCAAACCAGCTTACGAGCCGGATACGACATGAGTCCCCGTACTCGGGCCCCGGTTATCCGGCTCGCGCGTTTTTCGTCCCGGCAGCTCCGGGCTAGGTCTCCCGCGTGTAGAAGGGCCGCACGCACTGGCGCATCCACTCCACCACCGGGTCCTGCGCGGCATCCAGCAGGACGAGCTGCACGGGCCACTTCACGGGGGCCCTGCCCAGCGCCCTGCCCAGCGCGTCGTGCGCTGCCTGGCGGGATTCGGGGTCCAGCAGGTCCAGTTCGACGCCGACGAAGAGCGAGGGCGGCTCGCCCTCGGTGCTGGCGAGGGCGCGTCTGGCCGTACGGAGAGAGGGCAGCACCGCGAACTCGCCCGCGGCGGCGCCGAGGAAGTCCACCGGCTCGTCCTGCCAGTCGGGCTCGAAGAGCCTGACCCGGGCACCGCGCGCCACGCCCCAGGCGGCCTGCTCCGAGGGGGTGTTCGCGCACAGTTCGGCGACGGCCTCGGGAGGCAGCGGCATGCCGACGGTGCCCTCGGGGTTCACGGCGATGCCCACCTGCGGCGGCAGGCCGCGCGCGAACTCGCGCGCGGGCGCGACGGTGAAGGACATGTGCGAGCCCACGACCTGGAGGAACTGCTGCTCCGAGCTGAAGACGGGGACGTAGGGAGCCCCTTCGAGCTGGATCGTCGGCAGATCGAGGTTCGGGCTGTCGGGCCCGCCGCCCTCGGGCAGCGGCACCCAGACGCTGCTGCGCCCGAGCACCTCCAGCAGCCGGGCGCCCGCGTGGGGCACTTGGAGGGAGGCCGCGAGGGTTTCCTCCAGCTCGTTCCCGGGCCAGCCTCCACCGTGGCCCGGTCCGTACTGCTGCGGAAAGGTCATGGGGGCAACCCTAGCCGCGGCCCTCTGAGCTGCGTCGGGGAGGCGCCGGAAGCGACGAGGCAAGGGGGACGGAGCACCGCGAGCCGGACGGTACCGGGCGGCACGGGAGGCGCGGGGGAGGCGCGGGGGAGGCGCGGGGGAGGCGCAGGGGAGGCGCAGGCAGAGGGAAGGCGCGAGGGGGCAGCGCGAGACCCGTAACCCGGATGCTCACGTATGGCGACCGTCCAGTTGCGGAGCGCACCCAACCCTCGAAGGGTGGTTCTCGTCCCTATCGACCTATGTCGGTACCTAACGGAGGAATCTCCCATGCGTCTCAGCAAGACCGCGGCGGCGGGCATCGCCGCCGCTCTCACCGGCTCGCTGGCCCTCGGGGCCGGCACGGCCGCCGCCTTCGATCATGGCCCCCGCCACGAGGGGGCCCCGCCCGCGCCGGGGTCGTCGTCGGCGCTCATTCCGCAGGTCGAAGCCCTCAAGAACATCGGCGGCCTCCTCACTCCCGTCTCGAACCTCGTGGACGGGGTACTCCAGGCCAAGAACGGCAAGCTCCCCCAGAACGAGGCCAAGGAGCACTCGGCCGAGGTCGGGAAGGCGATCAGCACGCTGAAGAAGGCCGCGGCGGCGAAGCAGGCCACCGGCTCCCACCGCGCCCAGGCCCCCTCGGACATGACCCTGAAGGCCGCCGAGGACCTCCGTACCCGCGTCGACGCGCTGCTCAAGGCGTCCGCGGCCGGCGACAGGCAGCGGACGTCCGGCGCCGTGAAGGCCACCCTGACCGGCGCCGTCAACGTGATGGCGGGCGGCCTCTCCGACGGGCGGCTGCCCGCCGCCGACCTCAAGGGCCTGCCGAAGCTGTCCGGGACCCAGCAGGGGCCCGGGGCGGCCACCGCGCCCCGCGCACTGGAGGCCCCCACGCCCTCGGGGCTGCGCGGCGCCGGTGAGCTGGCCCGGCAGAGCGAGCTGGTCGGCGACACCGGCAACGTCATCGTGCCGGTGGGCCGAGTACTGAACACGGTGCTCAAGGACCCGAAGGCCAAGCACAACGAGGCGGACCTCCAGAGAATGGGCAAGGCCGTCAAGGACGGGCTGGCCGAGCTCCAGCGGACCAGGTCCCAGCGGCCCGACCCCCAGCAGCCGCGGGACGAGAACCCCCAGAAGGAGACCCCGCCCCAGCCGGGTCAGCAGGACCAGCAGGAGAAGCCCCAGCAGGACCAGCCCCAGCCCGGACAGCAGGAGAAGCCCCAGGAAAAGCCCCAACAGCAGAAGCCGCAGGAGCAGAAGCCGCAGGAGAAGCCCCGGCCCGAGCAGAAGCAGCCGGAGCAGCCGGAGCAGCCGGAGCAGCAGCAGAACGCCCAGGAACCGCGCCAGGAGGCACCGAAGCCCGAGCAGAAGCCGGAACAGCGGCCGGAGCAGCAGCCCGAGCGGAAGCAGCAGGCGCAGCCGGAGCGGGAGAAGGAGGCGCCGGAGCACCAGCCGAAGCAGGACCAGCCGAAGCCGCAGGACACTCAGCAGCAGCAGGGCCCTGAGCAGGAGCAGGCGCTCCCGGTGCGGAAGAGCGGCACGCGAGCGGCCGACCGCCCCTCGGAGGGGAGCAGACTGACGCTCAAGGCGAGCACCCAGTTGCGCTCCAAGGTCGACGGGTTCCTGAGGGCCGCGTCCTCCGGCGACGAGCGCAAGGTCACCAACGAGGCGAGAACCATGCTCACCTCCACCGTCAACGTGCTGGCCAGCGTCGCCCTGGGCGGGGCGCTGCCCGAGCCCGACCTGAAGGGGCTGCCGAAGGCGGCGCCGATGCCGGAGGCCAAGGGCGCCAAGCGTGCCGAGGCCGCAGAGGGCGACAAGGCCCCCAAGTCGCCGAAGGCCCCGATCCTGCACATGGGCCACACCCCGGCGTTCTGACGCACCCACACGAGGGCGCGGGCGACCGCGCGCTCTGTCCCCGTGCGCGGCCCGTCACCGCTGAGCGGTGACGGGCCGCGCGCGTGCGGGGCACCGCGCACGCCTTGGTACGCCCCGGAACACGCCGGAACACGCCCCGGACGCATCCCCGAAGCGGACCCGGAAAGCACCCCGAACCGTGCCCCTGCTCGTCCCCTACGTGCCTTGGCTCGCCCCTACTCGAACGCCACCCCGCGCAGCGCAGCCGCCGCCTCCCGGTCCAGCAGCACGACCGAGGAGCAGCCCTCGGGCACCCGCCCTGCCTCCGCCTGCGCTATCAGGCGGCCCACGGCCCTGCGGTGCCGGGCGAAGGCGTACCCGGAGACGCCGCGGCCGCGCTCGGCCTGGCCCTCCAGGGCGACCACGGGCGGCACGTCGAGGAGCACCAGGTGCAGCCCTCTGCCGCGCCGCCGCGCGTCCCTGGCCAGCCAGCCGCGCACCCAGCCCTGCGTCCCGCAGTCGTGCACGACGACGCTCGCGCCCGAGGCCAGCGCCCGCCGCAGCCCCGCGTAGTGCGCGAGGCGGACCAGGGGACGGTAGACGCCGTAGGGCAGCCAGCCGGGCAGCCTGGCCTCCCAGCGCTCCCTGGTGTCCTGCGAGTCGATCCTGCTGACGGTGTCGTGGAGAGCCACCGTGCGCCGGATCAGCGTCGACTTGCCGCTGCCCGGCAGTCCCGAGACCACGACCAGGTCACCCGCCGCGAAGCGCAGCGTGCGTCTGGCGGCGGTGCCGCGCAGATCCCGCTCCAGGACGGGCACGGGGGCCTGCGCGGGCACCACCGCACCCGCACCGCCTCCCGCTCCGCCCCCCGTGACCGTCGCGGTCACCGTCGCGTAAGCACTGCGCAGACTGCCCACCTGATCGCCCTCCCCGGATACCTGCGTTTCCCGGGGGCCTCCCCCGGGCCCCCGGCGCTCCACCGCGGCTTTCCCCGAGAGTGTCAAGAAAAGGTAATGCGGTTCAAGACGATTGCTTCCCCGCCAGGAGCACCACGGGTACCCGCGCCGTGCCATGATGTGCGGGCCAACTCCATAACGGCCGCTTGAATCCGCGCGGGAGAGTCCCCGTCCGTACGCCGTCCGCCCCTCGCACAGTGTGCACGGAGGCGGCGTCCACGGGGCGCCGAAGGAGCAAGTCCTCCCTTGAATCTCTCAGGCCCCGATACCGCACAGGATGAGGCAGATCTGAAAAGCGAGCCGCCGCGCGGCTCCACCCAAGGTGCAAGCCGAGGCCCACGGTAACGGGCTCCTGGCGAACCTCTCAGGTTCCGATGACAGATGGGGAGGACATCCGGTCACTTGCCCCTGGAGCCTGACTGACATGAGCGACACCCCTCGTAAGACCGCACTCGACGCCACTCATCGCGCGCTCGGCGCGACGATGACCGACTTCGCGGGCTGGGACATGCCGCTGCGCTACGGCAGCGAGCGTGACGAACACAACGCCGTCCGCACTCGCGCGGGCCTGTTCGACCTCTCCCACATGGGTGAGATCACCGTCACGGGCCGGGACGCCGGGGCGCTGCTGGACTACTCGCTGGTCGGCAACCTGTCGGCGGTCGCCGTCGGCCGCGCCCGCTACACCATGATCTGCGACGAGGACGGCGGCATCCTCGACGATCTGATCGTCTACCGCACCGGCGAGGACACCTACATGGTCGTCGCCAACGCGGCCAACGCGCAGGTGGTCCTGGACGCGCTCACCGCGCGCGCCGAGGGCTTCGGCGCCGAGGTGCGCGACGACCGCGACGCCTACGCGCTGCTCGCGGTCCAGGGCCCCGAGGCCGTCGGCATCCTGCGGACGCTGACCGACGCCGATCTGGACGGGCTGAAGTACTACGCGGGCCTGCCGGGCACGGTCGCGGGCAAGGACGCGCTCATCGCCCGTACGGGCTACACCGGCGAGGACGGCTTCGAGCTGTTCGTCGCGCCCGGTGACGCCGTCGCCGTGTGGGAGGCGCTGACGGAGGCGGGCTCCGGCGCGGGGCTCGTGCCGTGCGGCCTGAGCTGCCGGGACACGCTGCGCCTGGAAGCGGGGATGCCGCTGTACGGGCACGAGCTGAGCACGTCGACCACGCCCTTCGACGCGGGTCTCGGCCGGACGGTGAAGTTCGAGAAGACGACGAACGAGGGACGTTTCGTCGGCCGCGAGCCCCTGGAGGCGGCGGCCGAGCGGGCGCGGAACAGCCCGCCGCGCAAGCTGGTCGGCCTGATCGCCGAGGGGCGCCGGGTGCCGCGCGCGGGGTACGGGGTGGTCTCGGCCGAGGGCGAGGTGATCGGCGAGGTCACCTCAGGGGCCCCCTCCCCGACCCTCGGCAAGCCGATCGCCATCGCCTACGTGGACGCCGCGCACGCGGAGCCGGGCACCAAGGGGGTCGCGGTGGACATCCGCGGTTCCCACGAGCCGTACGAGGTGGTCGCGCTGCCCTTCTACAAGAGGCAGCGCTGAAACCACCCGTCACGGGCCCGCCACCGGCGGACGGAGGCGCACTCCGGGAGCGGACGCGCCACCGCCGTACGGGCACCCGTCGGCACGCACCCCGCGTCGGCCCGTGCGGGCGCCCGCGCTCCGGCCCGTGCGGGCGCCCGCGCTGTGGAACTCGTCCCATCTTCCAAGACCGTTTTCCCCCGCACCCCTCTCATCCAGGAGAATCGCACCATGAGCAACCCCCAGCAGCTTCGCTACAGCAAGGAGCACGAGTGGCTGTCGGCCGCCGAGGACGGCGTCTCGACGGTCGGGATCACGGCGCACGCCGCCGAGGCACTCGGCGACGTCGTCTTCGTCCAGCTCCCTGAGGTCGGCGACGCGGTCACCGCGGGCGAGCCCTGCGGCGAACTGGAGTCGACCAAGTCCGTGAGCGACCTGTACGCACCGGTCTCCGGCGAGATCACCGAGATCAACCAGGACGTCGTGGACGACCCGGCACTGGTGAACTCGGCGCCCTTCGAAGGCGGCTGGCTGTTCAAGGTGAAGGTCTCGGAGGAGCCGGACGACCTGCTCTCCGCCGAGGAGTACACCGCCTTCGCCGCCGGAAGCTGAGCTGCTCTGCCCGTCTCCCGCCCACCCACCCCCAGCCGTGCCAACAGGGATGGTTTCATGTCGCTTTTGAATGGTTCTCTCCACGAGGTGGACCCGGACGTCGCCGCCGCCGTCGACTCCGAGCTTCACCGCCAGCAGTCCACCCTCGAGATGATCGCGTCGGAGAACTTCGCCCCCGTCGCCTCGCTGGAGGCCCAGGGCTCCGTCCTGACGAACAAGTACGCCGAGGGCTACCCCGGGCGCCGCTACTACGGCGGCTGCGAGTACGTCGACGTCGTCGAGGACATCGCCCGCGACCGCATCAAGGCCCTGTTCGGCGCCGAGGCGGCCAACGTCCAGCCGCACTCCGGCGCCTCCGCGAACGCCGCCGCGATGTTCGCGCTGCTCAAGCCGGGCGACACCATCATGGGCCTGGACCTGGCGCACGGTGGTCACCTCACGCACGGCATGAAGATCAACTTCTCCGGCAAGCTCTACAACGTCGTCCCCTACCACGTCGACGGGACCACGAGCCTGGTCGACATGGAGGAGGTCGAGCGGCTCGCCAAGGAGCACCGCCCGCAGATGATCGTCGCGGGCTGGTCCGCCTACCCGCGCCAGCTCGACTTCGCCGCCTTCCGCCGCATCGCCGACGAGGTCGGCGCCCTGCTCATGGTGGACATGGCGCACTTCGCCGGGCTGGTGGCCGCGGGTCTGCACCCCTCCCCCGTCCCGTACGCGGACGTGGTCACCACCACCACGCACAAGACCCTCGGCGGTCCGCGCGGTGGCGTGATCCTCTCCAAGAAGGAGTACGCGAAGAAGATCAACTCCGCGGTCTTCCCGGGCCAGCAGGGCGGGCCGCTGGAGCACGTCATCGCCGCGAAGGCCGTCTCCTTCAAGATCGCCGCCAGCGACGAGTTCAAGGAGCGCCAGCAGCGCACCCTCGCGGGCGCCCACATCCTCGCGGAGCGCCTGCTGCGTGAGGACACCGTCGGCGCGGGGGTCTCCGTGCTCTCCGGCGGCACCGACGTCCACCTCGTCCTCGTCGACCTGCGGGACAGCGAGCTGGACGGCCAGCAGGCCGAGGACCGCCTCCACGAGGTCGGCATCACCGTCAACCGCAACGCCGTCCCGAACGACCCGCGCCCGCCGATGGTCACCTCGGGGCTGCGGATCGGCACCCCGGCGCTGGCCACCCGCGGCTTCGGCGAGGACGACTTCCGCGAGGTCGCGGACATCATCGCCGAGACCCTGCTGCCCTCCTTCGACGAGGCCAAGGCCAAGGCGCTCTCCGCGCGCGTCACGGCCCTCGCCGAGAAGCACCCGCTCTACCCGGACCTGGGCAAGGGCAAGGACAAGTAACACAGCGGCCACCGGCCAACCGGCCCCTGGCCACCGGCCACCACGGGGGCGCCCCCGCCCACCCCGCGGGGCGCCCCCGCGCACCACCAACCCCCACGAGGGAGTCCGTCACCATGGCCATCTCCGTCTTCGATCTGTTCTCGATCGGTATAGGCCCCTCCAGCTCACACACCGTGGGCCCGATGCGCGCGGCGCGGATGTTCGCCCGCCGCCTCAAGAACGAGGGGCTGCTCGCGCACACCTCGTCCGTACGGGCCGAGCTGTACGGCTCCCTCGGCGCGACGGGCCACGGGCACGGCACGCCCAAGGCGGTCCTGCTCGGCCTGGAGGGCGAGTCGCCGCGCTCGGTGGACGTGACCACGGCCGACGAGCGCGTGGCGCACATCAAGCAGACCAAGCGGCTGCGGCTGCTGGCCGCCGAGATAGGCGACGCGCACGAGATCGCCTTCGACGCCTCGACGGAGCTGATCCTGCACCGCCGCCGCTCCCTGCCGTACCACGCCAACGGCATGACGCTCTTCGCCTACGACGAATCGGGCGCGCCGCTGCTGGAGAAGACCTACTACTCGGTGGGCGGCGGCTTCGTCGTCGACGAGGACGCCGTCGGCGAGGACCGCATCAAGCTCGACGACACGGCGCTGAAGCACCCGTTCCGCACGGGCGACGAACTGCTGCGGCTCACCCGCGAGACGGGCCTCTCGGTCTCCGGGCTGATGCTGGAGAACGAGAAGGCGTGGCGCACGGAGGAGGAGATCCGCGAGGGGCTGCTGGAGATCTGGCACGTGATGCGCGCGTGCGTGGCCCGCGGCCTGGGCCAGGAGGGCATCCTTCCGGGCGGCCTGAAGGTGCGCCGCCGCGCCGCCACCTCGGCCCGCCAGCTGCGCGCCGAGGGGAACCCCGAGGCGCACGCCATGGAGTGGATCACCCTCTACGCGATGGCGGTCAACGAGGAGAACGCGGCGGGCGGCCGGGTCGTCACCGCGCCCACCAACGGCGCCGCCGGCATCATCCCGGCCGTGCTGCACTACGCCATGAACTTCGTTCCCGGCACCGACGAGGACACCGTCGTCCGCTTCCTGCTGACCGCGGGCGCCATCGGCATGCTCTTCAAGGAGAACGCCTCCATCTCCGGCGCCGAGGTCGGCTGCCAGGGTGAGGTCGGCTCGGCCTGCTCCATGGCGGCTGCGGGCCTCGCGGAGATCCTGGGCGGCAGCCCGGAGCAGGTGGAGAACGCGGCCGAGATCGGCATCGAGCACAACCTGGGCCTGACCTGCGACCCCGTCGGCGGCCTCGTCCAGATCCCCTGCATCGAACGCAACGGCATGGCCGCGGTCAAGGCGGTCACGGCGGCCCGCATGTCCCTCCGCGGCGACGGCCGCCACCACGTCTCCCTCGACAAGGCCATCAAGACGATGCGCGACACGGGGGCCGACATGAAGACGAAGTACAAGGAAACGGCTCGGGGCGGGCTCGCGGTGAACGTCATCGAGTGCTGACGGGGCACTGAGGGGGGCTGGGCCTCCCCTGACACGCCGAAGGGGCGCGGACACCAGGTCGTGGTGGCCGCGCCCCCGTGCGTCAGGTCGGGCGGACTCGGAGATCAGTCGGTCTGGGCGCCCGAGGGGAGCTTGCGGAGCTTCATGTCCTCCGCGGAGTCGGAGTCGAACCCGTAGTCCAGGATCTTCGCCGCGTCGGCGTACCGGTCCTTGCTGTTCTGGATGGTGCCGACGAGGGTCTTGCCGTCACGGGTGGCCGCGAACACCAGGCAGGGTCCCGCCGGGGTGGTCGTGCCGGTCTTGATGCCGACGACGCCCTTGTAGGAGCCGAGAAGCTGGTTGGTGTTCGTCCAGGTGTAGTGGCGGGTGCCACCGTTCTCGGCCGGGGCGTCGCCCTTGTACTCCTTGGTCTTGACGACCTCGCGGAACGTGGCGTTCTCCATGTTGTGCTTGGCCAGCTTGGCCAGCTCGAGCGGAGTGCTGACGTCCTTCTTGCTGATCCCGGCGAAGGTCTTGAACTCGGTCTTGGTGAGCCCGAGGTCGTCGGCCTTCTTGTTCATCTTGCCGATGAAGGACTCGCTGCGCTCGGCGGGGGTGTCGCCCTCGCCGAAGGTGTCGGCGAGCGCGTAGGCCGCGTCGGCGCCGGAGGGCAGGAGGGCCGCGTAGAGCAACTGGTTGACGGTGACCTTGTCGCCGGTCTGGAGGTCAGCGGTGCTGGCCTCGTGCTCCGTCACGTAGTCGCGGTACTCCTGCTTGACGGGAACCTGCTGCTCCAGGTTCACGCCCTTGGTGTCGAGCACGACCGAGGCGACCGCGAGCTTCGTGGTGCTGGCCAGCGGGCGCGCGGTGTTGTCGGCCTTGCCGAAGACCTTCTCGCCGCTCTCAGCGTCCAGCAGCGCCGCGCCCTTGGCGGCGACGGTGGGCGGGGGCGGTGCTGCGGCCTGCGCGACGAGGGGGGAGACGGCCAGCAGCGCGCCGCCCGTGCAGGCGGCGATGATGATCTTGCGCTTGGATATCTTGCGCTTGCTTGTGGTTCTTGCAGTCAAGGAGTAACGCTCCGTATCTGCGTTGCGTGTGGGGGAACAGTGGTGCACCGGAGGGACCGACGGGTCAAACATAAAATGTGGCCCCTACAGGTAGACGCGGGCAAACGGCCCCGAGTTCACGCGCGTCCCACTGCCCCCTGGAGAGATCCCGAGGAGCCCTCTTCACCGCGCCCCCACATGCCCCGGTGTCCCCGGCGCCTCCAGTGGCCCCGTCCGCGCCGGACAAGCAAAAAGGCCCCGCTGGCAGCGGGGCCCTTCACTGGCGCTGACGCGCCGACGGATCGGCGGATCAGTCGTTCACGCAGGTATTGCCGAAAGCGGGGTTCAGCAGGCCGATGATGTCGATGGTGTTGCCACAGACCTGCGCCCCGATGTGGATCGGGAGCTGAACCGCGTTGCCCGAGAGCACGCCCGGCGAATTGGCCGCGGCACCCTGCGCACCGCTGTCGGCGGCGGCGGTGCCGGCAGCGGCACCGGCGGCCATGCCGGCCGAGGCGAGGACCAGGACGGCCTTCTTGGCAGCGTTCATGGAGCGTACTCCTCCAGATGGATACTCGACGGCCCCTATTTGACACCGTGCCCTGATAAACGGGCGGAGTCCGCGCTGGTTAGCCAAAAGCCCGCTTTTTCCTTCGATTGGTGTAACCGGCGTAACCGGCACGCCAGGGCCCGCCCCCCGAAACACGCATGCAGCTCAACGGGATTAGCCGATGTATCCGTGTCATACGGGTGAACGTGCGGAACCAAACCGAGGGTCACGAGTTGGTCAGTTCGCTCCGCAGTTGGGGCTCCACTTCCAGAAGGGTGAATCATGATCAAGAACGCTCTCGCCGCAGCCGCTGTGGCTACCGCCATTGTCGGCGTGGCGGCCCCGTCGGCCATGGCGACCGGTAACGACCAGGGCACCACCTCGGTCAACGGCAACGGTGCTGAGTCGTCCTTCGGCAACTCCGGCACCCACGGCAACTGGAGCCCGCAGAACAGCCTGGTCCAGGGCTCGCTCAACAAGCCCTGCCTGGGCATTCCGATCGAGGCCAACCTCGGCTCCCTCGTCGGCCTGATCCCGATCACGGTCCAGGACATCAATGTCCTGTCCTCCCCGCAGGACCAGCAGTGCACCGAGAACTCCACCCAGGCGAAGGGCGACGAGCCGCTCTCCCACATTCTGGACGACCTGGCGGTGCTCTCGGCCAACGGCGCCGGCAACCGCTGACGCCCACCGGAAGAGGCCCGGGCCACCCGGAACCGGCCCGGGCCTTTGCCGTGCGCGGCCCTTCGGGCATTCGACCTTCGGATGAGCCATTCATACGGTAATCCGTCCGGTGGAAACAATCGGATGACGATTAGTCCTACTGGTTTCCGAACTGTTGGGCCGCACGGGCGAGTTAGCCGACGCTCCCTCCTCTTTCTCGTGCCGTACACATGCGGCGATCGTTACGAATACCGGCAGCGGAGTTCCGGGCGCGATCCAGCGCCCTACAGGCACGAAGGCCGTGACCGAACCCACCCCGCTGCGGAAAGGGCTGAAAAAGTGAAGTACACGAAGACCGCCGCTGTCGCGGCCGGCACCCTCATGGCCGTGGGCACTGCCGCTCCGGCGTTCGCCGACTCGGGTGCCCAGGGCAGCGCCACCGGCTCCCCCGGCGTCCTGTCCGGCAATGTGCTGGAGGTTCCGATCCACCTGCCGGTGAACCTCTGCGGCAACACCATCGACATCATCGGCATCCTGAACCCGGCTTTCGGCAACACCTGCGTGAACGACTGACGTTCCCGCGCCGAAGCGCAGGAGAGCGCCTTGCCGATGGGGCCTCGGAGTGCGATTCCCGCACACCGAGGCCCCATCGTTTTCCGTCCCTGCGTATCCCTGAACGACGTTTCCCCGCCCGGTTTTCCCTGCGCGGCATTGCCGAACTCGCCTCTCTGTGCCCAGGATCCCATCTTTCGGGTGGCTCTGGACCGAACCCGGAGTTCCGCAGTTTCCGTTGGCCGGTGCAGTCGTTATCACCATCGAAGACGGAGCAACGGGCGCGGACTGATTCGCCCGGGCAGTCAGGCTTTCAGCCACAGGCAACACGCAACTATTCTGGGAGTAACCCCGCATGAAGCACGCGAAGACAGCCGCAGTCGTCGCCGGTTCGATGATGGCCCTGGGTGCGGCGGCGCCCGCCTTCGCCGGTGACAGCGCCCCGACAGGTCCCCAGTTCAGCCTCAACGGCGGTATTTCGGACGCCCTGAGCAAGCCCGGCCCCCAGATCGACAATGTCGTGGGCACTGTCGAGGGTGCGACCAAGGGCGCGACCAAGGGAGCCACCGAAGGAGCGGCCAAGGGCGCCCCCAAGAGCACGGCCAAGGGCGAGAAGAAGACCCTGCTCAGCTCCGACTCGGACGAAAAGCTGGGCAAGAAGCTGCTCGGCGGCCTCCCGCTCGGTCGCTGACTCTCCCGTCGGTTCACCGCACGCGGGGAATTTCTCCCCGGGCCGCGCCCGTCGGCGCACGCGGCCTGGCCGGAAGCGACTTCAGCGTCGCTGTCGACCCTCCACCGTTCGAGAATTCCCGACCGGACCGACGTGCGCCAGGGAACCGCCCTCGGTGATTTCCGCCGGTTTTCTTCCTCCAGAATCCGGCCGCCTCCTGAACGGCCCGGTCCAACACCGTTCAGGTGAATCGGAAGAACTTACCGCAGGTGCGGGAGTTAGGCACGGTGTCCCGGGTCGGGATGCCCGCACGTCATATGAAGGGTAAAAAGTGATCAAGAAGATTCTGTCGACGGCCACCGTCGCCGTCTCCATCGCCGGTGTCTCGGCCATGACGGCCCCGCAGGCCATGGCGGTGGGTGACGACCAGGGCACCACTTCGGTCAACGGCAACGGCGCGGCGCAGACGTACGGCAACTCCGCCACTCACGGCAACTGGAGCCCGCAGTTCGCGCTGATCCAGGGCTCGCTCAACAAGCCCTGCATCGCCCTGCCCGCGAAGGCCAACCTCGGCTCCCTCGTCGGCCTGGTGCCGATCACGGTCCAGGACATCAACATCCTGTCCTCCCCGCAGAACCAGCAGTGCACCGAGAACTCCACCCAGGCCAAGGGTGACGAGCCGCTCTCGCACATCTTGCAGGACATCCCGATCCTCTCGGGCAACGGCAAGAACAACCGCTGACAGCCTGACCGTCACCCCGGCCCGGGACGAGTGCGCTCGTCCCGGGCCGTGTGCTGTCCGCCTGTGGGATCAGACGCGCGAACGGCGCGGTGGACGGTTCCGTACGGAAGTCGCGTACGGGACCGCTCACCGCGCCGTTCGACGTGGGTGGGGCGGTGCGGCCGGAGAGGTCAGCCGGGCAGCACCTTCGTCACCGGGCCCACGAGCGGCAGCTCCGAGAGGGAGTCGCCGCGGGTGATCGGGCCGGTGACCGTGCGGGTGCTGATGGGGCGGAAGTCCGCGACCTGGGTGACGACTCCGTTGTCGAGCGGGTCCGAGCCGGTGTTGGCCAGGGGGTCGAGCTGGAGCCGCTTGACCGCGCCGATGGAGCCACCGAGGCCCTCGTGCGCGCCCCGCACCCCTTGCACGCCGGCCTCGCCGAGCCCCCCGACCGCCGCCGACAGCGAGGACTCCTCCTCGCCCGTGGCCCCGGAGTCGCCCGAGGAGGCGGGCGCCGCCGAGGGGGAGTCCGCGCTCGCGGTGGCCGCGCCGCCGGCACCGAGTGCGGCACCGGCGGCGGCGGCCACCAGACCTGCGCGCAACAGGGCGCGCTGTGTGTAGGACGACGTGCGAGATGCGCGGGAAGCCACGACCACCACCAGGTGCGAATGAGAGAAACCATGTGTAACCGTTCCATCGCACACGGTAGTCCATTGTGGCCCTGTCGTCCCAATGCCACCCCTTTGCTTACGATATGACCCCGCTGCCGCGCCGGTCAGTTGCGCCAGGGGTCGTAGGAGGGGTTGTCGACGCACTCCGACATGATCTCGACGCGCTTCTCCTTGTCGACGGGGCAGGCGCCCACGATGAAGTCGTTGTCGATACCACCGGGGAACGCGACCTCCACCTGGCTCGCGTACTTGTGGTCGTCGCCGATGGTCTTGTTCACGTCGATGCCGCCGGGTGCGTCGATGTAGTAGTTGTAGCCCGGACGCCAGCTCTTGTAGAGGTCGTGGTCGTAGCTGGTGCTGACGAAGGGCGAGTGCTGGTTCTTCAGCACGTACGCCTCCAGGTCGTACTGCCCGTTCTTCGTATCCCTGGGCTGGAAGCCCTCGGCGAAGATGACCGACGGCGGGCGGCCGTCGGAGCGGTAGAGCTGCTGGCAGGTGGTGCGGTAGTGCGGCTTCGGGGTGATGCGGCCGAGGTCGACGTCGCGCGTCGCGGCGGCGTGGAGGCGGTCGCTGACCACGGGGCAGGAGGAGGGCTTGGCGGCCTTCTTCGACGTGGCGGACGGCGCCGCCGTGGACTTGTCCGGCGCGGCGGACGCGGCCCCCGGAGACCCGGGGGAGGCCGCTGCGGCGGCCGGGGTGAGGAGGGCGGCCAGGGTCAGTACGGCGGCGGCGACACGGCCGCGGATACGAGTAGTCGTCACGAGCAGGAGAATCGCCCCTCGCGCGGCCCCAGTTGGGCACCGTCACCCGATCGGCGGCGTGTCCCGCGCGGCGTCGGCGGCGTCAGCGGCGGACGGCGACGTCAGCGGCGGGGCGACATCGGCAGCGGGCGGCCGCGGCAGCGGCGAGCGGCAACAGCGAGCGGCAGCGGCGGGACGCTCAGTGGTCGGCGACCCGCATCTCGAACCACGTCGTCTTGCCGCGCGGCAGCAGATCGACGCCCCAGCGGTCGGAGAGGGTGTCGACGAGGAAGAGACCGCGTCCGCTCGTGTCGAGTTCGTGGACGGGGAGCAGACAGGGGAGGCCGCGGGACGGGTCGCGGATCTCGACGCGGATCCAGCCCCGGCGGCGCAGCATGCGGATGCCGAAGACATGGGCGCCGGTGTGCCGTACCGCGTTGCCGACCAGCTCCGAGACGAGGAGGACGGCGTGCTCGGTCAACTGGGACGGCAGCGCCCAGCTCGACTGGAGCACGGCCTGGGTGAGCTGGCGCGCGGTGCCGGCGGACTCGGGACGGTTGGGCAGGCACACCTCGGCCACCGTCGGATCGCCCACCAGATCGAAGACCCTGCTGGCGCGCTCACCTCCCGTCGGCTCACTCGGGCCGTCAGGAACCCAGTCGGTCACGCTCGCCACATCTCCCTGTCCCGCCATGGCCACCATCATGGCGGCCCCGTGGGGCTCGCGGGTCCGTTCGCGGGGATCCGCGGTCGCGAAATCTCCCCATCCGTCACCCGGCCGAGGCATATGCCGAGGGCAGTGAAGGAGCGGACAGTGCCGCGCGACCAGGGATGACGATGTGTGCACCCGTGATCACAAGGCGCCACGAACGGGCTTCCCTTAAGGCTCATTTAAGCCGTAGCTCAGTCCCCCACAAGGCGGGGCGCGTGGGCGGCGCGTTCCACGCCACCCCCAACCACCCCACCCGTCCGGAGGGTTGCCCGGCGCCATCGGCCACCGCGCCACGGCCCCGCGCGCACCGCCCTCATGCCTGCGGCAAGCGCCCTCGGCTCAGCGGAACTTCGCCTTCCCCGGGCCCTCCTCCACGAAGCTGCGCATCCCCGTCTCACGGTCCTCGGTCGCGAAGAGCCCGGCGAACCAGGTGCGCTCCACGGTGAGGCCCGTGTCGATGTCCGTCTCCAGACCGGTGTCGACGGCCTCCTTGGCCGCGCGCAGCGCCAGCGCCGGACCTGCGGCGAGCCGCGCAGCCCAGGCGTGCGCCTGCTCGTACACCTCGGCGTCGGGCACCACGCGGTCCACGAGGCCCAGCGCCAGCGCCTCGTCGGCCTTCACCTGGCGGCCGGTGAAGATGAGGTCCTTGGCGCGGGAGGGGCCGATCAGCCGGGCGAGGCGCTGGGTGCCGCCCGCTCCGGGGATGAGGCCGAGCAGGATCTCGGGCTGTCCGAGCTTGGCCTTCTCGCCCGCGACGCGGATGTCGGCGCACAGCGCCAGTTCGCAGCCGCCGCCCAGCGCGTAGCCGTTGACGGCGGCGACGACGGGCTTGGGGATGCGCGCGACGGCGGTGAAGGAGTCCTGGAGCGCCCTGGACCGTACGACCATGGCCGCGTGGTCCATGGCCTGCATCTCCTTGATGTCCGCGCCCGCCGCGAACACCTTCTCGCCGCCGTGCAGGACGACGGCCCGTACGTCGTCCCTGTCGGTGACCTCGGCTGCCAGTTCGCGCAGCCGGTCCTGGGTGGCGGTGTCCAGCGCGTTCATCGGGGGACGGTCCAGACGGAGGGTGGCGACGCCCTCGGCGACCTCAAGGTTCACAGTCATGGGGGAAGGTTAACGGCCGTTACGCGCACCGTGACCTGTGCTGCGCGCGGCGGGGGCGCGGGGGGGCGCACCCCCAACCCGCGCCCCCCCGAACCCGCGGCAGCCCCCCGGGGGCCCCGGAACCACCCCACACCCGGGGACCACACCGCCGGGGCCG
>NZ_JBSHAO010000020.1:0-84888 GCF_053611545.1 Streptomyces sp. NPDC054796 | reverse complement strand
GGGGTGCTGTTTACGGGCCGTCCCGCCCACGGTTTGGGGGGCGGGGGGGGGCGGGCGGGGGGCGGTACCACACCCCCCGGCCCCCGCCTCTGACGGCTCGTCCGCCCCCGGGGATCACGGCATCACCGCTTCAGCGTGTCACTGCTCGGCGGTCCACTTGTCCCAGTCCATGTTCCAGCCGTTGAGGCCGTTGTCAGGCTGGATGGTCTCGTCCTTGGAGTTCTTGATCTCGACGACGTCGCCGACGATCGAGTGGTTGAAGAACCACGCGCCCGGGGTGTCCGGATCGCCGCCGCCCTTCGCGTCGAAGAGGCCGACACAGCCGTGGCTCAGGTTGGCCCGCCCGAACTGGGACTGGGCCGTCCAGTAGTTGCCGTGGATGAACGTGCCCGAGGTGCTCAGCCGCATGGCGTGGGGGACGTCCTTGATGTCGTACCCGCCCGAGCCCTCGTCGCGCCCGAAGCCCACGGTCTGGCCGTCCATCCGCGTCACCTTGAGGCGCTCGCTGATGACCATCTTGCCGTTGTACGTGGGGTTCGAGGGGCTGCCCGAGCTGATCGGAAGGGTCTTGATCTTCTTGCCGTCGCGGGTGACGGTCATGGTCTTCTTCTCCGCGTCGACGACGCTGACCTGCTTGCGTCCGACGGTGAACTCCACGGACTTCTTCTGCGTGCCGTAGACCCCGTCGGCGCTCTCGACGCCGTTGAGGTCCAGATCGAGGGTGACCTTCGTTCCCGCCGCCCAGTACTCCTCGGGGCGGAAGTCCAGGCGCTGGTCGCCGAACCAGTGGCCCTCGACGTCGACCTCGGGCTCTGCGGTGACGGAGATCGCGTCCTCCACCGCGTCGCGGTCCTTGATGGCGCGGTCGAAGTTGATGGACACGGGCATGCCCGCGCCGACCTTGTCGCCGTCGTCCGGGGTGAAGTGGCCGATGAACTTGTTCTTGGGGGTGAGCGTCGTGAACGTGGAGCGCTCGGTGGTCTCGCGGCCCTCGCTGTCACGGGCGGCCGCGTCCACGGTGTACTTCGTGTCCGTCGTCAGATGGGAGTCCGGCTCCCACGACGTGCCGTCCTCGGCGATCTCCCCCTTGACCGGCTCGCCCTTGGAGTCGGCGACCTCGACCTTGGTCAGCTTCCCCTTGGCTGCCGTCACCTTGAGCGCGTCGTTCGTCGCGACGCCGTCGGCGCCGTCCTTGGGCGCGATGCTCACGACCGCCTTCGACGGGGTCTCGCTCGCTTCCTTGCCCACCTGCTGGTCGGCTCCCGCGTCTCCGCTGCCGCCGCCGCAGGTGGTGAGCACCAGCAGCAGCACGACGACCAGCACCGCGAGTCCCGCGGCGGAACCCCCTATGACCTGAGCACGGCGCTCCCCCGGTATCGCCTCAAGAGACAGTTTTCCCCTGGCGATGGCCTTCAGATCCAAAACGGGCTACTCCCCTCGCACGGCCCGCGCACCCGCGTGCGCCCCCGACGCGCGACACGCGCGTATGCGTTGTTAGATAACCACACCCCGGTGGCAGGCGGGTCCCCCGCGATTGTCACCGTTCCGTCGCAGTTTCGGGAGGGTCGGCGGGAGGCTGTGGGAGCGCGACGGGTCAGCGCAGCGCCGAACCGGCCCGCCAGGACGCCCAGTCCATGTTCCAGC
Source organism: Streptomyces sp. NPDC054796 (assembly GCF_053611545.1). Lineage (NCBI taxonomy): Bacteria > Bacillati > Actinomycetota > Actinomycetes > Kitasatosporales > Streptomycetaceae > Streptomyces > Streptomyces sp. NPDC054796. Next base: position 83,244 of record NZ_JBSHAO010000020.1, on the reverse strand, counting down.
CGCCGAGCCCGTTGTCGGGCGCGACGGTGCGCTCGTCGGAGCCCCGTACCTCGATCACGTCGCCCACCAGCGAACCGCGGAAGAAGGTACCGGCGGGCGAGCCGGGGCTGCCGCCCTTGGTGTCCCGCAGGCCCACGCAGCCGTGGCTGACGTTGGCGGAGCCGAACGTGCTCTTGGGCGCCCAGTAGTTGCCGTGCAGGAAGGTGCCGCTGTCGGTGAGGCGCATGGCGTGCGGCACGTCCTCGATGTCGTACTCGCCGCCGAAGCCGACCGTGCGCCCGTTCATGCGCGTCACGTCGAACTTCTCGCTGACGACCATGCGCCCGTTGTACGTCGGGTTGCCGGGCGCGCCCGCCGTGACCGGCACCCGGTCGGCCACCGCGCCGTCGCGCAGCACCGTCATGGTGTGCCGGGCCGCGTCCACGACGCTGCGCTGGTCACGGCCGACGGTGAAGTGGACGCGCTTGTGCTGGACCCCGTAGACGCCCGGTGCCGCCTTCACGTCGCGCAGCCGCAGGTCGAGGGTGACGCGGGTGCCGGGGCGCCAGTACGTGCGCGGGCGGAAGTCGAGGCGGGAGCGGCCGAACCAGTGCGGGGCGATCTCCACGCCCGGCTCGGCGCGCACCGTGATCGCGCGCTCGACGGCGGCGCGGTCGGCGACGGGCCGGGTGAAGTCGATGGACGGGATCATTCCGGTGCCCACCGTCTGCCGGTGCTCGGGGGTGAAGAAGCCGATGAAGCGGTGCTCGGGCACCTGCGTCCTGAAGGTGGTGTGCCGGGCCGTGCGGCGGCCGTCTCCGTCGAGCGCGACGACGTCCACCGTGTACTCGCTGGCCAGCGCCAGTTTCCCGGCCTCCTCGGCGGGCCGCCAGACGCGCCCGTCGCCGGAGAGGCGTCCTGGCAGGGCGCGCCGCTGCGCGTCGCCCTTGCGCAGGACGCGTACGCGCTCGAGCCGCCCCTCGCGTACGGAGACCTCCAGGGGCCCTGCGGCGCGCACGCCCCTGGCCTCGTCGTGCGGGGTCACCCGGATGGACCGCGCGGACGGCTTCCCGTCGGCGGCGACGCCGCAGGCGGCGGAGAGGGCGCAGACGGACGCGGCGAGGACCGCAGACAGCCACTTACGGGGCGTGCGGAAGCGCCCTCGCGCGGGTTCCGCGCCCTTCGCACCGCTCGCACCGCCGCCGCACTCCGACCACTCCATCGCCGCGCACCCCCGCGAGATCGCCGTTTGCGGGGACCAACGACCGTACTCCGTCCGGGAAACGAATCGATCACGCGTGTGAGCGGGGTGTCCCTTTCGGGAAGAATCGGGGCGAGGACCGCAGACCAGCGCCCGGCCGGGACGCCGCGCGCCCGTGGTCCGACCGAGCCGCGAGCCGCGGGAGGCAGCCACGTGTCGCACGCACCGGAGCAGGGAGCACCGGCCGACGGGCTGGCTGAGGGGCTGGCCGGTGCCCCGTCACCGCCACGGTCCAACGGCCACGGCTCCCCCGCAGCGCGCCCCCCGGACGGCGGAGGGCCCGCGTCCGCTCCGGCGTCCCCGTGGGCCCCTCGGTGGGAGCCGGGCGCCGTCGCGGGCCACGGCGCCGTGTGGCCAGGGAGCCCGCAGCCGCTGGGGGCCCGCCACCACATCGGACCCGACGGCGTGGCGGGCACGAACTTCGCGCTGTGGGCGGGCGGCGCCGAGGCCGTCGAGCTGTGCCTCTTCGACGAGCTGGGCGCCGAGACGCGCCGCCCGCTGGCCGAGCTGACCCACGAGATCTGGCACGGCTTCGTGCCGGGGGTGCGCCCCGGGCAGCGGTACGGGTACCGCGTCCACGGGCGCTGGGACCCGTGGACGGGGGCGCGCTGGAACCCGGCGAAACTGCTGCTCGACCCGTACGCGCGCGCCGTCGACGGCGATTTCACGCTGCCGCCCGAGGTCTACGGGCATGTGCGCGACTGGCCGCAGCAGGACCTGGCCGACACCGTGCGCGACGGCCACGACTCGGCCCCCCACGTCCCCAAGGGCGTCGTCGTGGACGACGACGACGCGTGGGACGACGACCGCAGGCCGAAGACCCCGTGGGCCGACTCGGTCCTCTACGAACTGCACGTGCGCGGGTTCACGCTGCGCCATCCGGACGTCCCCGAGGAGCTGCGGGGCACGTACGCGGGGCTGGCGCACCCGGCCGCGATCGGGCATCTGACGCGGCTGGGCGTGACGGCCGTGGAGCTGCTGCCCGTGCACCAGTTCGCGCACGAGGACCATCTGCTGCGCCGGGGGCTGCGCAACTACTGGGGCTACAACTCGATCGGGTACTTCGCGCCGCACGCCGCGTACGCCGCCAGCGGTACGCGCGGCCAGCAGGTGGGCGAGTTCAAGCGGATGGTGCGGGCGCTGCACGCGGCCGGGATCGAGGTCGTCCTGGACGTGGTCTACAACCACACGGCCGAGGGCAGCGAGAACGGGCCGACGCTGTCGCTGCGCGGCATCGACAACCGCGGCTACTACCGGCTGGCGCCCGACCCGCGCCGCTACGCCGACTACACCGGCTGCGGAAACACCCTCCACGTGGTGCAGCCCCAGACGCTGCGGCTGATCACCGACTCGCTGCGCTACTGGGTGCAGGAAATGGGCGTCGACGGATTCCGCTTCGACCTCGCCTCCGCGCTGGCCCGCTCCATGCACGACGTGGACATGCTCTCCCCGTTCCTGGCCGTCATCGCCCAGGACCCCGTGCTGCGGCGCGTGAAGCTGATCGCCGAGCCCTGGGACGTGGGCAGCGGCGGCTATCAGGTGGGCGCCTTCCCGCCCCTGTGGACGGAGTGGAACGACCGCTACCGCGACACCGTCCGCGACTTCTGGCGGGGCGCACTGCCCGACGTACGGGACCTGGGCTACCGGCTCTCGGGGTCGAGCGATCTGTACGCCTGGGGCGGCCGGCGCCCGTACGCCTCCGTCAACTTCATCACCGCGCACGACGGCTTCACGCTGCGCGACCTCGTCAGCTACGAGACCAAGCACAACGAGGAGAACGGCGAGGACAACAGGGACGGCACCGACGACAACCGGGCCTGGAACTGCGGCGCCGAGGGCGAGACCGGGGACGCGGCCGTGAACGCCCTGCGCCGCGGGCAACTGCGGGCGATGCTGACGACGCTGCTGCTGTCCACGGGCGTGCCGATGCTGGTCGCGGGCGACGAGATGGGGCGCACGCAGGGCGGCAACAACAACGCCTACTGCCAGGACGGCGCGACGAGCTGGGTGGACTGGTCGCTGCTCCGGGACGGCGGCGACGGGAGCGGCGCGGGCGGGGGCGACGGGGGTGGCTGGGGGGAGCTGTTCGCGCTGACGTCGCGGCTGCTGCGGCTGCGGCGCGAGCACCCCGTACTGCGGCGCAAGGCGTTCTTCTCGGGCCGCCCGCACGGTCCCGAGGGGCTGCGGGACCTGGCGTGGTTCACGGGGAGCGGCGAGGAGATGACGGAGCCCGACTGGTTCAGGCCCAGCAGGACGCTGGGGATGTTCCTCTCCGGGCGCGACATTCCGCAACGCGACGCGAAGGGGGCGCCCGTGCGGGACGACAGCTTCCTGTGCGTGCTGCACGCCGAGCCGGAGGCGGGCGCGTTCACGCTGCCGGGGCCGCCGTGGGGGCGACGGTACGAGCTCGCCGTCGACACCTCACGCGAGGACCAGACGGAGCCGCCCGGGACGGTGCACGAGGCCGGCGAGGTGCTTCCGCTTCCGGCGCGCTCGGTGCGGTTGCTGCGGGTGCGGTAGGAGCTTCAGGGGCGCTGGAGGACGGGGCGCCCGGCCGTTAATCCTGTGGACGGGGCGAGGGGGCCGCACCACACTGACGGCCTTGTGACCGCTGCCTCCCCCTCCTCCCCCTCCCCGCCGGCCTCGTCCGCGTCTCCCCCGTCGCTTCCCGGGCCCGTTCCGTCCGGGCCGCCCGGCAGGCTCTGGTCGCGCGACTTCCTGCTCTTCTTCACCGCGCGGGCCGTCGCCAAGCTCGGCGACGCGATGCTGCCGATCGCCCTGTCGGCCGGGCTGCTCCGGCACGGGCACGGCCCCGGTGCGATCGGCGGGGCGCTGGCCGTCTTCACGGTCTGCTTCGCTGGCTTCGTCGTCTTCGGCGGGGTCTTCTGCGACAGGTTCGACACGCGTGCGCTGATGGTCGGCTCGGATCTGGTGCGGGTGGGGACGCAGGGGCTGGCCTCGGTGCTGTTCCTCACGGGACACGTGGTGCTGTGGCAGATCTGTGTGATCGGCGCTGTCAACGGGATCGCCGCCGGACTGTTCCAGCCCGGGGTCGCCAGCACGGTCCCGCGGGTGGCCCGCGACATCCAGGCCGCCAACGGCGCCGTCCGCACCGCCGAGTCCATGGCCATGCTCGCCGGGCCCGCGCTGGCGGGCCTGCTGGTCGCCGTCGCTTCGGCGGGCGGCGTCTTCGCGGCGCACGCGGCGACGTACGCGCTCAGCGCCCTGTGCCTGACGCTGCTGCGGATGCCGCGCGACGTGCCGGGGGCCGCGGAGGCTGCTGGGGAGGCCCGGAGCAGCTACCGGGCCGATCTCGTCGAGGGCTGGCGGGAGTTCAGGGCGCGCACCTGGATGTGGGGCGTCATCGTCATCTGGATGGTCTACATGATCACGACGACGGGACCGCTGGTGCCGCTGGGCGCTTCGGAGATCATCCCGTCGCTGGGCGCGGGCGCGTACGGACTCGTCAACTCGGCCCTCGGCGCGGGCACGGCGCTCGGAGGGCTGCTCGCCATGCGGATACGGCCGCTGCACCAGCTCCGCGCGGGCTCCGTCGCGATGTTCGGGTCCTGCTTCTTCCCGGCCGCCGTGGGCGCGCATCTGCCGCTGCCGCTGATGATGAGCGGGGCCGCGCTGTCCGGTGCGGCGATGGGGTTCTGGGGCGTGATGTGGGCCACGAGCGTGCAGACGCAGGTGCCGGGCCCTGTGCTGAACCGCATCCACGCGTACGAGGTCGCGGGCTCACTCTCGATGCTGCCCGCCGGCCAGGCCCTCGCCGGCCCCGCGGCGCAGTTCCTGGGGGCGCGGACCGTGCTGCTGCTGGGCGGGGCAATGGCGCTCGTCGTCTCGGCCGCGCTGCTGTCCGTCCCCGCGATCAGGAACCTGCGTCGGGCGTCGGCCGCCGGGTGACGGGCGACGGGCGACGGGTGTCAGATGACGGATGACGGATAACAGGTAACAGATGACAGATGACCCGCGTCAGATGACAGGCGGCCGTCCGAGCCGGGTCATGCGCCATACCGTCCGCCAGCGCATCGGCCTGCGCTCCCCGCACGGGGTCTGCACCCCCTCGGCGAAGCCGCCCGCCCAGGCCCGCAGCCCCACGAGGGAGCGCGTGCGCAGCAGGGTCAGCAGCGTCCAGGTGCCGAGGTAGACGGGGATGAGCGGGAGCGGGAGGTTCCGGCGGGCGAGCCAGACGCGGTTGCGCGCGGTCATCCGGTAGTAGATGGCGTGCCGCGCGGGCGAGGTGCGCGGGTGCTGGAGCAGCAGTTCGGGCGCGTAGCGGACCTTCCAGCCCGCGTCGAGCGCGCGCCAGGCGAGGTCCGTCTCCTCGTGGGCGAAGAAGAACTCGTCGGGCCAGTCGCCGGTCTCCTCCAGCATGCGCGTGCGCAGCGCGTGGCCGCCGCCGAGGAACGTCGTGGTCAGGCCGCCGCGCATCGGGTCGCGCGAGCGCAGGCGCGGGACGTGGCGGCGCTGTGTGTGCCCTGTCTCGTCGGCGATGCGGAAGCTGAGGACGCCGAGTCCCTGGTCGTGCGCCATCAGGTCCTGGATGCGGCCGAAGACGTCGCGGCCGACCAGCAGCCCGTCGTCGTCCAGGTCGATGACGACGTCGACGTCTCCGTGGGCGAGCAGCGCGTCGAGCGCCGCGTTGCGCCCGCCGGTGACGCCGAGGTTCTCGTCCAGCTCGACCTTGGTCACCGGGGGCAGGGTCGCGGGGAACTCCGGCAGGGGCGTGCCGTTGCCGACGACCACGACGCGCGTCGGCCGTACGTCCTGCTCGGCCACAGAGCGCAGCAGCGCCTCCAGCTCGCGGGGCCGGTTGCCCATGGTGATGACGGCGACCCCCAGCCGCGGCCTCCCCTGGGGCTCGGGGCGCTGGACGCGGCTGCGCTGCTCGGGCTGGGGCTGGGCGTACGCGGTCATGGACGGATGCTAGTTGTTCACCGTTCCCGCCACCGCACGGCATGCCGCGTTCAGACGCGGGTGTCCGGGATGCCATGCGGACGGGCGGCGCGCGGGTACGGACCGCGGGCGCGCACAGGTGTCGCGGGGAGCGCGCGGGGAGCGAAAACGGTGGTGAGGGGGCGCGGGCGGGGCCGGGGGAACGGGCCGGGAAAACCGGATGAGCGTTGTCAGTGGCGGTCCGTACTCTCGTGAATCGTGACTGCCACAGCCGCCAGCAGCCCCTTACCGGACGGAGCGCCGCCCGGTGCTTCCGCGTCCCCGTCCGTGTCCCCGTCCGCGCCCGTCGCTGCCGAGGGACGGCGCTCGGCCGTGCGTTCGCTGGTGCGGCTGTGGCCGTATGTGCGGCCGGTGCGGGTGCGGCTGATGTCCGCCGCGCTCGTGGGTGTCGTCGCCTCGTGCATGGGGCTCGTGATCCCGCTGGTGCTCAAGTGGATCGTGGACGGGCCCGTCGCCGCGCGGGACGCGGGAGGGGTGTGGCTGGGCGGGGCCCTGCTCCTCGCGGTGGGTGTGGCGGAGGCGGTCCTGTTCGGGCTGCGCCGCTGGCTGGTGGCCAGGCCGCTCGCGGGCGTGGAGGCCACGATGCGGGCGGGGCTCTACGAACGGCTGCAACGCCTGCCCGTCTCCTTCCACGACCGCTGGGCCAGCGGGCAGCTCCTGTCGCGCGCGACGACGGATCTCCAGTTGCTGCGGATGTTCTTCGCCTTTCCCCTGACGTTCCTGCTGGTCAACGGCGCCACGATCCTCGTGGGCTGCGCGATTCTGCTGATGCAGCAGTGGGTGCTGGGGCTGGTGCTGCTCGGGCCCGTGATCCCGCTGGTGGCGCTGTGCTCCGTCTTCGAGACGCGGTACGCGGTGGCGGCACGTCGCGCGCAGGACCAGGTCGGGGATCTGACGACGGTGGTCGAGGAGGCCGTTCTCGGGATACGGATCATCAAGGGCTTCGGCCGTCACCGCAGCCAGGCCCGCGCCTTCCGCGTCCTCTCGGAGCGGCTGCTCGGCACGGAGCTGCGCAAGGCGAGGCTGCTGGCGGGCATCTGGGCGCTGGTCATGACGCTGCCCGAGATCGCCATCGGCGCCGCGCTGGTGCTGGGCACGCTCCAGGTGGCGGACGGGGAGCTGTCGGCCGGGACCCTGGTCGCCTTCCTGTCCACGGCGCTGGCGCTGCGCTGGCCCGTGGACTCGATCGGGTTCCTGCTGGCGATGAGCAACGAGGCGGCGACGGCCGCCGACCGCTTCTTCGAGGTCATGGACGCGCCCCTGCCAGCGGACGCGCCCGCGCCCGCGCACACGGGTGTGAGCGCGCGTGGGAACGAGGAGGCGGACGGCGGGCTGCGGTTCGACGGGGTGGGCTTCCGCTATCCCGACGCGGCGCCCGGCTCCCCCGCCACGCTCGAACGCGTCGATCTGCACATACGCCCCGGCGAGACCATGGCCCTGGTCGGCGGCACGGGCAGCGGCAAGACGACACTCGCCGCGCTCGTGCCCCGGCTCCACGAAGCCACCGCCGGACGGATCACGCTCGACGGCGCCGACATCGCGGACATGCCACGGGACGTGCTGCGCGCACGGGTGGCCGTCGCCTTCGAGGAGCCGACGCTCTTCTCGGCCTCCGTGCGCGAGAACGTGCTGATGGGCGCCTCGGACGACGGGAGGGAGACGGACGAGGAACGGGCCGGGGAGGAGGAGGCGTTGGCGCGGGCGCTGCGGGTCACGCGGGCCGACGGCTTCGTCGGCGCGCTCCCCGAGGGCGCCGACACCCAGGTCGGCGAGCAGGGGCTGAGCCTCTCCGGCGGACAGCGGCAACGGCTGGCGCTCGCGCGCGCCGTGGTCGGGCGGCCCCGGTTCCTCATCCTGGACGACCCGCTCTCCGCGCTGGACGTGCACACGGAGGCGGCGGTCGAGGCCGCGCTGCGCGAGGTGCTGGCCGGCACCACCGCGCTCGTCATCGCGCACCGGCCCTCGACGGTCCAACTGGCCGACCGCGTGGCGCTGCTCTCTGGCGGACGCGTCACGGCCGTGGGCACCCACCACGAACTGCTGCGGAGCAACACGGAGTACCGCCATCTGATGTCCGGCGAGGAACACGACGAGGACGACAGGGACGAGGGGGAGCGTTGACCAGCACCGTACGCGGCGCGAACGCGCACAGCGCCGAAGAGGACCCCCGCCCCGGCACGGACACGGACACGGACAACGTCACCGTCCGCCGACCCGACACGGGAAACAGCACCGACACCGGCACGGGAACCGGCACCCGCACGGGCGCAGGGACCGGCGCCGGGACCAGCACGGACACCGGAACCGGCACCAGCCATGTCAACACCCGCCGCACCGGCACGGGAACCGGCACCGGCACGGGCACCCCCACGTCCAGCCCCGGCGCAAGCACAGGCACCGCGCACACGCCCGAGCCCCACCCCGCCCCCAACCCCGCTCCCGCCGCCGACGATCCCTTCACCCGGGACGTCCTCCCCGCGCCCCCGGGCGCCTCGCGGAAGCTGCTCGGGTCGCTCCTGCGCCCGCGGCGCGGGCGCGTGGCCGTCGCGGCGCTGCTGCTGTTCCTCCAGCAGGCCGCCGTCCAGGCGGGCCCGCTGCTCGTCGCGTTCGCCATCGACCGCGCCGTCCCCGCCCTGCGCGACCACGAGGACTCCGGCCCGCTCCTGGCCGTCGGAGCCGCCTATCTCCTCTGCGCGCTCGCGTCCGGCGGCTTCCAGCACGCCTTCATCCTCGCCGCGGCCCGCATCAACCAGGGTGTGCTGCTGGAACTGCGCGCGCGCATATACCGGCACGCGCAGGCCCTCAGCGTCGACTTCCACGACCGCTACACCTCGGGGCGCCTCATATCCCGCGCCACGACGGACGTCGAGTCGCTGCGCGAACTCCTCGACGAGGGGCTTCAGGAGCTGCTCGCCGTGCTGCTGTCCACGGTCTACATCCTCGCGATGCTGCTCTACCTGGACGCCGGTCTCGGCGGTGCCGCGCTGTTCTCCTTCCTGCCGCTGTCCCTGCTCATGCGGAACTTCCACCACCGTTCGCTGCGCGTCTACCGCACGAAGTCGACGGCCATCGCCTCCATCATCGTGAAGTTCGCCGAGACGATGAACGGCATACGCCCCGTGCAGTCCTTCCGCCGCGAGCGCGCGAACGACGCCGTGTTCGCGCGGCTCAACGGCGCGCACCGCGAGGTCAACGGCGCCGCCATCCTGGAGACGGCGCGCTATGTGGTGTGCTCGCGCCTCGTCGCCAACGTCGCCCTCGCCGCGCTCGTCATCTGGGGCGCCTACCGCGTCGCCTCGAACGGCCTCGCACTGGGGGTGCTCGCCGCGGCGGCGCTGTACCTGCGACGGCTGTACGACCCCATCGACCGGCTGAGCGTCTTCCTCAACTCGTACCAGTCGGCCGCCGCCTCGCTGGAGAAGATCGCCGGGCTGCTGGCCCAGACGCCGTCCGTGCCCGAGCCCGCCGAGCCCAGTCCGCTGCCCCCGCGCGACGCCGCACGCCCCGGCCGCGAGGTGGTCTTCGACGGCGTCCGCTTCACCTACCGCACGGGCGGCGAGGTGCTGCCCCGCTTCGATCTGACGCTGCCCGCCGGGCAGACCGTCGCCGTCGTCGGCGCGACGGGAGCGGGCAAGTCCACCCTCGCCAAGCTGCTGGCCCGCTTCTACGACCCGTCGTCGGGCCGGGTCCTCCTCGACGGCACCGATCTGCGCGACCTGGACACGCCGACGCTGCGCGCCGGGGTCGTCATGGTCACCCAGGAGGCGTTCCTCTTCTCCGGGACGGTCGCCGAGAACATCGCCATCGGCCGCCCTGACGCCACCCGCGCCGAGATCGAGCACGCCGCGAAGTCCATCGGCGCCCATGACTTCATCGCCGCACTGCCCGACGGCTACGACACGGACGTCCGCAAGCGGGGCGGGCGCATCTCGGCGGGGCAGCGGCAGCTCGTGGCCTTCGCGCGGGCGCTGCTGGCCGACCCGTCCGTGCTGATCCTCGACGAGGCGACGTCCTCGCTCGACGTCCCCGGCGAGCGCGCCGTGCAGCGCGCGATGGCGACGGTGCTGCGGGGCCGTACGGCCGTGGTCATCGCGCACCGGCTCTCCACCGTGCTGATAGCGGACCGGGTGCTGGTGATGGAGGACGGGCGGATCGTGGAGGACGGCGCGCCGGACGCGCTCATCGCGGGCGGCGCGAACGGCAGAGGCGCGAACGGCAAGGGCGGCGCGGACGGCACGGGCGCCGCGGGCAGCGCGAACGGCACAGGCGAGGGCCGCTTCGCCGGGCTGCACCGGGCCTGGCGGGACAGCGTCTCTGATCAGCTAAGTGATCCCATGTGAACCGTAGGGTTCGACGTGGGATCTGCCCACTTGGGCGGGGTGGCGTGAGCGTGGAGATGGAATCCCGCGCCGAGTGCTGCTCCGCGTGGCCGGTGGCCGGTGGTGGGTGTGCTGATCGCGGTCACGCCCTGGTGCCGGTGGGCTGCGCGGGGCAGCCAGGTCCGGCTCGTTGGTGCGTGTCCCTCCGGACGCTTTCCGGCCGGACCCGAAGGTCTGGCCGGGGAGGGAATCCCACGTCGCCTGGGCGCGGGACGGTTGGCTCGTGACCGGGTGGGGCCGGTCTTGGGGACCGGTCGGTCCGGCTGGTCTTCTCGGTGGCCGTGATGACGGCTTTGGTCTCCATCGTGTCCACGACCTTGCGGATCACCATGGTGTTGCTGGTCTTGTCCACGACGGTTTTGGTCTGATGGGTGAGGCCGCGTGCGGCGATACGCTGCCACGCGCCCTGGTCGCGGTCGCCCTGCCACCGGCAGGACGGGCAGACGGCCCATTTCCAGCCGGAGACGGTGGGCCTGTCCGGGGCCTTGCGGTGCCGCAGTGGGGTGAGGCAGTGCGGGCAGTGCTTGGACGTGTTTGCCGGGGGCACGGCCACCACGGCGATGCCGACTTCGGCGGCGAGGTGCCGCACACGGTCAGCGATCCGCCCACGCACGGTCTGGGACATGCGGGTGTTCTGCGTGCGGTCCGTGCCGCCCGCTTCCATCGACCGCAGGTCTTCCAGACAGATGACCGTCGCCCTCGCCGCAACGGCTTGGTCTACGGCTCAACGGGCAGCGGCCCAGGCCAATGCGTCGTTGAGGTGGGAGCGACGCCCCGAGACGCGCCGGATCTCTTCCGCCAGCACGGCTCGCTTCGCCTCCAAGACGGGGCCGGCGAGACGCGTGTACTGGGCGGTCTTGGCGTGCAGCCGCTCGGACTGCTTCCGCAGACGGTACTGCTTGGCGAGCACACCGCAGGCGCGGAACTGCGCGCCCGCGCCAAGGGCAGTGATCCGGCCGTCGTCGTGCAGGCGGGCAGCGCCCGCGCTGAGGAGCGTGTTGAGACCCCAGTCCACACCGAGCGCGACAGTGTGCCCGCAGCGCTGGGCTTTGGGGACGGGGTGGGTGTAGGCAAGGTCGACCCGCACCTTTCCGCCGACGACACGCAGGGTCGGCAGGTGCACAACGGCGTTCGCGGGGACCGTGGGCGGCAGCGTGATCGTGCACGCCACCCACGACCAGTGCGCGTACTGCTGCGGATCGGGCCGGGCGGGTAGCTGCAACCGCAGCAGAACCCTCGCCGGCTCGGTCCCGGACCGCTCGATCGACGCCTGTTGCCCATCACAGGCGGCCAGCAACAGCATCCGCGCGGCACGGGGAGCCGGTTCCAGCTCGAACACATCAGCCGGGAGACGGCCGTTCTTGCGTTTGAAGTCGGTGATCTGCCGGGTGCGGGAGCGGATCACGCTCGATGGCAGGTGCTCCCCACCGGGGATCGCGGCACGCACCGCTTCCCACTCGGTTTCGGTGCGCTTGTTCGGATCAACGGGCCAGGTAGCCAGGATTCCGGCGGCCGCATCGGCGCGCCACTTCACCGACCGCAGCAGGCGCCCGGTCTGCTCCTGCGCGGCACGCACCATCCGGTCGTTGACCTTCGCGTCAGAACTGACGGTCCAGCCGAGACGCCGCAGCGCCATCCACGCGTTCGTCGGCAGCGTACGGCCTCCGGGATCCACCCCGGCCCGCCAGGGTGTCCACGTCTGCGGTGTTCCAGTGCTGACCGAGCAGGGAGGCAACCATGCCGGTCACCAGATCGGCGCACCAGCCGACACGCTCCACCACAGCGGCACCGGTGAGGAGTTCGCCGGTCTTCTCGTCCACCTCGCGGCGGACCAGGACGCGGGCGCACGCGGTACGGGAAGTCTCGCCGTCGGCGAGCGGCAGCTTACGGCTCACTCGACACGGCCCCACGCGCTGCACTGTCCCGACTCGGCCAGCAGGCGACGCCGGTTGTCCGCACTACGCATCCCGTACAGCCGCCCGGCGAACGTCGTCGCCAGCGAGACGAAGTCTTCGAGGAGTTCGTCCCGGCCGCCGGGCTTCTTGGGGTGCAGCACCTCAACGGTGACGCCGTACACGGCGAACAGCCGCTTGAGCCAGCCGATCCCGAAACGAGCCAACCGATCCTCATGCGTCACCCGCACCACGGTCACAGAACCGTCCGAGACCATCGCGATCACCCGGTTCAAGCCGGGCCGGTCCTCCTTCAAGCCGGAGCCGCGATCCTTGATGACCTCGACGACCGTCCCGCTCGAGCTGGCCCGCAACTCGGCCTCCTGTGCCTCCAGCGAGGACCCCTGCCCTGACGGGCCGGACACCCGCACATACAGCAGCTCAAGGCGCGGACGGGAAGTCGAGGAGTCGCTGCCGCGCTTCATGTTCTCCACGTCCACCGAGGAGAACCGACGCTCACGCCCGACCCAGATGAACGGGATCTTGCCGTCCAACGCCCACTGGCGAAGCGTCATCGGGTGTACCCCGAGACGCTTCGCAGCCTTGGACATGCGCAGCAACTCCATACCCGCAACCATATAGGCACAACACTAGGGATAACTAAGGAAGCTGCTGAACCTGTCCAGGTCGTGACGGTCGCACGGCGGCACGCGGCCACGCCTGCGGCGCGGCGGAGGCCACGGCTCCGCCGCGCCGCAGGTCAGGGAACCGTTGATTCCGCCGCGCGGCGCCACGCGTGACCGTCAGGTTCGCTCAGCGGACACCGTTTTTTCGTCAACGGACGACTTCTGGCCAACTTTGCGTCACTCCGGTGCCACGGACAGCCCTTCGGTGCCACTCTTCCCTCGCTGTGCACGGCGCCTCAACTCCCCCCACGCGCCCCCGGTCCGCAGTGTCGCGTCCGGGAAGCTCCACCAGTTCTGCACCACCCCCCGCAGAAGGAGTTCAGCGTGAGACACAGACCCCGTCAGCGCCTTGCCGCGGCCGGAGCGGTCGTCGCCGCCTCGGCGATGCTCACCCTCGGCCTTCAGGCCCACGCCACAGCGGCGGGCGAAGGCACGAAGGCCCCGGCCGCCAAGGCCGACCCCGGCGCCCTCCCCGTCAAGCTCTCCCCCTCCCAGCGCGCGGAGCTGATCCGCGAGGCGGACGCGGCCGAACCGGCCACCGCGAAGGCCATCGGTCTCGGCGGCAAGGAAGAGCTGAAGGTACGGGAAGTCGTCAAGAACGCCGACGGCTCGACGCACACCCGCTACGAGCGCACGTACGACGGACTCCCCGTCCTCGGCGGCGATCTCGTCGTGCACGAGACGAAGTCCGGTGAGACCACCGGCGTCACCAAGGCCACGAAGGCGGAGATATCCGTCTCCAGCACCGAGGCTCCCGGCGCGCACAAGCCCGCCAAGTCCAAGGCCAAGGGCAGCACCGCGCCCCGCAAGGTCCTGTGGGCGGCCGAGGGGAAGCCCGTACTCGCCTGGGAGAAGGTCGTCGGCGGCACCCAGAAGGACGGCACCCCGAACGAGCTGCACGTCATCACCGACGCGAAGACGGGCGAGAAGCTCTTCGAGTACCAGGCCGTGCACAACGGCACGGGCAACAGCCAGTACAGCGGCCAGGTCACCCTGGGTACCGCGGGCTCGGGCAGCCAGTATTCGCTGACGGACACGGCGCGCGGCAGCCACAAGACGTACAACCTCAACCGGGGCACCTCCGGCACCGGCACCCTCTTCACCGACGCCGACGACGTCTGGGGCGACGGCACCCCGTCCAACACCCAGACAGCGGGCGTGGACGCGCACTACGGCGCGGCCCTCACCTGGGACTACTACAAGAACGTGCACGGCCGCAGCGGCATCCGCGGCGACGGCGTGGGCGCCTACAGCCGGGTCCACTACGGCAACAACTACGTCAACGCCTTCTGGCAGGACTCCTGCTTCTGCATGACGTACGGCGACGGCTCGGGCAACAGCAAGCCGCTGACCTCCATCGACGTCGCGGCCCACGAGATGACGCACGGCGTCACCGCCGCCACGGCCAAGCTCGTCTACAGCGGCGAGTCCGGCGGCCTCAACGAGGCGACGTCCGACATCTTCGCGGCGGCGGTCGAGTTCAACGCCAACAACGCGAAGGACGTCGGCGACTACTTCGTCGGCGAGAAGATCGACATCAACGGCAACGGCACGCCGCTGCGCTACATGGACAAGCCGAGCAAGGACGGCGCGTCGAAGGACAACTGGTACTCGGGCATCGGCGGGGTCGACGTCCACTACTCGTCCGGTGTCGCCAACCACTTCTTCTACCTGCTGTCCGAGGGCAGCGGCCAGAAGGTCGTCAACGGGGTCTCGTACGACTCCCCGACGTACGACAACCTGCCGGTCACCGGCATCGGCCGCGCGGCGGCCGAGAAGATCTGGTACAAGGCGCTGACCGAGCGCTTCACCTCCAACACCAACTACGCGGCGGCCCGCACCGGAACCCTCCAGGCCGCGGCCGACCTGTACGGGCAGGACAGCACCCAGTACAACGCCGTCGCCCACGCCTGGGCAGCCGTCAACGTCGGCAGCCGTCCCGGTGGCGAGGAGCCGCCGCCCAGCGGCAACGAGAACACCACCGACTACCAGATCCCGGACCCGGGCAGCGTCGAGTCCCCCGTCACCATCGACAAGGCGGGCAACGCCTCCGCGACGACCTCCGTGGCCGTCGACATCGTCCACACCTACCGCGGTGACCTGCGCATCGACCTCGTCGCGCCGGACGGCACGGCCTACCGCCTCAAGAACACCAGCGCCTCCGACTCGGCGGACAACGTGAAGACGACGTACACCGTCAACGCGTCCTCGGAGGTCGCGAAGGGCACCTGGAAGCTGAGGGTGACCGACATCTACAACTCCGACTCGGGCTACATCAACTCCTGGAAGCTCACCGCGTAACACAGCACCAAGCACCCCCGCCCGAACCGAAGGCCGCGTCCGCTATGTGGGCGCGGCCTTCGTGTCAACGAACGAAATCCGGTCATCGTCCGAGGAGTACCGACAGAAACCGGTGACATGTACATACCTGCGGTGGCAGTCTGCCTCCGTGCCGTACACACGTACCACTCGGCACGCACATGTCCCACCCGCATCACCGTTCCACCGTTCTGCCCGGACAGCGGCCCCTGAACGCGGTCGCGTCCGGCCCCCCACGGCAGAAGGAGCCACCGCGTGCGACACCTCAACAAGAAGCAGCGCGTCACCCGGCTTTCCGGGGCGCTCGTCGCCACCGCCGCGCTGGTCGCGGCGGGCGTCACGGCGGGCACGGCCAACGCCGGGCCCAGCCCCCAGGAGTCCGCCTTCCAGCAGGGCGCGCTGCCCGCGCAGCTCTCCGCCAGTCAGCACGCCGACCTCGTCAAGACGGCCGACGCGCCCGCCGCGAAGGCCGCCGACGCCGAGGCGCTCGGGCTGGGCCCGAAGGAGAAGCTGCACGTCAAGGACGTCATCAAGAACAAGGACGGCGCCACCCACACCCGTTACGAGCGCACGTACGACGGGCTCCCCGTCCTCGGCGGCGACCTCGTGGTCCACAAGGCGAAGTCCGGGAAGCGCACGGGCGTCACCAAGGCCACCAAGGCCGAGATCACCGTCGCGAGCACGACGGCCGCGGCCTCCGAGAAGCCCGAGACGCCGAAGGCGAAGGGCAGCGAGGCCCCCCGCAAGGTGGTCTGGGCGATGGACGGCGAGCCCACCCTGGCGTGGGAGACGGTCGTCGGCGGCACCCAGAAGTCCGGCGCCCCGAACCGGATGCACGTCATCACCGACGCCTCCTCCGGCAAGAAGCTCTTCGAGTTCCAGGGCATCCAGGAGGGCACGGGCGAGAGCCAGTACAGCGGCTCCGTCGAGCTGGGTACCGAGGGTTCCGGCAGCTCCTACACGCTCACCGACACCGCACGCGGCGGCAACACCACCACCGACCTCGCGAACGGCGAGAGCGGCGACGGCGAGCTGCTGACCGACGACGACGACAAGTGGGGCGACGGCACAGCGGCCGACAAGCAGACGGCCGGGGTCGACGCGCACTACGGCGCGGGCGTGACCTGGGACTACTTCAAGGACGTGCACGGCCGCGAGGGCATAGCGGGCGACGGCAAGGGCGCGGCGAGCCGCGTCCACTACGGCGACAACTACGTCAACGCCTTCTGGGACGACTCCTGCTTCTGCATGACGTACGGCGACGGCGAGGGCAACAAGAGCCCGCTGACCTCCGTCGACGTCGCGGCCCACGAGATGTCGCACGGCGTCACCTCGACCACGGCGGGACTGGTCTACGCGGGCGAGTCCGGCGGCCTCAACGAGGCGACCTCCGACATCTTCGCCGCCGGGGTCGAGTTCAAGGTCAACAACAAGACCGACGTGCCGGACTACCTCGTCGGCGAACGGATCGACATCAACGGCGACGGCACGCCGCTGCGCTACATGGACGAGCCCAGCAAGGACGGCAACTCCCTCGACTACTGGGACTCCAACGCCGGGGGCGTGGACGTCCACTACTCGTCCGGTATCGCCAACCACTTCTTCTACCTGCTGTCCGAGGGCAGCGGCGAAAAGGAGCTGAACGGGGTCAAGTACAACTCCCCGACGGCCGACGGCTCCAAGGTGGAGGGCATCGGCATCGAGAAGGCCGAGAAGATCTGGTTCAAGGCCCTCACGGAGTTCATGACATCCAACACGGACTACAAGGGGGCGCGTGAGGCCACGGTGAAGGCCGCGAACGGGCTCTTCGGCGAGGGCAGCGCCGAAACGAAGGCCGTAGAGGCGGCCTGGACGGGCGTCAAGGTGAGCTGACGCTCCCCGTCCACCCCCTGAAACGCCGTGCCGGGCCCTTTCCCCGGCACGGCGTTCCGACTTCTCCGGCACGGCGTTCCGACTTCTCCGGCACGGCGTTCCGACGCGCAACCCGGGTTGCGGAACGCCTGCCCACAACGGTGAAGGCCACCGGGCCGAGGTCGGCCACGTTCCTGGGAGGGGACGTGGTGGGGTGTCCCCGCAAGTGGTGGCGACGAGTGCCGGGGGAAAGCCGCACACGAGACCCGCACTTGTCGCCGCCCGAGGAGACACCCCGGCGCGGCACCGACCCCACCCACACAGCGCCCCCGCGCCTCGTGCCGCGGCACAAAAACCAGCGGGGGCCCTACGGCACCCACCTGAGAGGCCAGCCGTCCCGCGCAACACCCCCGTGAAGGGGCCGAAGCCCAAGGCGAGCCCCCCCCACACACAAGAGCCGCACCCAAAAACGCCGCCCAGCCCAACCGCCACAACCCTTACCTCATCAGCAACCCCGCCGCCTCCCCCGAGACGGACGCCGCGTCGTCTTCCGGTGGCGCCGCGACCAGGCCGAGTTCGGCGGGTGAGGCCAGCAGCCGGTGTGCGGGCAGGATGCGGACCGTGTACCCGAAGGGCCCCGTACGGTCGAGTGCGAGCGGACCCTCGTACAGCCAGCGCCCCTCCAGGTCCGGCCCCGACGTCGGCTTCAGCGGCACCCGTACCGCATCCGCCCCGGTGATGCGGTCCGACTCGTCCACCCGGCCCGCGACCGCCTGGACCTCCACATCCCCGGGCTCCAGCCCTCCGAGCGCGACCCGCACCCGCAGCGCGAGCGCCGTGCCCAGCTCCATGGCGTCGCCCGCCACCCCCGGCGTGCCGGTCGCGTCCACGGGCCCGGCCGGTCCCGTGGACTCGACGTGGTCCACCGCGACGTGCGGCCACACGTCGCGGACCCGTGCCTTCCACGCCGCCAGTTCGCGCGCGACCCCCGCCCCCAGCTCGCGCTGCGCCCGCGCGGCGGGCGCGTAGAGCCGGTGCGTGTAATCGCGCACCATGCGGTCGGCCTGGAGCTTGGGCCCGAGCCGGGAGAGCGTCTGACGGACCATCTCGATCCAGCGCTCGGGCAGCCCCGTGCCGCTGCTGCCCCGGTCGTAGAAGGCGGGCGCGACGTGGTCCTCGACCAGTTCGTAGAGCGCGGCGGCCTCGATGTCGTCGCGCCGTTCCTCGTGGGAGGCCGCCGCACCGTCCGCGCTGGGGACGGCCCACCCGAAGTCCGGCTCGTACCACTCGTCCCACCAGCCGTCGAGCACGGAGAGGTTGAGGCAGCCGTTGAGCGCGGCCTTCATTCCGCTCGTGCCGCACGCCTCCAGTGGGCGGAGGGGGTTGTTCAGCCAGACGTCGCAGCCCGGGTAGAGCTTCTGGGCCATCGCCATGCCGTAGTCGGGGAGGAACACGATCCGGTGGCGTACGCGCGGATCGTCCGCGAAGCGGACCAGTTCCTGGATGAGGCGCTTGCCGCCGTCGTCGGCCGGGTGCGCCTTGCCCGCCACCACGATCTGGACGGGCCGGGTGGGGTGGAGCAGCAGTTCCATCAGCCGGTCGCGGTCGCGCAGCATGAGGGTGAGCCGCTTGTACGAGGGGACGCGGCGCGCGAAGCCGATGGTGAGCACGTCGGGGTCGAGCACCCCGTCGACCCACCCCAGCTCGGCCTGTGCCGCGCCGCGCTGGCGCCACGAGGCGTGCAGCCTGGCGCGCACCTCGTGGACGAGCTGTTCGCGCAGGGTGCGCCGCAGCTCCCACAGCTCCGCGTCGGGCAGCAGATACGGCTCGCCGGGGACGTCGGGGGCCACCCAGGTGGCGGCGTGTACGCCGTTGGTGATGGAGGCGATGGGCACCTCCCCGGCGTCGAAGCCCGGCCAGAGCCCGGCGAACATGCCACGGCTGACGGAGCCGTGCAGGGTGCTGACGCCGTTGGCGCGCTGGGCGAGGCGCAGGCCCATGACGGCCATGTTGAAGAGGTTGGCCTCGCCGCCCGCGTAGCTCTCCATGCCGAGCCGCAGGATGTCCTGGACGTCGAGTCCGGGCAGTTCGCCGTCCTCGCCGAAGTGGCGTGCGACGAGTTCGCGGTCGAAGCGGTCGATGCCCGCGGGGACGGGGGTGTGGGTGGTGAAGACGTTGCCCGCGCGTACGGCCTCGACGGCGGCGTCAAAGTCCAGCCCCTCTCCCCCGCCCCCCTCGCCCAGCTCGCGGATGCGCTCCAGGCCGAGCAGCCCGGCGTGTCCCTCGTTCGTGTGGAAGACCTCCGGCTGGGGGTGGCCCGTCGCCGCGCAGTACGCGCGCACGGCGCGCACGCCGCCGATGCCGAGCAGCATCTCCTGGAGCAGCCGGTGTTCGCTGCCCCCGCCGTAGAGCCGGTCGGTCACGTCGCGCTCGGTCGGCGCGTTCTCCTCCACGTCGGAGTCGAGGAGGAGCAGCGGGACGCGGCCGACGCGCGCGTGCCAGACGTGGGCGTGCAGCGAGCGCCCGCCGGGGAGCCGGAGCGCGACGCGCACGGGTCTGCCGTCGGCGTCGCGCAGCGTCTCCAGCGGCAGCTCGTCGGGGTCGAGGAGGGGGTAGTGCTCCTGCTGCCAGCCGTCGCGGGACAGGCTCTGCCGGAAGTAGCCGTGCCGGTAGAGGAGGCCGACGCCGATGAGGGGGACGCCGAGGTCGCTGGCGGCCTTGAGGTGGTCCCCGGCGAGGATGCCGAGGCCGCCGCTGTACTGCGGGAGCGCCGCTGTGATGCCGAACTCGGGGGAGAAGTAGGCGACGGCGCGCGGCAGTTCGCCGCTCTCTCCCTGGTACCAGCGCGGCTCGGACAGATAGTCGTGGAGGTCTCCGCTGACGACGGCGAGCCGCCGCAGGAAGCCTCGGTCGGCGGCCAGGCTCTCCAGCCGCTCCGGGGGTACGGAGCCCAGCATCCGTACCGGGTCACCGCCCGCGGACTCCCAGGCGGCCGGGTCGACGGCCTGGAACAGCTCACGGGTCTCGGAGTGCCAGGACCAGCGCAGATTGCGCGCCAGCTCGCTGAGCGGCCTCAGGGGTTCGGGAAGGACGGGGCGCACGGAGAATCGACGAATGGCCTTCACATCTCGACGGTAGCGGCGCGATGCCGACGATTACGCCCCTTCCTCGCGATTCTCTGGCGATTGTGTACAACTTCCACCCGGTCATCTCCGCCGGTCAGACCGGTCGGTCCCCCGTACGGGGGTGCGCCGGGGCACCCGGATGACGCCCGCGCCCGGCCGCGCCCCCTCCCCGGCAACCGGCAACCGGCAACCGGCAACCTTTCCCGGCCCGGCGGCGACAGCGGTGCGAAACACCCCCGTCATCCCCGACCCCGCACCGTCCCCAGGAGGCAACCGTGGACTCCCCCCGCACCGGACCCCCTACCGGCCGCCGTACCGGCCACGCAGGACAGCGCGGGCGAAGAGCCCGCCGCCGCGCCATGGCAGCGGCCGTAGCGGCGGGCGCCGTCATCGCCGCAGGGCTGACCGCCTTCTCGCACGCGGCCACGACCGGCGCCGAGGACGCCGCCGGAGGCGGCACGGGCACCCGCGCGGCGACGGCAGCCGCCGTGCAGGCGGAGGCGCTGGACCGAGGCGTCGTGAGCGTGCGCAGCGGGGACGGCAACCTCGTGAGCTGGCGCTGGCTGGGCACCGACCCCGACAACGTGGCCTTCAACGTCTACCGGGGCAGCACGAAGGTGAACTCCTCGCCCGTCACGGGCAGCACCAACCTGCTCGACAAGGGCGCCGCCGCGGGCTCGGACTACACCGTCGCCGCCGTCGTGAACGGTACGGAGCAGAGCAGGTCGGCCGTCGGGAAGAAGTTCACCAGCGGCTATCTGGACGTGCCGCTCCAGCCCCCGGCGGGCGGCAGCGGCTACACGTACGAGGCCAACGACGCCTCCGTGGGCGATCTCGACGGCGACGGTGATCTCGACCTCGTCCTCAAGTGGCAGCCGACGAACGCCAAGGACAACTCCCAGTCGGGCACCACGGCCAACACCCTCGTCGACGGCTACACGCTGGAGGGCCGGCGGCTGTGGCGCATCGACCTGGGGCGCAACATCCGCTCGGGCGCGCACTACACGCAGTTCCAGGTGTACGACTACGACGGGAACGGGCGTGCCGAGGTCGCCATGAAGACGGCGGACGGCACGAAGGACGGCCGGGGCACGGTCATCGGCAGCTCCAGCGCCGACCACCGCAACAGCAGCGGCTATGTGCTGTCGGGCCCCGAGTTCCTGACGGTCTTCGACGGCGCGAACGGCGCGGCGCTGGACACCGTCGACTATGTGACGGCGCGCGGCGACGTCTGCGCGTGGGGCGACTGCTACGGCAACCGCGTGGACCGCTTCCTCGCGGGCACCGCCTATCTGGACGGGCAGACGCCCTCGCTGGTGACGGCGCGCGGCTACTACACCCGGTCCACGCTCTCCGCCTGGAAGTTCTCCGGCGGGCAGCTCACCCGCCAGTGGACGTTCGACTCGAACAGCTCCACCAACGCGGGCAAGGGCTACGACGGCCAGGGCAACCACAGCCTGTCGGTCGGCGACGTGGACCAGGACGGCAAGGACGAGATCGTCTACGGCGCGATGGCGGTGAACGACAACGGCGCGGGCCTGTGGACGACGAAGCTCGGGCACGGCGACGCGGGGCACCTCGGCGACCTGGACCCGTCCCGCTCGGGGCTCGAATACTTCAAGGTCTCCGAGGACTCCTCGAAGCCCAGCTCCTGGTTCGCCGACGCGCGCAGCGGCCAGGTGCTGTGGCAGACCTCGGCGGGCGGCGACAACGGGCGCGGCGTGGCGGGCGACATCTGGCCGGGGAGCGACGGCGCCGAGATGTGGTCGGCGGCCGACGGCTCCCTCCGCGACGAGGGCGGCGGCGCGAAGGGCCGCAAGCCCTCCAGCATCAACTTCCTGTCCTGGTGGGACGGTGACCCGGTGCGGGAGCTGCTGGACGGCACGCACATCGACAAGTACGGGACCGGCTCGGACACCCGGCTGCTGACGGGCTCCGGTGTGCACTCCAACAACGGCACCAAGGCGACTCCTTCGCTCTCCGGCGACCTCCTCGGCGACTGGCGCGAAGAGGTCGTGTGGCCGACGTCGGACAACTCGGCGCTGCGGATCTACTCGACGCCGCACGAGACGAACCAGCGCGTGACGACGCTGCTGCACGACCGCATGTACCGGACGGGCCTGGCCTGGCAGAACACCGCCTACAACCAGCCGCCGCACCCCAGTTTCTTCATCGGCGCGGGCATGCCCACACCGCCCCGCCCCACCCTGACCACACCCAAGGGGTGAGACGCGGACCGTATACGGCCCTTGAGGCCGCCGCGCAAGAGGAACCCGCCCCGCCGCCGCACCTGGTCGCGGGGCGGGTTCGCGCCATGCTGTTTCTCCGTACGACCAGGTACTTCCGCCGCCGTCAGCTACGTACTAGTAGTTCATGTTGAGGCGGATTGCCCTCCCATGTCCCTTGGGCAGGCTCCCGACAGGTTTCTCCGGCTCCCCCGGCGCCACGCCCCCACCCGAGTGAACGCGTACAGGAGCGGCCATGCCCGCAGCCCGAAAGCCGCCGGCGGAGCAGATAGAAAGAGCGGATACCACCACATCCTCCGCAAGGCACCCAGGTGAGCCCATGATTGGTCGCATTCCCGTTCTCGACGTCCAGCCGTCCGTCGACTGCGGACGCCGTCCCGCGAAGGCCGTGGCCGGTGAGACCTTCCAGGTCTCGGCCACGGTCTTCCGCGAGGGGCACGACGCGGTGGGCGCCAACGTCGTCCTCCGCGATCCGGCGGGCCGCAGCGGCCCGTGGACCCCGCTGCGCGAACTCGCGCCCGGCACCGACCGCTGGGGCGCCGAGGTCACGCCGGACGCGGAGGGCAGGTGGACGTACACCGTCGAGGCGTGGAGCGACCCGGTCGGCACCTGGCGGCACCACGCGAAGATCAAGATCCCGGCGGGGATCGACACGGAGCTGACTCTGGAGGAGGGCGCCGCGCTGCACGAGCGCGCGGCGGCCGGGGTGCCCAAGAACGCGGGCAGGCCCGTCGTCCTGGAGGCCGTTGACGCGCTGCGCGACACCTCGCGGCCGGTCGCCACCCGCCTCGCCGGCGCGCTCACGCCCGAGGTCACGGCGGTGCTGGACCGGTACCCGCTGCGCGAGCTGGTCTCGGCGTCGCGCGCGATGGGGCTCCAGGTGGAGCGCCCGAGGGCGCTGTTCGGCTCCTGGTACGAGCTGTTCCCGCGCTCGGAGGGCGCCGTCGTGCGCGAGGGCGAGCCGCCCGTCTCCGGCACGCTGCGTACCGCCGCTCAGCGGCTGGACGCGGTGGCCGCGATGGGCTTCGACGTCGTCTACCTGCCGCCGATCCACCCCATCGGGGACTCCTACCGCAAGGGCCCGAACAACTCGCTCACCGCGGGCCCGTACGACGTCGGCTGTCCCTGGGCCATCGGCTCGTCGGCGGGCGGGCACGACGCGGTCCACCCGGACCTGGGGACGCTGGAGGACTTCGACCACTTCGTCGCGAAGGCGCGCTCACTGCGCCTGGAGGTGGCCCTCGACTTCGCGCTCCAGTGCTCGCCGGACCACCCGTGGGTCAAGGAGCACCCCGACTGGTTCCGCCACAGGGCCGACGGGAGCATCGCGTACGCGGAGAACCCGCCGAAGAAGTACCAGGACATCTATCCGCTGGCCTTCGACGCGGAGGGCGCCTACCGGGGCATCGTGCGCGAGACGCTGCGGGTGCTGCGGTTCTGGATGGGCCACGGGGTGCGGATCTTCCGCGTCGACAACCCGCACACCAAGCCGGTGGTCTTCTGGGAGAAGGTCATCGCCGACATCAACCGCGCCGACCCGGACGTGATCTTCCTGGCCGAGGCGTTCACCAGGCCCGCGATGATGCACACGCTGGCGAAGGTCGGCTTCCAGCAGTCGTACACGTACTTCACGTGGCGCAACAGCAAGGAGGAGCTGACCGGCTATCTGAACGAGCTGGCGGGGGAATCCGCCGCGTACATGCGACCGAACTTCTTCGTGAACACGCCCGACATCCTCCACGCCTACCTCCAGGAGGGCGGCCGCCCCGCCTTCCAGACGCGCGCGGTGCTGGCGGCGACGCTGTCGCCGTCCTGGGGGGTCTACTCCGGTTACGAGCTGTGCGAGAACACCCCGCTGCGGCCGGGCAGCGAGGAGTACCTGGACTCGGAGAAGTACGCGCTGCGCCCGCGCGACTGGGAGGCGGCGGAGCGCTCGGGGACCACCCTGACCCCGCTGATCACCGCGCTGAACCGGCTGCGCCGCCGCCATCCGGCCCTCCAGCGGCTGCGTCCGCTGCGCTTCCACCACACGGACAACGACCACGTCATCGCGTACTCCAAGCACTGCGACGCGCCCTACGCCGACACGGTGCTCGTGGTGGTCAACCTGGACCCCCACCACACCCACGAAGCGACGGTGTCGTTGGACATCGCGGCACTTGGTCTTACTGCCGCTCAGATGAGCGGGGCCGAGTCCTTCCCGGTGCGCGACGAGCTCACCGGCGAGACCTACCACTGGGGCAGGGACAACTATGTGCGCCTGGCACCGGGGGGTGACTCCCTGGCAGCGGCGCACATCTTCACCCTGCGACCGTCCTCACAGACCGGAGGGTCACCCGATCATGACCGTCAATGAGCCCGTCCCCGACACCTTCGAGGACACCCCCGCCAGGGACCGCGACCCCGAGTGGTTCAAGCGGGCGGTCTTCTACGAGGTACTCGTCCGCTCCTTCCAGGACAGCAACGGCGACGGCATCGGCGATCTCAAGGGCCTCACCGCGAAGCTCGACTACCTGCAATGGCTGGGCGTCGACTGCCTCTGGCTCCCGCCGTTCTTCAAGTCGCCGCTGCGGGACGGGGGGTACGACGTCTCCGACTACACCGCCGTCCTGCCCGACTTCGGCGACCTCGCCGACTTCGTCGAGTTCGTGGACGCCGCGCACCAGCGGGGCATGCGGGTCATCATCGACTTCGTCATGAACCACACGAGTGACCAGCATCCGTGGTTCCAGGAGTCCAGGCGCGATCCGGACGGGCCGTACGGGGACTACTACGTATGGGCCGACGACGACAAGCAGTACAAGGACGCGCGCATCATCTTCGTGGACACCGAGGCGTCCAACTGGACGTTCGACCCCGTACGCAAGCAGTACTACTGGCACCGCTTCTTCTCGCACCAGCCGGACCTCAACTACGAGAACCCCGTCGTCCAGGAGGAGATGATCTCCGGCCTGCGGTTCTGGCTGGACCTGGGCATCGACGGGTTCCGGCTCGACGCGGTCCCGTATCTGTACGCGGAGGAGGGGACCAACTGCGAGAACCTGCCCCGCACCCACTCCTTCCTCCAGCGCGTGCGCGCCGAGATCGACGCGCACTACCCCGACACCGTGCTGCTGGCCGAGGCCAACCAGTGGCCGGAGGACGTCGTCGACTACTTCGGCGACTACGCGCGGGGCGGCGACGAGTGCCACATGGCCTTCCACTTCCCGGTGATGCCGCGGATCTTCATGGCCGTACGGCGCGAGTCCCGCTACCCCGTCTCCGAGATCCTCGCCAAGACCCCGCAGATCCCCTCGGGCTGCCAGTGGGGCATCTTCCTGCGCAACCACGACGAGCTGACCCTGGAGATGGTCACCGACGAGGAGCGCGACTACATGTACGCGGAGTACGCCAAGGACCCGCGCATGCGCGCCAACATCGGCATCCGGCGGCGGCTGGCCACCCTGCTGGACAACGACCGCAACCAGATCGAGCTGTTCACGGCCCTGCTGCTCTCCCTCCCCGGATCGCCGATCCTCTACTACGGCGACGAGATCGGCATGGGCGACAACATCTGGCTCGGCGACCGCGACGCGGTGCGCACCCCCATGCAGTGGACCCCCGACCGCAACGCGGGCTTCTCCTCCTGCGACCCGGGCCGGCTGTTCCTGCCCACGATCATGGACCCGGTCTACGGCTACCAGGTCACCAACGTCGAAGCGGCCATGAGCAGCCCCTCCTCGCTGCTGCACTGGACCCGGCGCATGATCGAGATCCGTAAGCAGAACCCGGCCTTCGGGCTCGGCACGTACACCGAGCTGCCCTCGTCCAACCCGGCCGTCCTCGCCTTCCTGCGCGAGCACGAGGACGACCTCGTCATGTGCGTGCACAACTTCTCGCGGTTCCCGCAGCCGACGGAACTGGACCTCCAGGCCCTCAACGGGCGGGTCCCCGTCGAACTGATCGGCGGGGTGCGCTTCCCGCCGATCGGCGAGTGGCCGTACCTGCTGACGCTGGCCGGTCACGGCTTCTACTGGTTCCGGCTGCGCAAGCAGGACTGACCGACGGTACGGGTTGGCGGCGCGGACGCACGGCGCCGCGCCCGTAGACGTACAGCCGTGCGTCCAGGGGAACGGACGCGCGGTTTCCCCGCGTCCCGTGCCCGGCCCCGTAAAGGAGCCCGAGGGCGATTGGCCCCGGGCTCCATGGGCACTCTTCTCCCCATCACTGCGCGCCCGGGGCCCGTGCGGCTCCCGGTTCCGGGGCACGTCGCCCCGCTCCCGGCGGTTCCACGACGTGCTCCGGGGAGACACCTGTAGCCCGTACGGCCGATAGCCCGCACGGTCGATATCACTCGACACGTCCCGCACAGCCGGACAGTTCACGCCGCAATCCGGGACACTCTGCGTACTTTTCGTGTGCCCGGGGAAAGGACGCCATGTCGGAAAGCTCCTTGCCCCTCACCGCGGTCCCGGACAGTGCCGGAGGGGCCGTGCCGGGTCCCGGCCAGGCCCTTCTGCGCTCGCTCACACCGCTGCTGGCCGAATGGCTGCCGCGGCAGCGCTGGTTCGCGGGGAAGGGCCGCCCCATCTCGGGCTTCGGCCTCGTCGCCGTGACCGAACTGCTGCCGTGCGCCGCCGGGGGCGCGGCCCCTGGGCTGCTCCATCTGCTGCTGCGGGCCAGGCAGCCCGCGCCGCCCGCAGCCGCCGGCCCCTCGGCCGCGCCCGCGCAGCGGCACGCGCCCGGCTCCTCCGCCGACTGCTACCAACTGCTGCTCGGCGTCCGGGACGTGCTGCCTCCGCCGCTCGCCCAGGCGCTGATCGGCCGCCCCACCGGGGGCCCGCTGAACGGCCGCGCCGTCTACGAGGCACTGGACGACCCGCGGCTGGCCGGGCTGCTGCTGGAACGATTGCGCGCCCCGGGCAAGCTGGGGCCGCTGCGCTTCACCCGCGAGGAGACAGCCACCATCCCGTCGGGCCTCGCGCCGCGCCCGCTCACCGCCGAGCAGTCCAACTCCTCGGTGGTCTACGGCTCCGCCTACATCCTCAAGCTCTTCCGCCGGGTCGGCCCCGGCGTCAACCCCGACCTGGAACTCCCGCTGGCGCTGGCCCGGCACGCCTCGCCCGGCTCGGACAGGGTGCCCGCGCCCACCGCCTGGTTCGAGGCCGTCGTACGGGAGGCGAGCGCGGGGGCCGGGCCGCTCACCCTGGGCGTGCTCCAGCCCTTCCTGCCGGGGCACCGGGACGGCTGGCAGCTCGCGCTGGCCGCGCTCGCCGGGCGGCGCGGCTTCACGGAGGAGGCGTACGCGCTGGGCCGGGCCACCGCGCAGGTGCACACGGGCCTGGCAGAGGCGCTGCCCACGGTCGTGCTGCGCCGGGGGCAGCTGGAGCAGGTCGCGGCCGGGATGGCCGAGCGGCTGAAGGCGGCGTCGGCGGCGGTGCCCGCGCTGCGCCCGTACCACTCCGAGCTGCGCAACGCGTTCAGCGCCGTCGCCGACCTGGGGCGGCGCGGCCACGCGGCGGCGGCCCAGCGCGTGCACGGCGATCTGCACCTGGGCCAGGTGCTCGGGGACGGTGAAGGCCACTGGAGCGTCATCGACTTCGAGGGCGAGCCCGCCAGGCCGCTCGCTGAACGGCGCCGCCCGCAGCCCGCCGTGCGCGACGTTGCGGGCATGCTGCGCTCCTTCGACTACGCCGCCAGCCAGCAGCCCTCGGGCCCCGGCGACCCCTGGGCGCGCGGGTGGGCCGCCGCCAACAGGGACGCCTACTGCGCGGGTTACGCCGAGG
Source organism: Streptomyces sp. NPDC054796 (assembly GCF_053611545.1). Classification (NCBI taxonomy): domain Bacteria; kingdom Bacillati; phylum Actinomycetota; class Actinomycetes; order Kitasatosporales; family Streptomycetaceae; genus Streptomyces; species Streptomyces sp. NPDC054796. The sequence goes on along the minus strand of NZ_JBSHAO010000020.1, from coordinate 54,779 downwards.
CGTGCGGCACCGACCCGCGTGACGACGCGGTGCTGCTGCGCGCCTACGAGACGGACAAGGCCGTCTACGAGGTGCTGTACGAGGCGCGGCACCGGCCCGCCTGGCTGCCCATCCCCCTGTCCGCCGTGCGCAGGCTCGCGGCGGCGTCCTCCCCGCACGGGTGAGCCTGCGCGCCCCCTTCTCACCCCACCTCGACGAACCCGCACATCACCTGGAGGTTTCCACCGTGACCGCCCCTCAGCCCCACCCCCGCTCAGGGCCTGACGCGCCCCGCGTCCCGGCCACCTTCCAGCCCGGCTCCGAGGGGGACGGCGCCGACGTGGAACGTCCTGCGGGGGGCGGGACGGACGACACGGGTACGAGTACGGGTTCCGGTACCGGTGCGGGGGCCGGTTCCGGAGCGGGGGCGGGGGCCGAGCCCCGGACGACGGCGCCCCGGCCCAGGGCCGCCAGGCCCGGCGCCAGGACCCCGGCACAGGCGCGGCCCCGTACCGCGACCGGAACCGGAACAACCGGACCCGGAGCTGGAGCTGGAGCCGCGCCCGAGGAACCCGTCGCACCCGGAGAACCCGCCGCACCCGACGGGCCCAGCGGCAGCCAGCACGGTGTGCGGCCCGCGCCGCCGCTGCCCGAGAGCGAGCGGCGTCGGCTGCTCGACGGCGCACACCACGACCCGCACGCGCACCTCGGCGCCCACCCCGTACGCGGCGGCATCGCCTTCCGCACACTCCGCCCGTACGCGCGCGCCGTCACCGTGCTGTCCAGGGGCCTGCGGGCCGAGCTGCGCGACGAGGGCGACGGGTTCTTCGGCGGGGTGCTGCCGATGACCGAGGTGCCGGAGTACGAGCTGCTGGTGCGCTACGGAGCTGAGCCGGGCGAGGACGAGGTCAGGCTGACCGACCCGTACCGCTTCCTGCCCTCGCTCGGCGAACTGGACCTGCACCTGATCACCGAGGGACGGCACGAGGACCTGTGGCGGGTCCTGGGCGCGCACCCCATGACATACGCGGGCACGGCGGGCACCCGCTTCACGGTGTGGGCGCCGAACGCGCGCGGCGTGCGGCTGGCCGGTGACTTCAACTACTGGGACGGCACCGCGCTCCCGCTGCGCTCGCTCGGCTCCGCCGGGATCTGGGAGCTGTTCGTGCCGGGCGTCGGCACCGGCGCGCTCTACAAGTTCGAGGTGACGGGGCCCGACGGCGCCCGCGCCCTGCGCGCCGACCCGATGGCCCGTCGCACCGAGTGCCCGCCCGCCAACGCGTCGATCGTGGAAGCCTCCACGTACGAGTGGGACGACGCCGCGTGGCTGGCGGCCCGCGCCGACCGCCCGGCGCACGCCGCGCCGCTGTCGGTGTACGAGGTGCACCTCGCCTCGTGGCGCCCTGGGCTCAGCTACCGCGAGCTGGCCGAGCAGTTGCCCGCCTATGTGAAGGACCTCGGCTTCACGCACGTCGAGCTGATGCCCGTCGCCGAGCATCCCTTCGGCGGCTCGTGGGGCTACCAGGTCACCGGCTTCTACGCGCCCACCGCGCGCCTGGGCACACCGGACGACTTCCGGTACCTGGTCGACGAGCTGCACCGCGCGGGCATCGGGGTGCTGATGGACTGGGTGCCCGCGCACTTCCCGAAGGACGAGTGGGCGCTGGCACGCTTCGACGGTACGCCGCTGTACGAGCACGCCGACCCGGCGCGGGCCGAGCACCCCGACTGGGGCACCCTGGAGTTCGACTTCGGGCGCCGCGAGGTGCGCAACTTCCTGGTGGCGAACGCCGTCTACTGGTGCGAGGAGTTCCACATCGACGGGCTGCGCGTGGACGCCGTCGCCTCGATGCTCTACCTCGACTACTCGCGCGAGGACGGCCAGTGGACCCCCAACCAGCACGGCGGCCGGGAGAACCTGGACGCGGTCGCCTTCCTCCAGGAGATGAACGCGACGGTCTACCGGCGCTGCCCCGGCGTCATCACGGCGGCCGAGGAGTCCACCGCGTGGGACGGCGTCACCAGGGCCACGCACCATGTGGGCGAGGGCGGCTTCGGCGGCCTCGGCTTCGGGTTCAAGTGGAACATGGGCTGGATGCACGACTCCCTGACGTACATGACCAAGGAGCCCGTTCACCGGAAGTACCACCACGGCGAGATGACCTTCTCCATGGTCTACGCCTACTCCGAGAACTACATCCTCCCCATCTCCCACGACGAGGTCGTCCACGGCAAGCGCTCCCTCGTCGCCAAGATGCCCGGCGACTGGTGGCAGCAGCGCGCCAACCACCGCGCCTACCTCGGCTTCATGTGGGCCCACCCGGGCAAGCAACTGCTCTTCATGGGACAGGAGTTCGCGCAGGGTGCCGAATGGGCCGAGGGGCACGGGCCCGACTGGTGGCTGCTCGACTCCTCCTACGCCGCCGAGTGCGACCACCGCGGGGTGCGGGACGTGGTGCGCGCGCTGAACCAGGAGTACGTGCGGACGCCCGCGCTGTGGGAGCGGGACACGGATCCGGGCGGCTTCTCCTGGATCGACGGGGGCGCGAGCGAGGACAACGTCTTCGCGTTCCTGCGCTTCGCCGCCGACGGCAGCCCGCTGGTGGCCGTGTCCAACTTCTCGCCCGTGCCCAGGCCCGGCTACCGGCTCGGCGTGCCGGAGGAGTGGGAGACCTGGCGCGAGGTCCTCAACACCGACGACCTGCGCTACGGAGGCAGCGGCGTCCTCAACCCCGAACCCCTGAAGCGCGACCCCCACCCGGCCCACGGCCGCCCCGTCTCCATCGCGCCGGTGCTGCCGCCGCTGGCGACGGTGTGGCTGCGGCCTGTGTGACCGGTATGGCCCCGGGGCGTGTGTCCCGGGGCCCGGTGACCCCGGGGGCCGGTGACCCGGCAGAGGTGAGTGCGCCCGGCGCGAGGTGCCGGCGCTGTGCTCCCCTTCGCACGCTGTCGGGGCATGCTCACCCGCGCGCGGCGCCCTCCGGCCAGACCACGTCCACCGACAGCCCGGCCCCGCGTGCTTCCCGCACCACGTCAGCCGCCTCGACGAGCCGGTCGAACGTGACGGCATGCGCGGGCTTCACCTTCGCCCGCCGGTAGTCCGCACTCGGCACGACCACGACGAGCCGCCCGCCGACCACGAGCAGCACCTCCGCGAACAGGGGGTCCGCCCCCTTCGCGATGTACGAGACACCGGTCAGAGCCGACGCCTCATACCACGCGAGCACCCGCTCCGGCCCGGCCCGCACCGGGGGAACGGTGTCCTCGGTCAGATCCATGTGACGGGGCGCTGTGCACACTGGGGCCGACGCTACGCGGGCGATGGACGCAGTTCCGCGTATGCCTCCCGCAACTCCGCCGCCTCTGGGAGCTGCCGCGCTTCGACCGCCCGGATGACCTCCAGGATCCGCCAGTAGTTGGCGGGCAGGAGACGTCCGGAGGAGACCGCTTGCTGGGCCGCATGGGTGGCTTCGTCGAGCCGCCCGAGGGACAGCAGCGTCAGCGCGAGGTCGAGATGCGCGGTGACGATGCGACGGGGCCACGCGCTCGGACGGGTTCCTGGGGCCAGGTGTCCGATCACTTCGCGTGCCGGACCCTCGGCTGCGGGGTCACCGAGCCACGCGAGGGTGGTGGCGGTGTACGACGTCGCCTTGCGCGGATCGTATTGGAAATGGTGTTCGGCCTGCGCCCTCATGACCATGGTGGAGGCGAGCCGCTGCACGCGATCGACAGCGGCATACGCTTCTTTCTTCTCCCCGAGCCGTGCGCGCGCCCGCCCTTCCTGCGCGGTCGCCTGGATCTCCGCGGAGCCGCCACGGGGAGCGATGTTCTGGGCGGCCTGGGACAGCTCGGCGGCGCGTGCGTAGGAGCCTGCGGTGAGGGCCGTCCACGCCCTCGTCTCGTAGGTCCAGGCGTAGATCTCGGAGTGGTCGGCGTGTTGGGCGAGCAGTGCCGCCGTCCGCAGCCTGGACGTCGCGGCGGCGCCCTCCTGGAGATCGACGTGAAGGGTCCCGGCGAGCAGCGACAGCCACCCGCCGATCACCAGAAGGCGGCGGTGTTCCGCGAGGGTCTTCCGCTCGTCCAGAAGCCTGGTCACATACGCGGAGTGCCGCCGTACGTCCCGCAGGAGGGCGGACGGCGACGCCGTCTGGTACGCGACGGCCAGCCTGTCGAAGGCAGCTTCGAGGCGGTCCAGCGTCTCGGCCCCTACATCGCTCGTCTCGACCCGTCGCGCGAGTTCCAGCGCGTCCAGGTCATCATCGGAGCCGGGCCCGTAATCCATGCCGGTCGGGTCGGCTGAACCGGTCGGCGGGTGAGGGTCACAACTGGCCAGCGCCGCCAGCGCGCCGTCAGCACCGACGAGCCGGTCAAGCCCGTGTGCCGGCTTCGCTGACGGCATCTGCTTCCCGCTCAGGACCCTGCTGAGGTAGGCGACGTCGTAACTGAGCGCGCGCGCTGCCCCGCGTATCGAGACACCACTGTCCGCGAGGGCGGCACGGGCACGTGTGGCGAACTCAGTCATCGTCGGGCTCCGTATGAACGTTGACCGTTGACTCTTCAGGTTAGTCAGCACTCGTCAACTACCGCACTGCTCACGGTCATCGAAACATCGAAGGGTACGGACCTCCGCGACCGTGTGAACGGTCCGGGGGCGTGGCCACCGCTGTCGAGGAGCGTCAGCATGCTGAAGAACGATCCCCGGTACGGCTCTGCGGCGGGGGTGGTCCGGTGAGCGCCCCGACGAGCACGCCACCGTGGGCCCCGCCCACCGGGGTCGCCGCCGAGTTGCTGCCCGCCGGGGTGCACTGGGACGCCTGCAAAGTGCCCGCACATCTGGGAGATCGGGTGCTGGTGCGGCTCGGCCGTGAGTCGGGGGCGGTGATCCGTGACCCGTACGGGCGCCGGTTGACCTGGTTGGTGCCGCCCGGCACGACGCGGGGGTGGGCGGTGCCCGAGACATCGTGTGTGCAACTCCTCAGCACCGCGCAGCATGTGACGGTTCCGCCCGGCTGGTGCACGCGTTCGTCCTTCACGCGCTGGGTGCGGGGGTGGGCCGAGCACGGGCTGACGGATGCGCGGCTGCTGTACGTGGTGCTCGACGCGGTGATCCGTGCCGAGTACGGGCCCCGCGAAGATGTGAGCGGGGCCGGGCGGTGAGTCCGCGCTGCGTCCGTTGCCGCCGGTTGCCGGGCACGGTGGAGATCTACGTCGTGCCCGCCGGGGATGCGGCAGCCTCGCGCACTGTTCCGGTGCGGATCTGCGACGAGTGTGCGCGACGGGCCACCGAGTGCTGTTTCCGCTGCCGCCAGGCCCCCGGCACGCAGGTTGTCCTCGACCTGTACTCCGGCGACGAGCGGGGCGCCAGCCCGCAGACACGCACACGCACCGTCCCCGTGAAGGTCTGCGACCCCTGCGCGGCTGCTCGCGCCGGTCGCGGTGACCGCGCGCACCGTCCGTGTGGACGATGTCCTCGTCGTCGGCAGCGCGTACCGCACTGTCGGGGACCTGCGCGCCGTGGGCCGCGACCGCCGCCATCTCCTCTTCGTCGACGGCAGCACCCTGGTCATCGGCCCCGAGCCCCTTCTCGTTCTACGACCGCAGACGCTTCACCAGTTCGTGCCCCACCCCTCCGGGTGGCGGCGATGACCGGGATCTGCGCCCGGTGAGTCCTCGCCTGCCCCCTCCGTCCGCCGGAATGACGCGAGCAGATCGCTCCGTCACCTTGCTCTTCTACGCCGTCACTCGCCACTGACCCATGGAGTAGTTCCGTGCCTCGCGATCACACCGTCCTCATCCCCGCCGACCCCGAAGACGTCCTCTACGACCCCCACGGCTGGGCCACCACCGCAGGCTTCCCCGTCGCCGTACTCGACGGCCAGCAACCACGCTTCGTGATGCGCCGCATCCAGGACCGCGCCGTACGCCTCATGTACGAACTCCCACACGGCACCGCGTTCCTGACGACCTACCCGCGCCCCATGCCCTCCGGCCAGACCATCGAAATCATGGAAGGCAACCTCGCCACCCTCCTCACCGCCCACGCCTGCCACCCCCTCCGCCTGCAACGAAAAGGGCGAACGCATCACCGTCGACGGCGAACCCCGCGACTGCCTCAGCACCCTCCTCGCACCCCGGCACTGGTGGCAGGCCCGCCACACCCGCATCGGCAAAGCCCTGCAACACGACGGCCGCACCGTCATCCTCACCGCACCCCTCGTCAGCGGACGCACCCTCCACCTCACCACCGTGCCGCCCACAGCATGAGCAGACCGGTACCGGCCACCGGCCAGGAGTCGGCCACTGCCGGGAGGGGACGTGGTGGGGTGTCCCCGCAGGACGAGCAAGTCACCGGCCGAAAGCCGAACACGAGACCCTCACGCCGAGGAGACACCCCACCACGGCACCGACCCCCACCACCCAGGCACCCCACATCCACGACCCGAGCCAAGAACCACGCGGCGCCAGCCGCACCGCACCGTCACCACACGCCGCGCCGAAGCCACACAGCCGCACCCGAAAACACCGCACCCCGTGAAGCAGCACAACAATCAGCGCGGGACCCTACAGTGCGCACCGCACGGGGTGACCGTCCCGCGCAACACCCCCGACGAACCGGCAACCCCCCGTTCCCTTCCGCACCCCGCGAAGGGGACCCGCGCAACACCCCCGGCGAACCGGCGCACCCCGAAACGCCAAACAGCAAAGCGCAGCGCAACGCACCGCCCCGGCACCAGGGGGGAGTGGGTGCCGGGGCGGTGTGGGACGGCTCCGTTCGGGGGAGTACGGGGCCGCCTGGGGACGGGGCTCGCGCGTGGTACGGACGGCGGGCCCCGTGAGCCTGTTCACCTGTTCAGTTGTCCCCTGCCCTCAACCGCCCAGAGGATGCGTCCTCATGAAGCGCTCGATGACGGGGGTGGCGTCCATGACCGCGGGGGTCTCGGAGTCCGGGTTGGGCGTGGTGCTGGGCCAGTCGTGGGCCAGTGACGCGATGCGGTAGTGGACGAGGGCGCCGCGCCCGTCGCAGCCGTGCCACGTGCGGACCGTCACACCGTCGCCCTTGTCCCGGTCCCGCGCGCCGGGCGCGCAGCCCGCGAGCGCGGCACGCTCGGCGAGCCAGTCGGGCAGTGCGGGCAGGCCCTTGGCGGGCTCGCCCCCGTACGGGATGGTCGTGTCGGCCTGGCCGTGGAAGGTGAGCACCGGCGCCTCGCGCGTGGGCTCGCACGTGCCCGCCTGCGGGTAGTACGCGCCGGACACGGCCGAGAAGGAGGCGATCCGCTCCGGCATGCGGCAGGCGAGCAGCGCGACGAACCCGCCGCCGTTGGACTTGCCCGCCGCGTGCACCCGGCGCTGGTCCACGCACAGGTCGCGTTCCAGCGCGTCGAGGACGTCGGCCGTGTAGCGCACGTCGTCCACGCCGGGCGCCGAGTACGGGGCGCCCTGCCAGGACGGCTTCCCGTCCTCCGTGCCGGGCGCGCCCTGCGGGTAGACCGCGATGGTGTTCTTCAGCCCGGAGAACCCGGTCAGCTCCTCCATGTAGGCGGAGGTGCGGCCCTGGCCGTGGTAGGCGAGCGCGACGGGGTAGGCGCGCCCGTCGCGGTAGCCGTCGGGCAGGTGGACGACGTAGGAGCGCTCCTGGCCGCCCGAGGTGAGGGTGCGGGTCGCGGAGGTGCCGGGCGCCTGGCCCGGGTCCTGGCCGCAGCCCGCCGAGGGGCGCGCCCCGCCCCGGTCCGCGCCCCGGTCCGCCGGGGCGCCCGCCTGCGCGGGCGCGGCACCGGCGGCCAGGGTGAGGCCGAGGAGCAGGGCGGCGACGGCGCCCGCGCGCAGCCCCGTACGAGCACCGCGCCGCGCGCCGCCGACGCGCCAGGGGGATGTCACGCGCTGGCCCCGGCCTTCGTCGTGTCGACGCGGCCCTCGGCGGCGTCGCCCTCACGGGCCCCGGGGACGCCCTCCGCCTCGCCGTCGCCGCCCGGTGCGTGGTCGTCGACCAGCATTTTCTCGTCGAAGGGCAGCTCACCCGCGAGCACCTTCCCGACCCGGTCCTTGTCGATCTCCTTCGTCCAGGTGCCGATCAGGATCGTCGCCACGGCGTTGCCCGCGAAGTTGGTCATCGCGCGGGCCTCGCTCATGAAGCGGTCGATGCCGACGATCAGGCCGACACCGTCGACGAGTTCGGGCCGGTGCGAGCTGAGCCCGCCCGCCAGCGTGGCGAGACCGGCGCCCGTGACACCCGCCGCGCCCTTGGACGCGACGAACATGAACAGCAGCAGCGAGATCTGCTCGCCGAGCGAGAGCGGGTCGCCCATGGCCTCGGCGATGAACAGCGAGGCCATGGTCAGGTAGATCATGGTGCCGTCGAGGTTGAAGGAGTAGCCGGTCGGCACGGTGATGCCGACGACGGGCTTGCTGACGCCCACGTGCTCCATCTTCGCGATGAGCCGCGGCAGCGCCGACTCCGAGGAGGAGGTGGAGAGGATCAGCAGGAACTCGCGGCCCAGGTACTTCAGCAGCTTGAAGATGTTGACGCCCGCGAAGACCCGCAGGATCAGCCCCAGCACGATGAAGATGAACAGCGCACAGGTGATGTAGAAGCCAATCATGATGACGGCGAGGGACTTGAGCGCGTCCACGCCCGTCTCGCCGACCACAGCGGCCATCGCGCCGAAGGCGCCCACCGGGGCCGCCCACATGATCATGGCGAGGACCCGGAAGACCAGGGTCTGGATGTGGCCGATGCCGCGCAGGATCGGTTCGCCCTTGCTGCCCAGCGCCTGGAGCGCGAAGCCGACGAGCAGCGCGATCATCAGGGTCTGGAGGACCTCGCCCTCGGTGAAGGCGGACACCATGGTGGTGGGGATGATGCCGAGGAGGAAGTCGGCCATGCCCTCGCTGGCACCGTCGGCCTGCTCCGCGCCCGCGTTCCGCGCCGCCTCGCTCAGGTGCAGCCCGTGGCCGGGCTCCAGCACGTTGCCGACGACGAGGCCGATGGCGAGGGCGACGATCGACATGGCCAGGAAGTAGCCGAGCGCGAGCCCGCCCACGGCCCCGACCTTGGCGGCCTTCCGCACCGAACCCACACCGAGCACGATCGTGCAGAAGATGATCGGCGAGATCATCATCTTGATGAGGTTGACGAAGCCCTCACCGATCGGCTTGAGCTGCGTCGCGAAGTCGGGCGCGACCAGGCCCAGCACAATGCCGACGATCACCGCACCGATCACGGCGATGTAGAGGTAGTGGGTGCGGTCCCGTTTCTTTCCCCCAGCGTTCGGCCCCTGGGCCTCGGCCGTCGCCGAAGGTGACGGCGGCGGTGTCTTCTGCGACACGTCGGGCTCCTCGTCATGCGTCATAGCGGCTCTGACTCGTTCCGAGTCCCGGTGACTATGCAATGGCACGTGACGCCCGTCACTGTTACGTGCATTACGTGCACGGAAACTCCACGTGAGAGGAAGGCAGACTGGCCCCATGCGTGCCCCCCGTCCACCCCACCGCCCGCGCAGCCTCGCAGGTCAGCTCTTCGCGATGCAGGTCGTGCTGGTGGCCGTCGTGGTCGCGGGATGCGCGGTGTTCGCGTACGTCACCGACCGTATGCAGGCCGAGGAGTCCGCGAGCCACCGCGCCATGGCGACGGCCCGCGCGGTCGCGGGCTCCCCCTCCGTGCGCGAGGCCATCCGCACCCCGCACCCGACGGAGCGGCTCCAGCCCTACGCGGAGGAGGTGCGCCGCGGTACCGGGGTCACCTTCATCACCATCATGGACACCGACGGCGTGCGCTGGACGCACCCGGACCCCGCGCGCATAGGCGGACGCTTCGTCGGCCACACGGAGGCGGCGGTGCGGGGCGGCAGCGTCGAGGAGACGTACACGGGCACGCTCGGCCCCTCCGTGCGCGTGGTCACGCCGGTGCGGGACGACGGGCGGGTCGTGGGGCTCGTCAGCGCGGGCATCGCGGTGGACACGATCAGCGAGGAGCTGCGCCAGCAGGTCGTGCTGCTGCTCGCCGTCGCCGCGGCCGCACTGGCGCTGGGCGGCGTCGGCACGTACGTGATCAACGCGCGGCTGCGTCGCCACACCCACGGCATGAACGCGGCCGAGCTGAGCCGCGTGCACGACTACCACGAGGCGGCCCTGCACGCGGTGCGCGAGGGGCTGCTGATGCTCGACGGGCAGCGGCGCGTAGCGTTGATGAACGACGGCGCCCGGGAACTGCTCGGACTGCTGGGCGAGCCGGAAGTGGTGGGACGCGGCGTGGACGACCTCGGACTGCCGCCCTCGCTGACGGGGGCGCTGCTGTCGGCAGGGCCGCGCGTGGACGAGGTGCATCTGACGGCCGAGCGGGTCGTCGTCGTCAACACCTCGCCCGTCTCGGGCGGCGAGCAGCGGGGCACGGTCGTGACCCTGCGCGACCACACCGAGCTGCAATCGCTCGCGGGCGAACTGGACTCCGTACGCGGCTTCGCCGAGGCCCTGCGCTCCCAGGCCCACGAGGCGGCGAACCGGCTGCACACGGTCGTCTCGCTGATCGAACTGGGGCGCACGGAGGAGGCCGTCGACTTCGCGACGGAGGAACTGGAACTGGCGCAGGCCCTCACGGACCAGGTGGTCTCGGCGGTCGGCGAGCCCGTGCTGGCCGCGCTGCTGCTGGGCAAGGCGGCGCAGGCGAACGAGCGCGGCGTGGAACTGTCCCTCACCGAGGACAGCCACATCGACGACGGCCTCCTCCCCGGCCACCTCACGGCCCGCGACCTCGTCACGGTCCTGGGCAACCTGATCGACAACGCGGTCGACGCGGCGTCCCTGCGGGAGGGGCCGGTGGCGGGGACGGCGCATGCGGGTGCCGGTACGGGTGCGGGTGCCCGTGCGGGTGCGGGCCCCGGCCCCGGCGCCGGTGCGGGTGCGTATGCGGGTGGCGGCTCGGATACCGGTACGGGTGCGTATGCGGGTGCCGGTACGGACGCGGACACCGGTACGGATGGCGACGCGGGTACGGGTGCGGGTGCCCGCAGGGACGCGGGTGCGGACGCGGACACCGGTGCCGGTGCGGATACGTCCGCGAGTGCCGGTACGGACACGAGCTCCGGTACGGACACGGGTGCCCGTGCGGGTGCGGGCCCGAGTGGCAGTGGGCCGTCGCCCCGGGTCACCGTCACCGTCGGTGTGGCCGCGCGGGGCGACGCGGGCCGGGGAGGCACCGACCTGCTCGTGCGGGTCGCCGACACCGGGCCCGGCGTCTCCCCCGACGACGTGGGCGCGATCTTCGAGCGGGGCTGGTCGACGAAGCCCGCGCCAGGCGCCGGCCGGGGCCTCGGCCTCGCCCTGGTCCAGCAGACCGCGCGCCGCCACGGCGGCACCGTGGACGTGGCCGAGGCGCCGGGCGGGGGCGCCGAGTTCACCGTCCGCCTCCCCCTCGACACCGCGCCGCCCGGCACCACGCCGCCGCACCCCCGTCGCGACGCGCCCTTCCCCGCACGTCAGGGAGCCGGGACATGACGGGACGCGACAGCGACAGCCGCAGCGGCGGCGGCCCGGACACCCCGGGCCCCGGCACGGGCGCGATCCAGGTGCTGGTGGTCGAGGACGACCCCGTCGCCGCCGACGCGCACGCGCTCTACGTCTCACGCGTCCCCGGCTTCGCGGTCGCCGGAATCGCCCACTCCCGCGCCGAGGCCACCCGCGCGCTCGACCGCCTGCCCGCCGTGGACCTGATCCTGCTCGACCTCTACCTCCCCGACGGCCACGGCCTCGCCCTGCTGCGCGCCCTGCGCGGCGCGGGCCGTACCACGGACGTCTTCGCGGTCACCTCGGCGCGCGATCTGACCGTCATCAGGGAGGGCGTGTCGCTCGGCGTGGTGCAGCACGTGCTGAAGCCGTTCACGTTCCCGACGCTGCGCGACCGGCTGCGCCGGTACGCGGAGTTCCGCAGCAGCACGGCGGCCGCGAGCGGCGAGGCGGGCAGCCAGGCCGAGGTGGACAGGGCGCTCTCCGTCCTGCGCGCGCCGCAGCCGACGACGCTGCCCAAGGGGCTGAGCGCGCCCACGATGGACGCGGTGACGGACGCGCTGCGCGCGGTCGGCGAGGCCGGGCTCACCGCGAGCGCGGCGGCGGAGGAGATCGGCGTCAACCGGATCACGGCGCGCCGCTATCTGGAGCATCTGGTGGAGGCGGGCCGCGCCGACCGCCGTCCGCAGTACGGGCACGTCGGGCGCCCGGAGTTCTGCTACCGCTGGCGGTTCTGAACGGCCGCCCGCACCAGCCTCTTTGCCTCTTCTCTCGCTAAGACTCTTATGTGCCTGTAATCGTGCGGCTGCTTTCATGAGCACCATGAGGGTTCTGGTAGCTGAAGACCACCGTGTGCTGGCGCGCACGATCGCGAAGGGGCTGCGCCGCGAGTCGATCGCCGTCGATGTCGCGGCCTCCGGCGACGAGGCAGAGCGGATGTGTCTGCTGACCGACTACGACGTGCTCGTACTCGACCGCGATCTGCCGGTGCTGACGGGCGACGAGGTGTGCCGGCGCCTGGCCGGTCTGACGAGGCGCCCCCGGATCCTCATGCTGACGGCGGCCGACGGCACCGAGGACAAGGTCTACGGTCTGACCGAACTCGGTGCCGACGACTACCTGGCGAAGCCCTTCGACTTCGTCGAACTCGTGGCCCGTATCAGGACTCTGTACCGCCGCGCGCCCGAACCGCCGGACGCGGTGCTGCGGTACGGCGGTATCCGACTGGTCCGCGCGCGCCGCGAGGTGCTCGTCGACGGCCGTTCCGTCGATCTCACGCCCAAGGAGTTCGACGTCCTCGACGTGCTGTTGAAGTCCCGCGGCGAGGCCGTCTCCCACCAGGACCTCCTGCGAATGGTCTGGGACGAGAACCTGGACCCCCGCACCAGCGCCGTCCGTGCTCTCGTCAGCAGACTGCGGAGAAAACTCGGCGGTCCCGGCACGATCGCCGTCGACACCGGACGGGGCTACCGCCTCACCCCATGAACACCACCCGCCGCCTGCCCCGCATACCCCGTACCCCTCTGCGTCTCCACCGCCGGATCTCGCTCTCCCGTATCCCGTTCCGCTCCCGGCTGGCCCTCGCGTTCGGCGGTCTCTTTCTGCTGGCCGGCACCTCGCTGCTGGCGTTCGTCGTCCTCCTGGCGCGCTACGGGACGGCGGAGAAGACGGCCGACATCTCCGTCAGCAAGACCCCGGTGGGTCCGGACGACACGGTGTCGCCGCCCGAGGAGTGGGAATCGGCGCACTCCGGGGGAGCGGCGTCGCCGACGGAGCCCTCGCAGGGACATGCCCGGCCCAGTGCGGTGGACGGCACGGAGAGCGAGGCATTCGCCCTGGTCAGGGAGACTGTGCACACCGTGCAGACCACGGCGCTCCAGCAGATGCTCTTCTGGTCGGTGATCGGCCTGGTCCTCATGACCGTCGTCGCGGCGCTGACCGGCAGATGGCTGGCGAGCCGGGCGCTCCGCCCCGTCGCCGCGGTCACCGAGACCGCGCTGCGGATGAGCGAGCAGAGCCTCGACCGGCGGCTCGGCCTGACCGGCCCGGACGACGAACTGCACCGTCTCGCCGACGCCTTCGACTCCATGATGGACCGCCTGGAGCGCTCCTTCGACAGCCAGCGCCGCTTCGTCGCCAACGCCTCCCACGAACTGCGCACCCCGCTCGCCGTACAGCGCGCCAGTATCGAGGTCGGGCTCGCCGATCCGCTCCCGGACGACCTCGCGGAGACCCGCGACGACCTCCTCGCCACCAACCGTGAGGCCGAGCGGCTCATCGCGTCCCTGCTGCTCCTGGCGCGCAGCGACCGCGGACTCGAGCGCACGGAGGAGGTGGAGCTGGCAGAGCTGGCCGACGCGGCCACGGCCGATCTGCGGCACCTCGTCGAGGAGCGGGGACTCGCACTGCACACCGAGTTCGACACCCCGGCACGGGTGACCGGCGAGCCGGTGCTGCTCCGTCATCTCATCTCCAACCTGGTGAGCAACGCGCTCCGGTACAACCGGCCCGGCGGCCGGGTGGACGTGACGCTGCACGGCAAGACGCTCACCGTCACCAACACCGGACGGCCGGTCGACCCCGAGCGCATCGAGGGCCTCTTCGAACCGTTCCGGCGTCTTGGACAGGACCGCACCGGCACCACGGGCCATGGCCTCGGGCTGTCCATCGTCCGGTCCATCGCCCGTGCGCACGGGACCGATCCGCACGCCGAGCCGGGTCCCGACGGCGGCCTCAGGGTCACGGTCCGCTTCGCCTGACGGAACCGGCAGGCCGGTCCCGGGGGACCGGGCCTCGGCGCGTGCAAGGGGTTCGCGTGTGCCAAGGAGATAAGGACGGGGCGAGCATTCCCCTTCGCACGCTTACCGCGCTGAACACCGCTGCGGGATGGAATGAGATCACCGAGCACGGCGGGGAGACCGCTGCGGCTCTTTCACCGGACGACGAACCGCTCGTCCGTCCACTCATTTCCCTCAGGAGGATTCCATGCGCAGGAACCGGGTCATCGGCTTTGCGGCGGCGACGATCGTGGCTCTCGGCCTGACGGGCGGCGCGGCCACCACGGCGGGCGCGTTCTCGGGCGGCGGGGACGGCTCCGGCGGCGCGAAGCCGGCCAAGCAGTCCAGCAGCACCGCTCCCGAAGGCAGGACCGACGCCAAGCCCGGTGACAAGCCCGAGGGCGTCGCCGTCCAGCGCACCAAGGACGGGATGAACGTCCGGAAGCTCACCAAGGAGGAGCTGGAGAACATGGAGGGCGCGAAGCCGACCAAGCCCCGTGCCAAGGACGGTGCCGCGGGCGAAGGCAAGCCGTCGGACAAGTAACCGCCCGTCCGGTCTGCCGGTCTGCCGGTCTCCCGTGGGGGGGAGGCGGGGGTGTCCCGAATCCGCGTGAGCGGGTCCGGGGCACCCCCTCGGCTTTCCCGTCGGCCCGGCCCGGACCGGACCGGACCACTGCCGGTTGGTCAGTGACCGGCCCTTCCGCACGCCTCTGCACGCCCATTGACCCGGGCAGCGCGGACAGGTCACCGTACGGGCAGACGCAGCTCCACGTGGCCGGCGGCCCGCAGGTCCGCCCTGGCCGTGGCCCCAGGAGGTCATGCCCGTGCGCCCCACCGCTCCGCTGGTCCTCTCCCTCACCGCCGCTCTCGCCGCCGCCACGCTCAGTGGCTGCGGCGGGGGTTCCGGCAGCGACAAGAACACGATCAAGATCGCCTTCCGCAAGGACACCGACAAGGCGGTCACGCTCATGGACGACTACGTGAAACAGGTCGTCGACGACTTCGAGAAGCGGAACAAGGGCAAGAAGGCCGAACCGGTCCCCATCCAGGCGTCCCAGCAGGACTACTACACCAAGGTCCAGCAGATGATGCGGTCCCCGAAGACCGCTCCCGACGTGGTCTACGAGGACACGTTCCTCATCAACTCGGACATCAAGAGCGGCTATCTGCGCCCGCTGGACGGCTACCTCGCCAAGTGGGACGACTGGGACCAGTTCGAAGACTCCGTGAAGGGCGCGGCCAAGGCGCCCGACGGCAAGACCTACGGCGTGCCCGACGGCACCGACACCCGCGGCCTCTGGTTCAACAAGGACATCTTCGAGAAGGCCGGGCTCCCCCAGGACTGGAAGCCGAAGACCTGGGACGACGTGCTCGAAGCGGCGCGCACCGTCAAGAAGGAGGTCCCCGGCGTCCACCCGCTCAACATCTTCACCGGCAAGGCGGCCGGGGAGGCCGCCGCCATGCAGGGCTTCCAGATGCTGCTGTACGGGACGGGCGAGGACCCGCTCTACGATCCCGGCGCCAAGAAGTGGATCAAGGGCGGCGAGGGGTTCAAGGACAGCCTGGAGTTCGTCGAGACCGTCTACAAGGAGAAGCTCGGCCCGGACGTCGACCAGGCGCTCAACCCCAACATCCAGACCAAGGTCGTCACCGAGATGCTCCCCGAGGGGAAGCTCGCCATCGACATCGACGGCTCCTGGCTCGGCCAGCAGTGGCTCAAGACCGGCGGCCACCCCTGGCCCGAGTGGGACGAGACCATGGGCCTGGCCCCGATGCCCACGCAGCACGGGCAGGCGCCCGGCGAGGTCAGCATGTCGGGCGGCTGGACGTGGTCGATCCCCGCGAAGTCCCAGAACCCGGACCTGGCCTGGAAGATGATCGAGACCTTCCAGACGCGGCGCAACGCCGTCGACTGGTGCGTGCGCGGCGCGCAGATCGCCGTACGCAAGGACGTCGCCGAGGACCCGGAGTACAAGAAGTCCATGCCGGGCATCGACTTCTTCACCCAGCGCGTCGAGCACAGCAACTACCGCCCCGCACTGCCCGTCTACCCGCAGGTGTCCACGGCCATCACCGAGGCCATGGAGTCGGTGACCACGGGCGACGCCTCCGTCGACGAGGCGGCCAGGACCTACGACGAGCAGCTCGGCTCCATCGCCGACGGCGCGGTCACGACGAGGTGAGCGCCGCCGACCTCGCCACGGGGCCAGGCCCGAAGCGGCCCCCGGCAGCGGCGGGAGCGGGCGGCCCTGGGGCGCGGGGCCGGACGACCGGGCGCGGGGGCCGCCGGCGCTGGCTGCCCATCGCCCCCGCGACGCTGCTCCTGCTGCTCTTCCTCGCCGGGCCCATCGGCTACTGCGTCTACATCGCCTTCACCGACATGCAACTCACGGGCCAGACCTCGGCCTCGTTCGTCGGGTTCGACAACTTCCGGCGGGCCTTCGGGGACGCGGGCTTCCGCAACGCCGTCGTCCTGACCCTCGTCTTCACCCTCATCTCCTCGATCCTCGGCCAGAACACCCTGGGGCTCGCGCTGGCGGCGCTGATGCGGCGCGGCTCGAAGACGGTCCGCTCGGTCACCGGGGCCATCGTCATCAGCGCGTGGGTGCTGCCGGAGATCGTGGCGGGCTTCCTGCTGTACACGTTCTTCAGCAAGGAGGGGACGCTCAACGCGCTCCTGGACTGGCTCCACCTCCCCGTCCAGAACTGGCTCTACACGCTGCCCATCCTCGCCGTCTCGTTCGCGAACGTGTGGCGGGGCACGGCGTTCTCGATGCTGGTCTACTCGGCGGCACTGTCCGAGATCCCGAAGGAGATCACCGAGTCGGCCGAGGTGGACGGCGCGGGCGGCCGGCAGCGGCTGTGGCACATCACGCTGCCGATGATCCGCCGCTCGATCGGCACCAATCTGATGCTCAACACCCTCCAGACCCTGTCCGTCTTCGGCCTCATCTGGGCCATGACGCGCGGCGGGCCCGGCAACCGCAGCCAGACGCTGCCCGTGTTCATGTACGACCAGGCGTTCAACAAGTCCCTCATCGGCTACGGCACCGCGGTCGCCCTCCTGCTCCTCCTGGTCGGCGCGCTCTTCTCCGTCGTCTATCTGCGCCTGATGCGCGAGGAGGTCTGAGCCCGCCCATGACCGCGCTCCCCCGCACCGTCCCGCGACGCGACGTCCCCCGCCGCGCGTTGCTGCCGCGCCCGCTGCTGACCCGCCGCACGCGCCAGCGCCTCGCCGCCGACCTCGGGCTCCTCGTCCTCGCGGCGTGCTTCGTGATCCCGCTGCTGTGGCTGCTCTTCGCCTCCGTCGACGCCGAGGCCACGCTGCGCGTCAGCCCGCCAGGATCGCCCACGCTGGACAACTTCTCCGCCGTCCTGACCGACGAGATCACCTTCACGCCGATGCTCAACAGCCTGCTGCTGTGCGGCAGCGCGACGCTGATGACCGTCGGCTGCGCGGCACTCGCCGCCTATCCGCTCTCCCGCTTCCGGTCGCGCTTCTCGCGCCCGTACCTGCTGACGATCCTCTTCACCACCTGCCTGCCGATCACGGCGGTGATGGTGCCGGTCTACGGGCTCTTCGTACAGGTCGAGCTGATCGACACCCTGTACGGCACCTCGTTCTTCCTGGCCACCTCGCAACTTCCCTTCGCCGTATGGCTGATGAAGAACTTCATGGACGGCGTCCCGGTGGTGCTGGAGGAGGCGGCGTGGACGGACGGGGCGAGCTGGTTCCAGTCACTGACCCGCGTCATCCTGCCCCTGATGGGCCCCGGCATCGCGGTCGTGACCGTCTACAGCTTCATCATGATGTGGGGGAACTTCTTCGTCCCCTTCATGCTCATCCTCAGCCCCGAGCAGCTTCCGGCCTCCGTCAGCATCTTCACGTTCTTCGGCAACTACGGGGCCATCGCCTTCGGTGAGCTGGCCGCGTTCTCCCTCCTCTACTCGACGCCCGTCGTGCTGCTCTACATCCTCATCTCGCGCCGTCTCGGTGGCGGCTTCACGCTGGGCGGCGCGGTGAAGGGGTAACCGCCGGGCACCTGTCGAAGAAGGTGAACCGACGTTGTTCGCGCAGGTCGAGCGGCTGAATCTGGACGCATGTCGAACCCCACGGACATTCCCCCCTCCGCCCAGGGCGGGGGCCACCCGCCCCAGGTGCCCGCCCCTTTATCCGCCCACGCCCACGCCTCCGCGCCCGCACCCGCACCCGCACCCGCACCCGCCACGGCGGGCGGGTGGCCCGCCGTGCTGGCCGTCGCCGCCACCACGTTCTCCGTCGTCACGGCGGAGATGCTGCCGGTGGGCCTGCTCACACCCATCGGCGCCACCCTGCGCGTCTCCGACGGCGCCGCCGGGCTGACCCTGACGGCCACCGGTCTGGTCGCGGCCCTCGCCGCGCCCGTCGTCCCGCTGACGGCGCGGCGCGCCGACCGCAGGCTGGTGCTCGCGGGCCTGATGGTGCTGCTGGCGGCGGCGAACCTGCTCGCGGCCTGGGCACCCGTCTTCGGCGTGCTGCTGCTCGCCCGCGTGCTCGTCGGCCTCGGCATGGGCGGGGTGTGGGCCGTCGCGGCGAGCCTGGCCGTACGCCTGGTACCGGCGCGCTCGGTCGCGCCCGCCACCGCCGCCGTGTTCAGCGGCATCGCCGTCGCCTCCGTCGTCGGAGTGCCCGCGGGCACGCTCGTCGGCGAACTCGCGGGCTGGCGTGCCGCGTTCGCCCTCATGGCCGCCGTATCGCTGGCCGTCGCCGCCGCCCTCGCGCTGCTGCTGCCCCCGCTCCCGGCCGACGGGAGGGCACGGCCGCGCGAACTGGCCGCGCTCGTGCGCGCACCCCGGCTGCGCACCGGGCTGCTGGTCGTCCTGCTGCTGGTGGCGGGGCACTTCGCCGCGTACACCTATGTGCGGCCCGTGCTGGAGGAGCTGTCCGGGATCGCCACCGGGCTGCTCAGCGTGCTGCTGCTCGCCTACGGCGTCGCGGGCATCGCGGGCAACTTCCTCGCCGGGGCCACCGTCTCCCGACGCGCGGACCGCACCCTGCTCGTGCTGTGCGCGGGCCTGGCCGCGGCCATGCTGGCGACGCCGCTGCTGGGGACGTCGGCCCCCGGCGCCGTCGTGCTGCTGCTGGTGTGGGGGCTGGCGTACGGGGGCGTGTCCGTCGCGGCCCAGACGTGGCTGCTCGCGCTGACGCCGGGGGCACCGGGAGCGCGGGAGACGGCCTCGGCGCTCTTCGCTTCCGTCTTCAACATCGCGATCTCGATGGGCGCGCTGCTCGGCGGCCGGGCCGCCGACGCGCTGGGCGAGCCGGGCGTCATGTGGCTGGGCGGGGCGCTGGCGCTGCTCGCACTGGGGGTGGCGTGGCCGCGTGGCGGGCGCCCCCGTGGGCGGGGCCGGTGGCGGAAGCGGGGGCGACGCGACGGAGGTTCCTACGAGCCGTGACTTCGGCGGAACGCACCGTATGAGCGGCACACGTGGCGCTCCTACGGTGTGCGGATGCGTCACCCCGGCCCCACCCCCGACTCCGGCTCCGCCGCCTCCTCGCCGTTCGACGCCGGGGCGGCCCGGCGGCTGCGCGAGGCGCTGGGGCTGACGCCGGAGAACGTCGCCTACGGGATGGGCGCCGCGTACGGGATGCGGATCGCCCCGCAGACCGTCGCCGCCTGGGAAGCGGGCATCGGCGCACCGGACCCGGCCCAGCTCGGCGCCCTCGCGGGTGCCCTGTGGTGCGCGCCCTCCGATCTCATGGGCCGCCCCACGACGCTGCGCGGACACCGGCTGGCGCGCGGCCTGGCGCTGTCCGATCTCGCGCTGCGCATCGGGATGGACGAGGAGGCGTACGCGCGGGCCGAGCGCGACGGCGAGTGGCGCGGCGACGACCGCCGGTCCGCGGCGCTCGCCCACGCCCTGCGCCTCCCGCTGGACGCCGCCCTCGTCCTCACAGGAAAGGCGGACCGCCTCGCGGAACTGCTGCGCGGCGCGGTACGGGCGCGCTGGCAGCCGTACGTGGGACGCGTCGCCGTGCTGCTGCCGCCCGAGGTGCCGCGCGCTGAGACCGAACGGGTGCTGCGCGAGCTGCACGGCGCGTACCAGTCGGCGACGGCCGGCTCCCTCAACTGGGCGTCAGCGCAAGGAACTCCGGGAGCGGCGGGCGCGGGCGGCACCTTCCTGGAGCGGATACTCGACCACTTCTGGGAGCGACTGGGCACAGCCTGACCGCCTGCCCTGTCCCCGGACACCCGCCCCGCCCCATCACCGGGCGCGGGACAGCCGGCGGAGAGGCGACGGACGGGGCACGTCGTCGCCCACCGTCGAAGAGCCCAGCGCACAGGCGTACGCCCCGGGCGCACCCGGGTAGCCTTCCCGCAGCCACGGGAGGGGGACACGTGCGGGGGCGACGTCTCAACGAACGATACGAGCTGCGGGAACCGCTCGGCGCGGGCGGCATGGGGGAGGTCTGGCGGGCGCGCGACGAGGAGCTGGACAGGGACGTCGCCGTCAAGATCCTGATCCCGCTGCACAGCTCGGACGAGACGGCGCGGCGCGAACACCTGGGCCGCTTCCTGCGCGAGGCCCGCGCCGCCGCCGCGCTGGACAGCCCGTACATCGTCGCGGTCCACGACCACGGCACCGACGGCGACACCCCGTACCTCGTGATGTCCCTCGTCGAGGGCCGGACGCTGCACGAACTGCTGCTCGCCGAGGGCCGGGCCCCGCTGCGCGACGCGCTGCGCTGGACGGGCCACGTCTGCGAGGCGCTGGGCGCCGCGCACGCGGCGGGCGTCGTCCACCGGGACATCAAGCCGGCCAACATCATGGTGACGGAGGACGGCACGGCCAAGGTCGTGGACTTCGGCATCGCCCGGTTCACCGAACCCCGGGCGAGCGACCCGCAGTTGACGCACACGGGCCAGATGCCGTTCGGCAGCGTGCTCTACCTCGCGCCCGAACGCTTCCGCCAGGAGCCGGGCGACGGCAGGACGGACCTGTACGCGCTGGGGTGCGTGCTCTACGAACTCCTCGTCGGACGCCCGCCGTTCACCGGCAACGCGGCGGGCGTCATGTTCAACCACCTCAACGATGTGCCGCTGCTCCCCAGCCGCGCACGCGCCGGGGTGCCCGCCTCCGTCGACCGGCTCGTCCTCGCCCTGATGGCCAAGCACCCCGAAGGACGCCCGGCGGACGCGGAAGCGGCACTGGAGCGCGTACGGGCGACCCTCGACGCGCTCCCCGAGCCGGAACCCGGATCCGAAGCCGAGCCAGGACCCGCGTCCGCGCCCGAGCCCGAGGCCACCGCCCCCGGCGCGGGCCCGCCGCCCGTCCGGGCCGGCGCCGTCGGCGAGACCACCCAGCCCAGCGCCAGCCCCGTCGAACCCCTGCTGGAGGCCGCGACCGGCGAGCCCGCGCCCGCCTCGCCCCGGCAGCCGCCGTGGAAGGGCCTGGCGACGCTGGGCGTCCTGGCCGCGGTCCTCGTCCCCGTGGCCCTCGGCGCGGAGACGGACGAAGCCGCGGCCCCCTCCGTCGAGGCCAGGCCCCCCAGCGCCTCCCCCGCACCGAGCCCCAGCAACGGCCCGGCGACCACGGGCTACACCCTCGGCATCGCCTACGAGGGGAGCGAGGACGAAGCCCAGGGACCCGGCTACCAGGAGCGGAAGGCCGTGGTCACCGCCGCGCTGAAGGAGGCGGAGGAGCGGAGCGGCCGCGATCTCCCCGTCCTGCCCGTGAACGCGGGCGAGACCGACGACGCCGACGAGGCCGATCTCGACGCGGACGCGGCGGCGACGCTGCTGAAGCGGCACCCGGGCATGCTCGCCGTCCTCGGCGAGACCGACGCGCTGGACGACTCGACGGGGCTGAGCGCGGACCTGGCGATGGTCAACACCTGCGAGGGCGGCGGGGAGGTGATGGGCACGTTCGCGGTGAGCGCGCCGCTGTCGGAGGTCGGCGAGCAGGAGGGCCGCTATCTGCGGGCCGAGGGCGTGGACACGGTGCTCGTCGGCTCGGACCACGACGACGGCGGCGAGGGCGGCGAGGGCGGCGAGGGCGGCGACGGCGCACGGGACGACACCGCGCTCGGCCGCGCCCTGCGCGCCGGAGGGGTGAGGGCCGTACCTGCGGAGGCCGACCCGGACCTGATGGAAGCGCCGGACGTGCGCAGGGACGCGCGCGCCAAGAAGGCGGACGCGGTGACGCTCCCCGAGGGCAGCATGCGCACCTGGATCGACGCACTGACGGAACGGGAGGGACGGGAGGGACGGGAGGGACGGGAGGGACCGAGGCTGCTCGTGCAGGACGGTTACGCGGCGGGCTGCGTACGCACGGGCTCCCTGGGCGACCCCGAGGAGGAGCAGAAGGGCCTGCCCGAGGGCTCGCTGCGCTTCCGCGCCTTCCACGACCCCTCGCAGGAGCCCGACTGCGCCTCTTTCCCGAAGCTGTGCTCGGTGCCCGACGACGAACTGCGCGTGCTGCTCAGGGACCGCGACGCGGTGGAGCTGTATGACGCGACGCTCGCCGTCGGCCAGGCCCTCGCCCGCGTCCTCCCGGACGGCCCGGCGCCCGTGAAGGCCCGCGAGCGGGTCAGGAAGGAGCTGGCGGACGTCGAGGTGAAGGGGCTCCTGGGCACGTACGACTTCGACGGGCACCAGGCGCGCGAGCGCCCGGTCTGGGTGGACCGCCGCACCGACGGGAAGTGGAAGCAGCTCGGCACGGTCACCGGTCTCCTCAGCACGGGCACCGGTACCGGTACGGGCAAGGACTGACCCCGCGCCGCGCCGTCGCGCGGCTCAGAAAACCGCCTCCGCCTCGTCCATGCGGTCCTGCGGCACCCGCTTCAGCTCCGTCACCGCGCTGGCCAGCGGCACCATCACGATGTCCGTGCCGCGCAGCGCCGTCATCTGCCCGAAGTCGCCCCGGTGCGCCGCCTCCACCGCGTGCCAGCCGAAGCGGGTCGCGAGGACGCGGTCGTACGCGGTGGGGGTGCCGCCGCGCTGGACATGGCCGAGGATGACCGGCTTGGCCTCCTTGCCGAGCCGGTGCTCCAGCTCGCTGGCCAGCCGGTTGCCGATGCCGACGAAGCGCTCGTGCCCGTACTGGTCGATGGCGCCCTTCTCGTAGGGCATGGAGCCCTCGGCGGGGTGCGCGCCCTCGGCCACGCAGACGATGGCGAACTTCTTGCCGCGCGCGAAGCGCTCCTCGATCATCTTCGCCAGGTCGTCGATCTCGAAGGGGCGCTCCGGGATGCAGATCCCGTGAGCACCGGCGGCCATGCCCGCCTCCAGGGCGATCCAGCCCGCGTGGCGGCCCATGACCTCGACGACCATGACGCGCTGGTGCGACTCGGCGGTGGTCTTGAGCCGGTCCATGGCCTCGGAGGCCACGCCGACGGCGGTGTCGAAGCCGAAGGTGCGGTCGGTGGCTGAGATGTCGTTGTCGATGGTCTTGGGCACGCCCACCACGGGCAGCCCCACATCGGCGAGCATCCGCGCGGCGGTCAGGGTGCCCTCGCCGCCGATGGGGATCAGCGCGTCGAGCCCGAGGCGCTCCACCAGCTCCTCGGAGTTGTCGCACGCCTCGCGCAGCTTGTCCCGCTCCAGCCGCGCCGAGCCGAGGATCGTGCCGCCGCGGGCGAGGATGCCGGAGACGGAGTTGATGTCGAGCGGGCGGTAGCGGCCTTCGAGCAGGCCCTTGAAGCCGTCCTCGAAGCCGATCACCTCGTCACCGCGGTCGTGCACGGCTCGGTGGACGACGGATCGGATCACGGCGTTGAGACCGGGGCAGTCGCCGCCCGCTGTGAGGACTCCGATGCGCATGGCGTTCGCTTCTCCTGCTCGGTGAGTGGCCCGCGGAGAGACGGACCCTGGTGCTGCTGATCCCTGGGTTCCACGGGTTCCCTGGGTTCCATGGGTGATGAGCCGGTGCGATTGTTTCATGTCTTGAACGCACACGGCACCGCCCGTCCACTCCTTGGGCCGGTCTCTTCGGCACCTCCCGGACGAGCGGCCTAGCCAGACACGCAGGTATTGTCAAGGGTATAGGTGCACCATTACGGGCGCTTTTCAGGCGAATACCGCCCGGTGTGACCAGGGGCGATTCACACCGCGAACGCGCATACGGCACCTCCGCCAGTACGGACGCGACGGAGAGGGAGAGCACGCGTGACGCGCAGCGTGTATGTGACCAGCATCAGCCGGGGGGACGGCCGCCAGGTCGTCGAGCTGGGAGTCATGGAGCTACTGACCCGCCAGGTGGACCGCGTGGGCGTCTTCCGCCCCCTGGTGCACGACGGGCCCGACCGGCTCTACGACCTGCTGCGCAGCCGCTACCGGCTCACCCAGCCCGCCGGTTCCGTCTTCGGCATGAGCTACGACGAGGCCGCGGCGCTCCAGGCCGAGCGGGGCACGGACGAGCTGCTCTCCCGGCTCGTCGACCGCTTCCACGAGGTCGCGGCCGAGTACGAGGCCGTGCTCGTCCTCGGCACCGACTACGCCGACACCCAGATCCCCTCCGAGCTGGCCTTCAACGCCCGGCTGGCGAACGAGTGCGGGGCCGCCGTGCTGCCCGTCGTCGCCGGGACCGACCAGAGCGCGGAGTCCGTCGCCGCCGAGGTGCGCAACGCCCACCACGCCTTCACCTCACTCGGCTGCGACGTCATCGCCATGATCGCCAACCGGGTGCGCGGCGCGGAGGCCCAGGAGGCGGCGCGGGCGCTCGGCTCGCACCTGCCCGAGCCGGTCTACGTGCTGCCCGAGGAGCCCGCGCTCTCCGCGCCCACCGTCGGCCAGGTCAAGGACACGCTGGGCGCCGAGGTGCTGCTCGGCGACCACGCGGGGCTCGCGCGCGACGTGCGCGACTTCGTCTTCGGCGGCGCCCACCTGCCCACGTTCCTGCCCGCGCTGACCGAGGGCTGCATGGTCATCACGCCGGGCGACCGCGCCGATCTGATCGTCGGCTCGCTGGCGGCGCACTCGGCGGGCTCCCCCGCGATAGCCGGTGTGGTGCTCACCCTGGACGAGCGTCCCGGCGAGGAGACCATGGCGCTGGCCGAGCGGCTCGCGCCCGGTACACCCCTGCTGTCCGTGCCGGGCGGCTCCTTCCCCACGGCTGCCGAGCTGATCGCGCTGGAGGGCAAGCTCACCGCGGCCACCCCGCGCAAGGCCGAGATCGCCCTCGGCCTCTTCGAGACGCACGTGGACACGGCCCAGCTCACGGCCCGCCTCGCGGTGGCCAGCAGCGGGCGGGTCACGCCGATGATGTTCGAGCACCAGCTCGTGGAGCGCTCCCGCGCGGCCCGCCGCCACATCGTGCTGCCCGAGGGCTCCGAGGAGCGGGTGCTGCGCGCTGCCGAGGTGCTGCTGCGCCGCAACATCTGCGATCTGACGCTGCTGGGCGAGCCCGGCGCCGTCCGCAAGGCCGCAGCCGACCTCGGCGTAGGGCTCGCCCTGCTGGACGACGGCGAGGTGCCGGAGGGCACCGGTGCGACGGCACGGATCGTGGACCCCCACACGTCGCCGCTGCGGGACCGCTTCGCGGAGCTGTACGCGAAGCTGCGCTCCCACAAGGGCGTCACCTTCGAGCTGGCCTACGACGTGGTCGCGGACGTCTCCTACTTCGGGACCCTGATGGTGCAGGAGGGCCTGGCCGACGGCATGGTCTCCGGCGCCGTCCACTCCACGGCGGCCACGATCAGGCCCGCGTTCGAGGTGATCAAGACCAAGCCTGGGGGCACCTCCCAGGGCGCAGCCTCTGGGGGAGCGTCGATCGTCTCGTCCGTCTTCTTCATGTGCCTGGCCGACAAGGTCCTCGTCTACGGCGACTGCGCTGTGAACCCGGACCCGAATGCCGAGCAGCTCGCGGACATCGCCATCCAGTCGGCGGCGACAGCGGCCAGGTTCGGCGTCGAGCCGCGCATCGCGATGCTCTCGTACTCGACGGGCACCTCGGGCTCGGGCGCCGACGTGGACAAGGTGCGCGAGGCGACCGCGCTGGTGCGCGAGCGCCGCCCCGACCTGCTGGTGGAGGGCCCGATCCAGTACGACGCGGCGGTGGAGCCCTCCGTCGCGGCGACGAAGCTGCCCGGGTCCAAGGTCGCGGGCCAGGCGACCGTGCTGATCTTCCCCGACCTCAACACGGGGAACAACACCTACAAGGCCGTACAGCGCTCGGCGGGCGCGGTGGCCGTCGGGCCCGTGCTCCAGGGCCTGCGCAAGCCCGTCAACGACCTCTCGCGCGGCGCGCTGGTCCAGGACATCGTCAACACCGTCGCGATCACCGCGGTGCAGGCGCAGGGCGAGACGCCCGTGCGCCCCGGCGCCTGAACACCCGCCCGCCCCTCGCCCCCTCCCCCACTCCGACCCCCGCACCCACGCAGAAAGCGACCGCGCCCGTGACCGCCTCCCGCGTCCTCGTCCTCAACTCCGGCTCCTCCTCGCTCAAGTACCAGCTGCTCGACATGACCGACGGCTCCCGGCTCGCGCTGGGCCTCGTGGAGCGGATCGGCGAGGAGACCTCCCGGCTGACGCACACCCCGCTGGCCACGGGCGGCGGCGAGCGCGAGCGCACGGACCCGGTGGCCGACCACGAGGCCGCGCTGAAGGCGGTCTCCGAGGAGCTGGAGGCTGACGGCTACGGCCTGGACTCCCCCGAGCTGGCCGCGATCGGCCACCGCGTGGTGCACGGCGGCAAGCGGTTCACCGAGCCGACGGTCATCGACGACGCGGTGCTGGCCGAGATCCGCCGCCTCGTGCCCGTCGCGCCGCTGCACAATCCGGCCAACATCACGGGCATCACCACCGCGCAGGCCCTCAACCCGGGCGTGCCGCAGGTCGCCGTCTTCGACACCTCCTTCCACACCTCGATGCCTGAGCACGCCTCGCGCTACGCCATCGACGTCGAGACGGCCGACGCGCACCGCATCCGGCGCTACGGCTTCCACGGCACCTCGCACGCCTACGTCTCCCGGCAGACCGCCGCGCTGCTGGGCAAGGCGCCCTCCGACGTCAACGTCATCGTGCTGCACCTGGGCAACGGCGCCTCGGCCTCCGCCGTACGGGGCGGGCGCTGCGTGGACACCTCCATGGGGCTCACCCCCTTGGAGGGCCTGGTGATGGGTACCCGCTCGGGGGACATAGACCCCGCCGTGGTCTTCCACCTGGGCAGGGTCGCCGGAATGTCGGTGGACGAGGTGGACGAGCTGCTGAACAAGCGCAGCGGCCTGGTCGGCCTGTGCGGCGACAACGACATGCGGGAGATCAGGCGCCGGATCGAGGAAGGGGACGAGGCGGCGCGGCTGGCCTTCGACATCTATGTGCACCGGCTCAAGAAGTACATCGGCGCGTACTACGCGGTGCTGGGCCGCGTCGACGCCGTGGTGTTCACCGCGGGCGTGGGCGAGAACGCGGCGCCGGTGCGCGAGGCGGCGCTCGCGGGCCTCGAGGAGCTGGGCCTCGCCGTCGACAGCGAGCTGAACGCCGTGCGCTCCGGGGAGGCGCGGCTGATCTCCCCCGAGTACGCGCGGGTCGCGGTGGCCGTCGTCCCTACCGACGAGGAACTGGAGATCGCACAG
Organism: Streptomyces sp. NPDC054796; assembly: GCF_053611545.1. Taxonomy (NCBI): domain Bacteria; kingdom Bacillati; phylum Actinomycetota; class Actinomycetes; order Kitasatosporales; family Streptomycetaceae; genus Streptomyces; species Streptomyces sp. NPDC054796. Next base: position 26,972 of record NZ_JBSHAO010000020.1, on the reverse strand, counting down.
CAGACCTACGCGCTCGTCAGCGCCGGGCAGGACGCGCCGGACGAGGGCCGCACGCCCTGAACGCCCTGAACACCCTGACCTCCAAGATCGCGTGACTCAGCTCACCCCCATACGTTCCGCACTTAAACAAAACGATAGGATCGCCCCCATGCGCCGTTCCAAAATCGTCTGCACCCTGGGCCCCGCCGTCGACTCCTACGATCAGCTCAAGACGCTGATCGAGGCCGGTATGAACGTGGCCCGCTTCAACATGAGCCACGGGACCCACCCGGAGCACGAGGAGCGGTACCACCGCGTCCGCAAGGCTTCCGAGGAGACCGGCCGCGCCGTGGGCGTCCTGGCCGACCTCCAGGGCCCCAAGATCCGCCTGGAGACCTTCGCCGAGGGCCCCGTCGAGCTGGTCCGCGGTGAGGAATTCACCATCACCACCGAGGACGTCGCGGGCGACAAGACCATCTGCGGCACCACCTACAAGGGCCTGCCCGGCGACGTCGCCAAGGGCGACCCGATCCTGATCAACGACGGCAACGTCGCGCTCCAGGTCACCGAGGTCGACGGCCAGCGCGTGCGCACCATCGTCATCGAGGGCGGCGTGATCTCCGACCACAAGGGGATCAACCTGCCCGGCGCGGCCGTGAACGTGCCCGCGCTGTCCGAGAAGGACATCGACGACCTCAAGTTCGCGCTCCGCATGGGCTGCGACATGGTCGCGCTCTCCTTCGTGCGGGACGCCTCCGACGTGCGCGACGTGCACCGGGTCATGGACGAGGTCGGACGGCGCGTGCCGGTCATCGCCAAGGTGGAGAAGCCCCAGGCGGTCGCCAACATGGAGGAGGTCGTCATGGCCTTCGACAGCGTCATGGTGGCCCGCGGCGACCTCGCGGTGGAGTACCCGCTGGAGAAGGTCCCGATGGTGCAGAAGCGGCTCGTCGAGCTGTGCCGCCGCAACGCCAAGCCGGTCATCGTGGCGACGCAGATGATGGAGTCCATGATCACCAACTCGCGTCCGACGCGCGCCGAGGCGAGCGACGTCGCCAACGCGATCCTGGACGGCGCCGACGCGGTCATGCTCTCGGCCGAGTCCTCCGTCGGGCAGTACCCGATCGAGACGGTCAAGACGATGTCGAAGATCGTCGAGGCCGCCGAGGAGGAGCTGCTCGGGCGCGGCCTCCAGCCGCTGGTCCCGGGCAAGAAGCCGCGCACCCAGGGCGGCTCCGTGGCCCGCGCGGCCTGCGAGATGGCGGACTTCCTCGACGCCAAGGCGCTGGTGGCCTTCACCAAGTCCGGCGACACGGCGCGCCGCCTGTCCCGCTACCGCACGGCGCAGCCCATCCTGGCCTTCACGACCGACGCGGCCACCCGCAGCCAGCTCGCGCTGAGCTGGGGCGTCGAGACGTACGTGGTGCCGCACGTGGACCACACGGACGAGATGGTCGAGCTGGTGGACGCGGAGCTGCTGAAGCTCCAGCGCTACGACGCGGGCGACACGATGATCATCACCGCCGGCTCGCCCCCCGGCGTCCCCGGCACCACCAACATGGTCCGGGTGCACCACCTGGGCAACGACCAGGCGTGACCCGGAAACCCCGGAAGCGGCGCCGCCAGGCGTGACGCACCGCGCGTGACCCGGAAAAACCAGGGGCCCGCTCCTCTCTCCGTTGAGAGGGCGGGCCCCTGGTCGTCGGCTCCCGGTGGGGCTGGGGGCGTACGGCGGCCTACTTGCCGACGTACTGGTGCAGTCCTGGCACGGTGAGGTTGCCGCCGAACTGACCGGCCTGCTTGACGGTCACCTTGGTGAACATCGCCTCGGGAATGTTGAGGGGCGGCGGGTGCTCGGGGTCGAAGGTGATCGGGATGAGGCCGAAGAGGTTGCCCTTCAGACTCTCGGTGTACATCGTCACCTTGCCGCCGGTGATGGTGGAGTTGGAGCCCTTGGCGGCCTCCACGTGGTACCGGGTCCCGCCGGGGCCCTCCACGATCTGGTGCAGGTCGCCGATGTCTATGCTGTCGGCGGTGAACTTGAGTGCCTGCTTCTGGCTGCCGTTCGCCGTGCTCACGTTGACGACGCCCTCGTAGTTGAGGCCGTGCAGCGACAGCTTGCTCGACTCCAGGGTCCACGGGTCGTTGGGGAGCGTGACCTGGGTCTGCTCGTCCTTCCCGTCGACCTTCTTCTCCTCGACGCAGGGGAACGCCTTCTTGCCGTCCTCGTCCTCCGCCGTCTTGTTGGTCTCCTCGGACGAGGAGGACTTCCCCAGCTTGTCGGTGGCGTCCTTCGCGTCCTCGGCGGCCTTCTCCGCGGACTCCCCCACCTTGTCGGTGGTGTCCTTGACGCCGTCCTCGACCTTGTTGACGGTGTCCTCGGCCGCCTTGCCGACGTCGGACCCGGACTTCTTCTCCGTCGAGGAGGACTCCTCGGTGGACTCCGGAGCCGGGGACTCCCCGGACGTGGAGCCGGTGCCGGAGGAGGCGGACTCCTCCTTCTCCTCGTCCGGGGTGAAGGCGTCCTTGATCTTGTCGCCCAGGCCCAGCGGGTCGAGCGGGTTCTTGGCCTTCTCGGACTCGGAGGGCTCGGGCTCGGGCTCCGTGGTGCTGTCGTCCGAACCGGAGGAGGAGTCGGAGCCGGAACCGGAGCCGGTGGAACCGGACTCCTCGGAGCCGGAATCGGAACCGGAGTCGGCGGACCCGGAGGTGCCGTCCTTCTTCGCCTTCTCCTCGTCCGCCTTGTCCTCGTCCGCCTTGTCCTCGGCGGCCTTCTCCTTGGCCGCCTTCTCCTTGGCCGCCTTCTCCTTGGCCGCCTTCTCCTTCGCCGCCTTCGCTGCCTTCTCCTCGGCCTCCTTCTCCTGCTCGGCCTCTTCCTTGTCCTGCTGGGACACGCAGGGGCCGGACTTGAAGGGGTTCTTGGGCAGCGGCTTGGCGTTGGCGAGCTGGGGCGTGAGGCCCATGCCCATCAGGACCGCGGACGGCATGGCCGCGATGGCGATGGCCTTGCCCGCGGGAACGTGCAACCGGGTCAGCAGCGGCTTCTTGGGCGCCGCGTGCCGCGGCCCGGTTCTTACGCGGACGGCGTCCAGCGATGCTCCCGCTGACGCGCCCGCCTCCTCGTGCACCTCGTCACCCGGCACGGTGCCTCCCGTTCCCGTGGTTCGCATCGGCTCCGGTCGACGAAGCCGTTCCAAAGACTGAAAGGTCGTCCTGTGCCTTGCCGGAGCCGGGGGCAGCGGCGTCGGGGCCCCTGTCCGCGTCCGAACCGGACGAGCCGTCGGAGGAGTACGTCGGGCTCGACGGAGCCCTCTCCGGGCCCGGCCCCTCGTCCTTGCCCGCGCCGCCGCCCTTCGCTGAGGCGGGCTTCCCTGGCGCCCAGGAGACGCCGAGCGCGCCGCCGATGAGCCCCAGCAGGAAGCCGATCAGGAAGGCGCCGACGTTCGAGACGACCAGGGAGACCAGGGCCAGCAGAATCGCCGCGACACCCGCGAACACCCGGGACTGGGGCTGGAACCACATGGTCAGCCCGAGGACGACCAGCAGCACGCCGATGATCAGCGAGCCCGCGCCCGCCGTCGTCGACATCCGGATCGTCAGCGAGCCCAGGGTGAAGTTCTGGTACGGGATGTACATGATCGGGATGCCGGCGAGCAACGTCAGCAGTCCGCCCCAGAACGGGCGCTGTCCGCGCCATCCCCGGAACGAACTGCGCTTCCGGCCGAATCCGTCCGTCAGCCTTTGTCGCGTGTCGGCGCTCATGTCGTACAGCTCCTCGGGACTGGCACAAAGCTAGCTTGCTTGGGTGGAGCGGGCCGTACGGGCGCGGAGCACGCTGAGAGCTGAGCCGGCCGCTCCCCGCCCGTACGGATCAGTGCGTCAGTAGCACTCGTTCTTGCCCTTCTTGACGGCCATCTTGAGGCCGCTGAGCTTGAACGTGCCGGCCGTGGTCGCCCACGCCCGCTGCTTGACGTCCTTGAACGTCGCGGTCTCGGCCTGCTGGGCGAAGGACCCCGGAAGGTACTTGTCGCCCTTGGACGGGCCGGGGCCCTTGGTGGTGTCGTCCACCGAGACACCGATGTCGACGTTCTTGAACGTCGCGTCGGCCGAGATGTCGTCGGCGTCGATGTAGAGCTTCTTGGCCTCTACCTTCGGACCGCCGGCACCACCCGCGCTCAGCTTCATCGTCACGTCGCCGAAGACCGGCACCGGGACGACGACGGACTGGCACAGGCTGCGGATCTGGGCCGAGCTGAACCCGACCACCGCGACGGGCTTCTTGCCCGCCTTCGTGCTGTCGATGGCGCCGTACTGGACAAAACCCTGTCCATCCAGACGGTCGGCCGTGACCTTGAACTGCTGGCCGGAGACGCTGAACGACGCCGCCAGCGCGCCCTGCGAGAGCGCGACACCGATCGCTGCCGTTGCCGCGACGCTCGGCACCATGACGACGGCGAACCGCTTCCATCTGGTCCCGCCACGAGCCAGGGACTCCATGACATTCCTCCTTCTCGGACGTACATCTCCGGCCTGAAGGACCCACTCCTCAATGGGTCTCCCTGCCTGGGATGGGAGAAGTGCTACGTCCTCGGGAAGGAGAGCGCCGTCTTCGGAGCCGTAGAGCTACGTGCGTCCGAGCTGTCGGCGATCACCCCCGAGCGACAACCACTGGCCACGCTCCCGCGCAACCTGCTTTGTTCGGACAGGCTCCGTCGTTCGACGAAGACCCCCCTGCCCGGAAGACCGGCGTCGTTCTGTGGTGCTTGCTGGGGTGGTGCGGGTGCCGGTCTGCTCGGTGGGGACCCAGTGCCGCGGAGATCCGAATGGTGGTCGGACCGCGGGCAATGGACCGAGCTTGGCCGATCGTGGTCTATCTGCGGGCTGTGCACAAGGGGTTCCGTTACTTGCGAGTAACGGCGAGATAACCGATCGGCGGCCGAACAGCATAGGGCAGGCACACAGGGTCGCCGCCACCTGGCCCGAGTAGAGAGGACCATACGGACACGGCGGGAGAAAGCTCCGCCTACGGCTTACTACGAGTAACAGCGGCTGCGATTACCAAGTTTTGGCAAAGCGCAGCCGCTGTTGTCGCTAAATCCATGTGTGGTGACGCGGGGTGACCCTGGTCAGAACAGTACGCGCGCGAGTGCGCTACGCGCCGTGACTACCCGGGGGTCGTCGGCGCCAATCACCTCGAAGAGATCCAGCAGGCGAAGCCGCGCACTCTCCCTGTCGTCTCCAGCGGAGCGTTTCACCGTCTCCACGAGACGCCCGAAAGCGTCCTCCACATGGCCGCCCGCCATGTCCAGATCCGCCGCCTTCAACTGGGCGGGGACATCACCGGGCCGCTCGGCGGCGTCCTTGCGCACCTGCTGCGCGTCCAGATCCTGCACCCGCGCGAGCAGTTCCGACATGGCGAGACCCACCTTGGCCTCGACGTTGGCCGGGTCGGTGGAGAGCACGTTCTTGTACGCCTGCACGGCACCGTTCAAATCGCCCGCGTCCAGCGCCTGCTGAGCGGCGGCGAGCGCCGGGTCCTCGGGAACGGCGGGCTCCTCGGGGGCCTCCGCCTGCGCCCCCTCGTCCACGACGCCCTGGAGGCCCGTGATGCCGAAGCGCTGCTCGGCGACCTCGATCAACTGGTCGAAGGTCTGCCGGATCTGCTGCTCGGGCGCGGCACCCTGGAACAGCGGCAGCGCCTGCCCTGCGACGACGGCGAACACCGCGGGGATGCCCTGCACGCCGAACTGCTGCATCAGCATCTGGTTCTGGTCCACGTCGATCTTCGCGAGGAGCACGCGCCCGGCGTACTCCCGCGTCACACGCTCCAGAAGGGGCGAGAGCTGCTTGCACGGCTCGCACCACTCGGCCCAGAAATCGATGATGACCGGGACCTCGGCGGAACGCTGGAGTACGTCCGCTTCAAAGCCCGCCTCGTCTACGTCGATCACCAGACCGGCCGGGGCGGCCTGGCCGCCCCCCTCGGCGGAGCGGGCACGCGCCTGCTCCGCCTTCTCCTTGGCCTCTCCGGCCGCCTTCACCGCGGCGAGGTCGACCACTCCGCTCATGGACATATTGCGTGGCTGCATGAGACCAGTCTCCCCCTTTCGCGCGGCGGTGTGCGCTGGGTCCCCACCCAGCGTGTGGTTGTCGCAACGGTGATCCCTATTCCGCTACGGCTCGTAGCGTAACTCGTGCGCCCCCTGCGCCCGCAAGGCCAACAGGGCGCCCCCGCCGTGATCCGGCTCACGGCGTGGCGCGTACCGGCCGGTATGGTCCCCCGTATGGCAGTCCCAGCCCCCTCACCCCGGCGCCTCGGCCGCCCGCGCAGCGCCGACGCGGACCACGCGATCCTCGACGCGACGCGCGGCGCGCTGGTCGAACTGGGCTGGAGCAAGCTGACGATGGGGCACGTCGCGACACGTGCGGGCGTCGCCAAGACCACGCTCTACCGGCGCTGGGCGCACAAGAGCGAACTGGTGGTGGACGCGGTCGCCGTCCTCTTCGACGAACTGGAACTCCCCGACCGCGGCAGCCTCCGCGCCGACATCGAGGGCGTCGTCCTCTCCTTCGCCGCGCTGCTGGAGAGGCCCGAGACGAAGACCTCGCTGATGGCCGTCGTCGCCGAGTCCACGTACGACACGGCGCTGCGCGCGCGGATCGGGGAGGCGATCGTGGAGCGCCAGAAGCGGCTGGTGCTGGAGGGGCGCGAGCGGGCGCAAGCGCGCGGGGAACTGCCGCCGGACTCCGGGAACGGGGAGGAGACCGCGCGCGTCGTGGACCTCATCTTCGACGTGATCGCCGGGGCGGTGGTGCATCGTTCGCTGGTCAGCGGCGAGGCCGTGGACGAGGTGTGGGCACGCAGCTTCACCACGCTCCTCCTGGACGGCCTCGCCGCCACGAGCCGCCCCTGACGGGGCGCCGCGCCGCACCGGGTGCGAAGTGCCCCTGGGGCGGCGTTGCGGGGTGCCGGAGCGTCGTGGCTTAGCGCGCAGTTCCCCGCGCCCCTTACGGGGCGCGCTAGAAGATGGGGGGTTCCGTGTAGGTGCCCCACTCCTCGCGGAGGGCGTCGCAGATTTCGCCCAGGGTCGCCTCAGCGCGTACCGCGTCCAGCATGGGGGCGATCATGTTCGTGCCGCCCCTTGCCGCGGCCACCAGCCCGGACAGGCCCGCGCGCACCGCGGCCTCGTCCCGTGCGGCCTTGCGCTCGGTGAGCGCGGCCACCTGGTCGCGTTCCACCTCGTGGCTGACGCGCAGGATCTCCAGATCGCCGGTGACGGACGAGGTGTGGCAGTTGACGCCGACGACCTTCTTCTCGTCCTTCTCCAGCGCCCGCTGGTACTGGAAGGCGGACTCGGCGATCTCGCCCGTGAACCAGCCGTCCTCGATGCCGCGCAGGATGCCCGAGGTCATCGGGCCGATGGGGTGCTGCCCGTCAGGGACTGCCCGGCGCCCCCGCTCCATGATCCGCTCGAAGATCTTCTCCGCGTCGGCCTCGATCCGGTCCGTCAGCGCCTCCACGTACCAGGACCCGCCCAGCGGGTCCGCGACGTTGGTGACGCCCGTCTCCTCCATCAGCACCTGCTGGGTGCGCAGGGCGATCTCCGCTGCGCGCTCGCTGGGGAGCGCGAGGGTCTCGTCGAGCGCGTTCGTGTGCAGCGAGTTGGTGCCGCCGAGCACCGCGGCCAGCGCCTCCACGGCGGTCCGCACCACGTTGTTGTACGGCTGCTGCGCGGTGAGCGAGACGCCCGCCGTCTGGGTGTGGAAGCGCAGCCACTGCGCCTTCTCGCTCGTCGCGCCGTACACGTCCCGCATCCAGCGGGCCCAGATGCGCCGGGCCGCGCGGAACTTGGCGATCTCCTCGAAGAAGTCGACGTGCGCGTCGAAGAAGAAGGACAGGCCCGGCGCGAAGGTGTTGACGTCGAGCCCGCGGCTGAGGCCCAGCTCGACGTAGCCGAAGCCGTCGGCGAGCGTGTACGCCAGCTCCTGCGCGGCCGTCGAGCCCGCCTCGCGGATGTGGTAGCCGGAGACGGACAGCGGCTTGTAGGCGGGGATGTCGCGGGTGCAGTGCTCCATCAGATCGCCGATGAGGCGCAGATGGGGCTCGGGCTCGAAGAGCCACTCCTTCTGCGCGATGTACTCCTTGAAGATGTCCGTCTGGAGCGTGCCGTTCAGGACCGCCGGGTCCACGCCCTGGCGCTCGGCCGCCACGAGGTACATGCAGAAGACGGGCACGGCGGGCCCGCTGATCGTCATCGACGTGGTGACGTCGCCGAGCGGAATGCCGGAGAAGAGGGTCTCCATGTCGGCGGCGGAGTCGATGGCGACGCCGCAGTGGCCGACCTCGCCGAGCGAGCGGGGGTCGTCGGAGTCCCGGCCCATGAGGGTGGGCATGTCGAAGGCCACGGAGAGGCCGCCGCCCCCGGCCTCCAGGATCATCTTGTACCGCTCGTTCGTCTGCTCGGCGTTCCCGAACCCGGCGAACTGCCGGATGGTCCAGGTGCGCCCGCGGTAGCCGGTGGGGTGGAGCCCTCGCGTGTACGGGTACTCGCCGGGCCAGCCGATCCGCTCGAAACCCTCGACGGTGTCGCCGGGCCCCGGCCCGTAGACCGGCTCGACGGGGTCACCGCTCAGCGTGGTGAAGTCGGCGTCCCGCTTGCGCGCGGCGTCGTAACGGGCCTGCCAGCGGTTGCGGCCCTCTGCGATGGCGTCAGCGTCCATACCCCCGAATTTACTAGGACGTCCAAGTAATTGTCGATGGTCAACCGCCCGGCGCGTCCTGTGCCGGGCGGTGGGAGGAGGGGTGCGGCGGGTGCGCTCAGGCCTTCGCGGGAGCGGTCCGCGCGTCCTCGACCAGCGGCTCGACCTCACGGACCACCTTGCGCTCGACGAAGAACGCGGCGGTGGGGATCGTTCCGGAAACGAGCACCCAGAGGAGCTTGCCGAAGGGCCAGCGGGCCTTCTGGCCGAGGTCGAAGGCGAAGATCAGGTAGATGATGAAGAGCACGCCATGGGCCTGCGAGACCATGAACGTGAGGTCTTCGCCCATGTCGAAGCCGTACTTGAAGATCATGCAGGTGCACAGCACCAGAAGCATCACGGCGGTGACGTAGGCCATCACCCGGTATCGGGTCAGCACGGACTTCTTCATGGCAACGAGCGTAACCGGCTGTTCCGGCCGATCTTCAAGCGGCCCGTGCACGGGAACCGCGCCCGCTCAGTCCTGCGCGGGGGCGGGGGCGGGGGCGCTCGTGAAGCCGTCGGCCTTGAACTCGTCGGCCTTGAAGTCGGCGGCGGCGACCCGCAGCGGCCTGAGCATCGCGAAGATCTCCCCGCACTCCTCCGCGTCGTACGCGCCGAGCCCGAAGTCCATGGCCATGAGATCGCGCGTCGCGGCGTCGCACACCTCGCGGCCCTTGTCGGTGATCGAGGCGAGCGTGCCGCGCCCGTCGTTCGGGTTGGGGCGCTTGTCGACGAGCCCGGAGCGCTGGAGCCGGTCCACGGTGTTGGTGACCGAGGTCGGGTGGACCATCAGCCGCTCACCGATCTTGGACATGGGCAGCTCACCGGCCTGCGAGAAGGTGAGCAGCACCAGCGCCTCGTAGCGGGCGAAGGTCAGTCCGTACGGCTTGACGACGGCGTCGACCTCGGCCAGCAGGATCTGGTGAGCGCGCATGATCGAGGTGATCGCGGCCATGGAGGGCACGGATCCCCAACGCTGCTTCCAGAGTTCGTCGGCGCGGGCGATCGGATCGAACGGCAGGCTGAGCGGCTTCGACACGCCCCCGACCTTACCGGCCAGTCATATGTTGGCCATAGGCGTCTCAGCAGTCGGGCCGCGCCGTTTTCCGCATCCTGTCCCCGTACGCCCTCCGGCGCCTCCCGTGTCACCCCGTTCACGTGTCCCGGGGCGTGCGGGCACTGTCGTACGCCCCGGGGGTGCCTCTACTCTTTCGGCCCTGTCCGCACCAGCGGGCCGCGACGGCCGCGGGCCGTCCGCGTTCTCCGAGGCGGGAGGCCCGGTGCCCCTCCATCTGCGGTTCGGCGCCGACGACCTGCTGCGCTGCCGCTTCGCCGTCTCCCCGCTCTGCGAGACCCACGAGGCGGTGCGCACCCTGCGGCGCACCGAGCGGCACGGCTACCACCTGCCCTGGCTGCGGCGGATGCGCGGCGCCGTGCGGGGCCTGGACCTGTCGCCGCTGGCGCTGCTGATGCCCACGCCCTCGGGCTACACGCCCGACTTCCTGGGCCCGCCCCCACTGCCGTTCCTCTCCCCCTCGGCCTCCCCTTCCGCCGTCTTCGACGAGGAGCTGGCGCGGGTGCGGGCCACGGACCCGGACATCGCGCACGAGGAACTGGTCCGCTCCCTGGAGTGCACCCCGGGCGCCGCCGGGTCCCCGCGCGGGCGTGCGATGCTCGCCGACCCGGCGGGGGCCGTGCGGGAGCTGGCCGACCTCACAGGGCACGCCTGGCACGCGCTGCTGGAACCGGACTGGCCGAGGCTGCGCACGCTGCTGGAGGCGGACATCGCGTACCGCGCCCATCAGCTCGCCGAGGGCGGCCTGGAACGGCTCTTCGCCGACCTGCACCCCGGGGTGACGTGGTCGGCGGGCACGCTGACGGTCCGTACGCGCTTCAGGGAGGTCATGACGCGGAAGCTGAGCGGGCGCGGGGTGCTGCTGATGCCCAGCGTCTTCGTATGGCCCGACGTGGTGAGCGGGTTCGCGCCACCGTGGCAGCCGACGGTGATCTATCCGGCGCGCGGGGTGGGCGGGCTGTGGCAGCGGCCCACGCCCGACGCCACCGGGGCACTGGTACGGCTGCTGGGCGCCAACCGGGCCGCGATCCTCACCGGGCTCGACGAACCGGCCTCCACGAAGGACCTGGCCGAGCGGCACGAGCTGGCCCCGTCGTCGGTCTCGGCGCATCTCTCGACGCTGCGTGACGCGGGCCTGCTGACGGCGCGCCGTGCGGGGGCGCGGGTGCTGTACGAGCGGACGGCGCTGGGGGTCGCCCTGCTGGCCGGGGAGGCGGCGTCCGGCTGAGGGCACGGGCAGGGTGGCGGGGGTGGCGGCCCCCGCCACGGGGCCGTGTGCCCGTACGGCCGCTCCGCTACTCGGCGAGGAGTCGGTCCACCGTCTCGACCTTGGCGGTGAGCCCGTCCGTGACACCGGGACGTATGTCGGCCTTGAGGACGAGGGAGACCCGGGGCGCCCGCGCCTCGACGGCCTCCACCGCGCGCCGCACCACGTCCATGCACGCGTCCCAGTCGCCCTCCAGCGAGGTGAACATCGCGTCCGTACGGTGCGGCAGCCCCGACTCGCGTACGACCCGCACCGCGTCGGCCACGTACTCACCCACGTCCTCGCCGACGCCGAGCGGGGTGACCGAGAAGGCGACGATCATGAGTTGACGACGCTCCCGTGCTGCTCCTGGCGGGCGCGGGCGGCGATCACTCCGGCCTCCTCATCGCGGCGCAGCATCTTGTCGGCGAAGAAGCCGCCGGTCGGCAGGACGGACAGCACGAAGTAGAGCGCCGCGGTCTTCAGGGGCCACTTGACGCGGTTCCAGGCGTCGGCCCAGAAGACCACGTAGAGCACGAACAGCAGCCCGTGCACGGCGCCCATCACCGGGACGGCGTTGAAGTCGGTCGTCCGCTTCAGTACCGAGCAGACGAGCAGGAGGAGGAAGGACACGGCCTCCGGGGTCGAGGTCAGACGGAGACGGCGCAGGGCGGTGACCGCCTTCGGCGGCAGACCGCTGGGGGTTTCCAGTATGGCCACGGCAGGGTCCTCTGATCGTTTGTGAAGGGATGCACAAGCGCTGCCATTGTGGCAGTACCGCGCCCGCGCGCGGAGCGCAGGGTAGGTTCCCCCATGTGGCTCAGTTCCGACTTCAAGGCGCGAAGGTGCTCGCCGTCTCGCTGACCGGCGACACCGTCAAGGCGAAGAACGGGTCGATGGTCGCCTACGACGGCCAGATGGCCTTCAAGAAGATGTCCGGCGGCGGTGAGGGCATGCGCGGCATGGTCACCCGCAGACTGACCGGCGAACAGATGACGGTCATGGAGGTGAAGGGGCAGGGCACCTGCTACTTCGCCGACCGCGCCAGCGACATCAACCTCGTACACCTCAACGGCGAGAAACTGCACGTCGAGGCGAGCAATCTGCTCTGCACCGACGGCGGCCTGCGCACCGGCACGTCCTTCGCCGGGCTGCGCGGCGCCTCCCAGGGCAACGGCCTGTTCACGACGACCGTCGAGGGCACGGGCCAGGCGGCCCTGATGTCCGACGGCCCGGCCGTGCTGCTGCGCGTGTCCCCCGGCATGCCGCTCCAGGTCGACCCGGGCGCGTACATCGCGCACCAGGGCAACCTCCAGCAGCACTTCCAGACCGGGGTCAATTTCCGCACCCTCATGGGCGAGGGCTCGGGCGAGTCTTTCCAGATCCGCTTCGAGGGCGACGGGCTCGTCTATGTGCAGCCGAGCGAGCGAAACACCCTGGGAGGTGACGTCTGATGCCGTTCAGGGAGATCAGCTCGAAGATGGTCGAGGCCCGGGTGCTGCCGGGACAGCGCATGTTCAGCCAGCGCGGGGCGATGATCGCGTACACGGGCGACGTCCGCTTCACACCGAACATGCAGGGCGGCCAGGGCGGCGTGATGTCCATGATCGGGCGCCGGGTGGCGAACGAGGCGACGCCGCTGATGACGGTCGACGGGGACGGCACGGTCCTGTTCGGGCACGGCGGCCACCACGTCGAGGTCGTCGAGCTGGACGGGGACACCCTGTGCGTCGAGGCCGACCGGCTGCTCGCCTTCGACGGGACGCTGGAGCAGGGGACGCTGTTCCTCGGCTCCGACGGCGGCGTCATGGGCATGGTCAGGGGCCAGATCTCGGGCCAGGGCCTGTTCACCACCACCCTCAAGGGCAAGGGCGCGGTCGCGGTGATGGCGCACGGCGGCATCATCCAGCTCCCCATCACCCCGGACCGGCCCGTCCACGTGGACCCGCAGGCGTACGTGGCCCACCACGGGGACGTGCGCAACAAGCTCTCCACCGCGCTGGGCTGGCGGGACATGGTCGGCCGGGGCTCGGGCGAGGGCTTCCAACTGGAGCTGTCAGGCAACGGCGCCGTTTTCGTACAGGCAAGTGAGGAGAAGTTGTGACCACCGCCCCGCAGCCGCTGGACGCGCACACCCTCCCGTCCAACGACAACGTCAACTCCTACACCTTCTGTGTGGAACTCAACGGCCAGTGGTTCCTCCAGAAGGGCAAGATGATCGCCTACTACGGGCAGATCGACTTCAACGGCGTCGGCCACGGCGCCCTGGACCGGCTCGTCGCCACCAGCTTCCACTCGCCGCTGCACGCCTCCGACTGGGTCGTCGCCGAGGGCCGGGGCAAGATGCTGCTGGCCGACCGCGCCTTCGACGTCAACTCCTACGACCTGGCGGACGGCAACCTCACCATCCGCTCGGGCAACCTGCTGGCCTTCGAGCCCTCGCTCTCCCTGAAGCAGTCGATCATCCCGGGCTTTCTGACCCTGATCGGCACGGGGAAGTTCGTCGCCGCGTCGAACGGCGAGGTCCACTTCGTGGAGCCGCCCGTGCGCGTCGACCCGCAGGCCCTCGTCGGCTGGGCCGACTGCCCCTCGCCGTGCCACCACTACGACCACGGCTATATGAAGGGCGTCATGGGCGGCGTCCGCGCCCTCACGGGGATCGGCGGCGCGTCCGGCGAGGAGCACCAGTTCGAGTTCGTGGGCGCCGGGAGCGTGCTGATCCAGTCCACCGAGGTGCTGATGGCGGAACAGGACACCGGGGCGGTTCCGCAGCAGGCCGGGGTGCCGGGTGGCGGGGGCCACGGCCAGGGTCAGGGAGGCGGCCACAGCGGTCAGCAAACGCCGCAACTGCCCGGACAGCTCGGCGGCCTCCAGCGCCGGTTCGGTCTGTGAAGACCGTGTGAGCACGCTTGTACGAGGCTAGGTAATCTCTCATCCCATGGACACCGACAACGGCACACGCTGGCTCACCGATGACGAGCAGCGCGCATGGCGGGCGCACCTGGACGTCAGCCGCCTGCTCATGTACCAGCTGGAGCGCGATCTCCAGCCGTTCGGCCTGACCATGAACGACTACGAGATCCTCGTCAACCTCTCGGAGTCCGAGGAGCACCGGATGCGGATGAGCGACCTCGCCGCGTCCACGCTCCAGTCGAAGAGCCGTCTCTCTCACCAGATCACGCGGATGGAGAACGCGGGGCTGGTGCGGAGGGAGAGCTGCGAGTCGGACAAGCGGGGGTTGTTCGCGGTGCTGACGGAACAGGGGTGGGAGACGATGCGGAGTGTGGCGCCGCACCATGTCGCCTCCGTCCGTCGCCACTTCATCGACCAGATGTCCCCCGAGGACCTCGCCCACCTCCACGACTCGCTGCGGCCCATCGCGGAGAAGCTGAGGGTCCGCAGGGGCCGCTTCTAGCCCTGGGGGGCCGCCTTCGCCTCCGGGAGGCGGAGGCGGAAGCGGGCTCCACGGGGCGAGGGGGACGTCGGCGCCAAGGTCAGGGAGCCGCCGTGGCGGGTGGCGACGTCGCGGGCGATGGCGAGCCCCAGGCCCGCGCCGCCCTCGTCCCTGCTGCGCGCGTCATCGAGCCGCACGAACCGCTCGAAGATCCGCTCCCGCTCCCCCTCGGGCACCCCGTCCCCGTCGTCGGCGACCTCCACCTCCAGCCACGGCCCGCCGCCCTCGGGGGAGCCGGAACCGGAACCGGAACCGTCCACCCGCCGGACGGACACCGTCACCTCGGACGCCGCGTGCCGCTGCGCGTTGTCCAGGAGGTTGCCCAGGACCCGGGCCAGTTGCCCGCGCGACCCCGTCACCTCGCCGTCCGCCAGCTCACCGACCCGCACGGGATGCCGGTCCCCCGCCCGCTGGGCGACCTCCTCGCGGACGAGCGCGGCGGGCGAGACCCGCGCGTCGGAGGGCCGCTCCCCCGCGTCGAGGCGGGCCAGCAGCAGCAGGTCGGCCGCGAGCCCCTGGAGGCGGACGGTGTCCTCGACGGCGCCGTCCACGTCGAGCAGCTCGGGGTGCGCGGCGCCCACCTCCAACTGGGTGCGGAGGGAGGCGATGGGGCTGCGCAGCTCGTGCGAGGCGTCCGCGACGAAGCGGCGCTGGCGTTCGACGGAGGACTCCAGCGCGGCCAGCGTCTCGTTGGTGGTGCGCGCGAGCCTGGCCACCTCGTCCCCCGTGTCGGGCTCGGGCACGCGCCGCGACAGGTCGGTGCTCGCGGTGATCGCGGCCATCTCGCCGCGGATGCCCTCCACGGGCCGCAGCGCGCGCCGCGTCACCAGCCAGGTGACCCCGGCGACGACGACGAGCATCACCGGCAGCCCGATCAGCATGGCGCGGGTGACGTCCGAGACGGCCTCCTCCTGCGCCTGGAGGGAGGCGCCCGTGTAGACGGTGACGGGCGTGCCGTCGCGGGTGGCGCTCTGCACGGCGACGACGCTGAAGTCCTGGTCGGCGACGGCGTCCGCGCGGTCGTAGGTCACCTCGCCGTCGTCGTCGACGGGGAAGGTGACGGTGCCGGACTCGCTGTCCCGGTCGACCTCGACGGGCTCGTCGCTCTCGTCGTCGGCGCCCTGCTCGTCCGCGCCCTGCTCGTCGTCATCGTCGTCGTCCCCCGACGAGGGCTCCTCCGTGTCGTCGGAGTCGGGAGTGTCGGGCGTGTCGGGCTTGTCGGGCTTGTCCGGGCGGTTGAAGTCCGCGACGGGGCCGCGTCCGCGCAGCGCGTCGTTCGCGCCCAGCACCTTGCCCGCGCCGTCCACGACCTGCGCGGGTTCGTCCTCGCCGAGCGCGTCGATGTCGCCGACGTCCCGCGCGTCCACGTCCGTGACCTGCGCCGCCGTCTCGCGCGCCGAGGTCTCCGCCTTCAGCCGCGCGTTGTCCGCGAGGCCGCTGCGCAGCACCGCGATCACCACGAGCCCCGCGGCGACGAGCGCCACGGCGACAACGGCGGTGGCGCCTGCCGCGGCGCGTGCCCGTACCGATCCCTTACGCACCCGCGTCCACCAACCGGTATCCCGCGCCTCTGACGGTCGCGATCCAGCCCTGCCCGACCTTGCGGCGCAGGGCGCTGACGTACACCTCGACGATGTTGACGTCGCCGTCGTAGGCGAAGTCCCACACGTGATCGAGGATCTCGGACTTGGAGACGACCTCCCCGGCGCGCACCGCCAGGTACTCCAGCACGGCGAACTCCTTCGCCGTCAGCTCCACCTCGCGCTCGCCGACCGTCACCCGCTGACTGCCCGGCTCCACGGTCAGCTCGCCGACCCGCAGCGAGGTCTTGGCACCCCGGGTGCGGCGGCGCAGCAGGGCGCGGACGCGGGCGAGGAGGACGACGTACGAGAAGGGCTTGGTCAGGTAGTCGTCGGCGCCGGTGTCCAGGCCCTCGGCCTCGTCGTACTCGCCGTCCTTGGCGGTGAGCATCAGCACGGGGGTCTCGTCGCCCGCCGCGCGCAGCGCGGCGCAGACGCGGTAGCCGTTCATGCCGGGGAGCATGATGTCGAGGACGATCAGGTCGTAGTCCCCCTCGCTCGCCCTGTGCAGTCCTTCGGTGCCGTCGTGGACGACGTCCACGGCGAAGCCCTCGGCCGTCAGGCCCTTGGCGAGCGACTGGGCAAGTCGCCGTTCGTCCTCCACGATCAGCAAGCGCATGGGGCCAGCTTGCCAAAGCCTTCCTGAAGCGTTCTTCAGGTGGCTTCAGCTTCTGTTCAGCATCGGACCGCCACGGTGGTGAACACATCGCAAGGCAACCGACCCCTTGGGGGAGCAGAAACCATGAAGCGCAAGATCGTCATCGCCACCGTCGCCGCCGCGGCCCTCGTGGGCGGCGGAGCCGCCTCCACCGTCGCCTTCGCCGGTGACAGCGCCCCGAACACGCTGCCGCAGTCGCAGCAGCAGAACCGTTCCAGCGTCCAGCTCTCCGACGACGACGCGGACGACCGCGACGACAAGGCGGACGCCAAGGACGACAACGACTCCCGGGACGACGACGGCGACGACTCGGGCCGCGAGGCCAAGGCCGCCAAGATCACGGCTGCCGAGGCCGTGGCGAACGCGCTGAAGTCGGTGCCCGGCACGGTCACCGGCGCCGACCTCGACAACGACGGCAACGGCCTGGTCTGGGAGGTCGACGTCCTCGGCAAGGACAACAAGTGGCACGACGTCACCCTGGACGCGGGCAACGGCAAGGTGCTCGACACGCACGTGGACAAGGACGACGACGGCGACGACGACCGCGGCCAGAGCTACGTCCGCGAGGACCTGAAGGGCGCGAAGACCGACGCCGCCGCCGCTGCCGAGAAGGGCGCGTCCCACGCGGGCGGCACCGTGACCTCCGTCGACCTGGACGACGACAGCGAGCGCTACGGCACGGTCTGGGAGGTCGAGACCGTCGGCAAGGACGGCAAGGAGCACAACCTCGCCGTCGACGTGACCTCCGGCAAGGTGTCGCAGCTCGCCGACGACGACGGCGACAACGACTCCGACGACCGTGACGACAAGGCGGACGACAGGGACGACCACGACGACAAGAACGACAAGGACGACAGCGACGACGACTGACACCCCGCCGCCGCACACCCGGCACCGGTCGCCGGACACGGAACACGGCCAGGGCCCGCCGAGCGCGGGTCCTGGCCGTTTCCGGTTCCCGGCCGCGGCGCGCGGGAAGACCACCGTGACCAGCGTGACGTTCCGGACCACCGCACCACGACGGGAGAGGCACCCATGACACGCATCGTGCGCTTCGCCGACGCCGAGGGCACCGTCCGTACGGGCGTCGAGGACGCGTCCGGCGCCGTACGCGCCCTCGAGGACACGCCCCGCGTCGCCGACCTCCTGCGGCTGTCGGCGGACGAGCTCCGCGGGGCGCTCGCCAGTACCACGGGCGACGCGAGGTCCGACGTCCTGCTGCTGCCCCCGCTCGACGGGCTGACGGAGGTGTGGGCGGCGGGCGTCACCTACGAGCGCTCCCGCGAGGGCCGCGTCGCGGAGAGCACCGAACAGTCCGTCTACGAGCGGGTCTACGACGCCGAGCGCCCCGAACTCTTCTTCAAATCCCCCGCCTGGCGCGTGCTGACCGACGGCGAGCCCATCGCCGTACGGGAGGACTCCGAGCTGAACGTGCCCGAGCCCGAGCTGGGGCTCGTGCTCAACAGCCGGGCGCAGACCGTGGGTTATGTGGTCGCCAACGACGTCAGCTCCCGCTCCGTCGAGGGCGAGAACCCCCTCTACCTCCCGCAGGCCAAGATCTACGCGGGCAGTACGGCGGTCTCGTCCGGCATCGTGCCCGCGTGGGAGGTCCCCGATCCCGCCGCGCTGGAGATCGCGCTCACGGTGCGGCGCTCCGGGCGGGTGGCGTACGAGGCGACGACGTCCACCGCCGCGCTCCACCGCACCCCGCGGGACCTCGTGGACCACCTTTTCCGCTGCCAGGATTTCCCGGACGGCGCCGTGCTCTTCACGGGCACGGGAGTGGTGCCCGGTCTCGGCTTCACCCTCCGCGAGGAGGACACCGTCGAGATCCGCGTCGCGCACGTCGGCACCCTCTCGAACCCGGTCCACCCCACCTCGACAGCGCGGTCCCTGCTGACGGCGGCCCTGACAGCGCCGCTCTCGCGCGCCTCGTACCGCGCCGTCTGACGGGGAAGAACCGCGCCGGGGAACGTGTTGTGACCGGAGACACACCACCACAGGACACCCGAGGAGCGCGACCATGACGGACGGACAGGACCATGGGCAGGCACAGGACCAGGTGCAGGGGCACGGCGACGGCCGCAAGGGCACGCACGTGGTGGAGGTGAGCGAGGGGACGGAGCGCGTGCGCGTCCTCCAGGACGGCACCGTCCTGGCCGACACCACTCGCCCCAAGCTGCTGCACGAGACGGGCTACCCCGTGCGCTACTACCTCCCCCCGGAGGACGTCCGCACGGATCTGCTCACCCCGACGGCCAGCCGCACCCACTGCCCCTTCAAGGGCGACGCCTCGTACTGGTCGGTCACCGGCACGGGCACGGAGGCCGCCGACGTGGTGTGGGCGTACCCGGACCCGAAGCCGGCCGTGGCCGCGATCAAGGACCACCTGTGCTTCTACGCGGAGAGCCCCGGCATCACCGTCGAGACCACGGCCACGGAGTGACCCGTCACCCTGCCGAGCCCGACGGCCCGGACGGCGTGCTGTCCACGGCGTCGGCGACCTCCGCCAGCCCGGCCAGCAGCTCGTCCGCCGCCGCGTAGGGGTCCAGCTCGCCGCCCACGACGCGCTCGGCGAGCGCGTCGAGCCGCTGCCCGCCCCGCAGCTCGCCCATCCGCTCGCGCAGCGCCGTGACGGCGATGGTCTCGACCTCGCGCGCGGCCCGCGCCGCGCGCCGCCGCGCGAGCACGCCGCGCTCCTCCATCCAGGCGCGGTGCTTCTCCAGTGCCTCGACGACCTCGTCGATGCCCTCGCCCCGCGCGGCCACCGTCTTCACGATCGGGGGCCGCCAGTCCCCCGCCTCTCGCGCCTCGCCGAGCCCGAGCATGTGGTTCAGCTCGCGCGCCGTCGCGTCGGCGCCGTCGCGGTCGGCCTTGTTGACGACATAGACATCGCCGATCTCCAGGATGCCCGCCTTCGCGGCCTGGATCCCGTCGCCCATGCCGGGCGCGAGCAGCACCACGCTGGTGTCGGCCTGCGAGGCGATGTCCACCTCGCTCTGCCCGACGCCGACGGTCTCGACGAGGATCACGTCGCAGCCCGCCGCGTCCAGGACCCGTACCGCCTGCGGGGCGGCCCAGGCGAGCCCGCCCAGGTGGCCGCGGGTGGCCATGGAGCGGATGTAGACGCCGGGGTCCGAGGCGTGCTCGCCCATGCGCACCCGGTCACCGAGCAGCGCGCCCCCCGAGAACGGCGAGGAGGGGTCGAAGGCGAGGATGCCGACGCGTTTCCCGGCACGCCGGTACGCGCCGACCAGCGCCGACGTCGACGTCGACTTGCCGACACCGGGCGATCCGGTGAGCCCGACGACGTACGCGTTGCCGCAGCGCGGCGCGAGCTGCGCCATCACCTCGCGCAGTTGCGGGGACGCCCCCTCCACCAGGGAGATCAGCCGGGCCACGGCCCTGGGCCTGCCCTCCCGTGCCTGCGCCACCAGATCGGGGACGTCCACCGCCATGCGCGCCGCTCTCCTCGTTCTCGTTACCGGTTCTCTTCACCGGTTGCCGTCACCGGTGCTGGTCAACGGTCCTGGTGACGCGGTTCCGCGCCCCGCGACGGCCGCCCCGCACGGCAGCCGTCCCGAAGGGCCCGTACCCGCGCCGCCCGCGCCTACTTGCCCGGCACCCGGACGATCAGCGCGTCGCCCTGACCGCCGCCGCCGCACAGCGCCGCGGCCCCCGTGCCGCCGCCGCGCCGCCGCAGCTCCAGCGCGAGGTGCAGCACGATACGTGCGCCGGACATCCCGATCGGGTGACCCAGGGCGATGGCGCCGCCGTTGACGTTCACCTTTTCGGTGCTTACCCCGAGGTCCTTCATCGACTGCACGGCGACGGCGGCGAACGCCTCGTTGATCTCGATCAGGTCCAGGTCGCCGACGGACAGCCCGTCCTTCTTCAGCGCGTGCTGTATGGCGTTGGAGGGCTGCGACTGGAGGGAGTTGTCGGGGCCCGCCACGTTGCCGTGCGCGCCGATCTCGGCGATCCACTCCAGGCCCAGCTCCTCGGCCTTGGCCCTGCTCATGACGACGACGGCGGCGGCACCGTCGGAGATCTGCGAGGCGGAACCCGCCGTGATCGTCCCGTCCTTGGCGAAGGCGGGCCGCAGCCTGCCCAGGGACTCCGCCGTGGTGTCGCCGCGGATGCCCTCGTCCTTGCTGAAGACGACCGGCTCGCCCTTGCGCTGCGGGATCTCGACGGGCGTGATCTCGGCCTCGAACAGGCCCTTCTCCCGCGCCGCCGCGGCCCGCTGGTGGGAGAGCGCCGCGATCTCGTCCTGCTCGGGCCGCCCGATGCCCAGGCGGGTGTTGTGCTTCTCCGTGGACTCGCCCATGGCGACGTTCTCGAAGGCGTCCGTGAGGCCGTCGTGCGCCATGGCGTCGAGCATCTCGACGGCGCCGTACTTGTAGCCCTCGCGGGACTTGGGGAGCAGGTGCGGCGCGTTGGTCATGGACTCCTGGCCGCCCGCGACGATCACGTCGAACTCGCCGGCGCGCACGAGCTGGTCGGCGAGCGCGATGGCGTCGAGCCCTGAGAGACAGACCTTGTTCACCGTGAGTGCCGGGACGTTCATGGGGATGCCCGCCTTGACGGCGGCCTGGCGTGCCGGGATCTGCCCTGCCCCGGCCTGGAGCACCTGGCCCATGATCACGTACTCGACCTGGTCGCCGCCGATCCCGGCCCGGTCCAGTGCCGCCTTGATCGCGAAGCCTCCCAGATCCGCCCCTGAGAAGGACTTCAGCGACCCGAGCAGCCGTCCCATGGGCGTGCGGGCTCCTGCGACGATCACGGAGGTGGTGCTGCTGGACGTACCAGTCATGAGGGTCCCTTCCAGCGGGAAGTTAACGAGGGTTATCGCCAATGTACTGAGCGGTACGGTCCCCGGTCACCGGTCCGTCGGTGTGACCGTGCGCACGTTGCGTAACCGGCCGCGCAGGCGTTGCACTGTCCCCATGCTGACGCGCATCGATCACATCGGTATCGCCTGCTTCGACCTGGAGCGGACCGTCGACTTCTACGCACGGACCTACGGCTTCGAGGTCTTCCACACCGAGGTCAACGAGGAGCAGGGCGTACGCGAGGCCATGCTCCGCATCAACGGCACCGACGACGGCGGCGCCTCCTACCTCCAGCTCCTGGAGCCCGTGCGCGAGGACTCCACGGTGGCGAAGTGGCTGGAGCGCCACGGCGAGGGCGTCCACCACATCGCGTTCGGCACCGAGGACGTCGACGCGGACGCGGACGCGATCCGCGAGAAGGGCGTGCGCGTGCTGTACGACGAGCCCCGCAGGGGCTCCATGGACTCCCGTATCACCTTCCTCCACCCCAAGGACTGCCACGGCGTTCTGACCGAGCTGGTCACCTCTGCCGCCCCTTCGGCCACAACGGACCACTGACGTCCGCTTCACGGCCCGGTAGAGTGGGCTCCCGGTCGGGGCGAGCTCTCTCTTTTTGCAGACGAGGGCTCCGGGCAGGGGGCTCGGTCCACGTTCCGCCGATGATCTGACACCATTTGCAGAATGGGCCAGTTCACCTTCACCACGACCAGGGGACGGATGGGACCGCGCAGTGCGGGGCTACGACCGCTACGAGGCTGACGACCACCTCTCGCAGTTCGAGGCCGAGATGGAGCGGCTGAAGAAGGAGCGGGAGAAGGCTGTCGACCACGCCGACGACCTCGGCTATCAGGTCGAAGTGCTGCGCGCCAAGCTGCACGAGGCGCGCCGCGCCCTCGCCACGCGCCCGGCCGGGTACGACAACCTGTCCCACCAGGCCGAACAGTTGCTGCGCAACGCGCAGATGCAGGCCGATCAGATGCGTGCCGACGCCGAGCGCGAGCTGCGCGAGGCACGCTCCCAGACCCAGCGGCTCCTCCAGGAGCAGGCCGAGCAGCAGTCGCGCCTGGAGTCCGAACTGCACGCCGAGGCCGTACGCAGGCGTCAGCAGCTCGACCAGGAGCTGTCCGAGCGCCGCTCCTCCGTCGAGTCGCACGTCAACGAGAACGTGGCCTGGGCCGAGCAGCTCCGCGCCCGCACCGAGCAGCAGGCCCGCCGCCTCATGGAGGAGACGCGGGCCGAGGCCGAGCAGTCGCTGGCCCACGCGCGCGCCGAGGCGCACCGGCTCACCGAGGAGGCCCGCGCGCGGCTGTCGGGGGAGGCCGAGAACGCCCGCGCCGAGGCCGAGGCGATCCTGCGCAGGGCCCGCGCCGACGCCGAGCGGCTGCTGAACGCCGCCTCTACCCAGGCCCAGGAGGCCAGCGACCACGCCGAGGAGCTGCGCACCTCCACCGCGAGCGAGTCGGAGTCGGCCCGCCGCGAGTCCGCCGAGCTGGTCCGCAGGGCCGAGGAGCGGATGCGGGAGGCCGAGACGGCACTGCGCGAGGCCCGTGCGGAGGCCGAGCGGAAGCTGACGGAGGCCGAGGAGTCGGCGGCCAAGCGGCTCACCGACTGCGAGTCCGAGAACGAGCAGCGCACCCGTACCGCCAAGGGCGAGGTCGCGCGCATGGTGAGCGAGGCCACCAAGGAGTCCGAGGCCATCAAGGCCGAGGCGGAGCAGTTGCGCGAGGACGCCAAGGCGGAGGCCGAGCGGCTGATCGCGGAGGCCAAGGAGGAGGCGCGCTCCACCACGGCGGAGGAGTCCGCGAACCAGCTCGCGGAGGCCGCCCGTACGGCCGAGGACGTGCTGAACAAGGCGTCCGAGGAGGCCCAGGCCACCACCAAGGCCGCGAACGAGGAGGCGGAGCGGCTCCGCCACGAGGCCGAGGTGGAGGCCGACCGGCTCCGGGCCGAGGCGCACGACGTCGCCGAGCAGCTCAAGGGCACGGCCAAGGACGACACCAAGGAGTACCGCGCCAAGACCGTCGAGCTCCAGGAGGAGGCGCGGCGGCTGCGCGGCGAGGCCGAGCAGTTGCGGGCCGAGGCCGTCGAGGAGGGCGAGCGGATCCGCGGCGAGGCGCGCCGCGAGGCCGTCCAGCAGATCGAGGAGGCCGCGGGCCGCGCCGAGGAGCTGCTGTCCAAGGCCAAAGCGGACGCCGAGGAGACCCGTAAGGACGCGGCCACCGAGAGCGAGCGCGTCCGCACCGAGGCCATCGAGCGCGCGACGACGCTGCGCAAGCAGGCCGAGGAGGCACTGGAGCGCGCCAGGACCGAGGCCGACGAGCTGCGGACCTCCGCCGAGGAGCAGGCCGGGCAGACCAGGAGCGAGGCCGACGAGGCCGGGCGCCGGGTCCGCGAGGAGGCAGAGGAGGCGGCGCGAGCCCGCAAGGCCGAGGCGGCCGAGGAGCTGGAGCGGCTGCACAGCGAGGCGGAGAGCAAGCTCGCCGACGCCGAGCAGCGGCTGACGGAGGCACGCGCCGAGGCCGAGCGGCTGCGCGAGGAGGCCCGCACCGAGACGGAGCGGGTGCGCGCCGAGGCGGCGGAGCGTGCCCGCACGCTCCAGCAGCAGGCCGAGGAGGAGGCCGAGCGGCTGCGCACGGAGGCCATCGCGGACGCCTCCCAGTCCCGCGCCGAGGGCGAGTCCGTTGCCGTCCAGTTGCGCAGCGAGGCCGCCTCGGAGGCGGAGCGGCTGCGCGCCGAGGCCCAGGAGACAGCGGACCGGGTACGGGCCGAGGCGAACGCGGCGGCCGAGCGCACGAACGCGGAGGCGGCCGAGGCGTTGTCGGCGGCGCAGGAGGAGGCCGCACGAAGGCACCGCGAGGCGGGCGAACTCCTCGCCGAGGCCCGCGAGGAGGCGCACCAGGAGCGCACCCAGGCCCGCGAGCAGAGCGAGGAGCTGCTGGCGGCGGCCCGCAAGCGGGTCGAGGAGGCGCAGGCCGAGTCGGAGCGCCTGGTCGAGGAGGCCGAGCGGCGCGCCGCCGAGCTGGTGGCGGCGGCCGAGGAGACGGCCCAGCAGGTACGGGACTCCGTCGCCGGGCTGCACGCCCAGGCCGAGGAGGACATCGCGGGGATGCGCGCGGCGGCCGAGCACGCCGCCGCGACGATGCGCCAGGAGGCCAAGGAGGAGTCGGACGCGGCCAAGTCCCTCGCCGAGCACACCGTCTCGGAGGCGATGGAGGAAGCCGAGCGGGCGCGTGCCGAGGCCGAGCGGCTGCGCGAGGAGGCGCTGGAGGAGACCGAGCGCTGGCGCAACGAGGCCCGCGAGGAGTCCGACAGGCTGCGCGACGAGGCACGTCAGGAGGCCGCGAAGAAGCGCGGCGAGGCCGCCGAGCAGGCCGACCAGCTCATGGCCAAGGCCCAGGAGGAGGCCCTGCGCACCCAGACCGCGGCCGAGGAGCAGGCGGACAGCATGGTGGGCGCGGCCCGTTCGGAGTCCGAGCGGCTGATGACGGAGGCCCGCGAGGAGGGCAGGGAGCTGGTCGAGAGCGCCAGGTCGGACTCCAACACCATGCTGGAGGAGGCCCGCAGCGACGCGGCGGCGATAAGGGAGCGCGCCGAGGAGCTGCGCACCCGTATCGAGACCGAGGTCGAGGAGCTGCACGAGCGGGCGCGGCGCGAGTCGGCCGAGGCGATGCAGACGGCGGGCGAGCGCTGCGACAAGCTCGTCAAGGCGGCAGAGGAGCAGCTCAAGGAGGCCCAGGACAAGGCCGAGGAGCTGGTGAACGACGCCAACGCCGAGGCGGGCAAGGTCCGTATCGCCGCCGTCAAGAAGGCGGAGGGGCTGCTCAAGGAGGCCGAGCAGAAGAAGGCCGCCATGCTCCGCGAGGCCGAGGCCATCCGCGCCGAGGCCGAGGCGGAGGCGAAGCGTACGGTGGACGACGGACAGCGTGAACTCGACGTGCTGGTAAGGCGCCAGGAGGACATCAACGCCGAAATCTCCCGTGTCCAGGACGTGCTGGAAGCACTGGAGTCCTTCGAGACGCCAGGTGCCGGTGGCGGCCAGGGTTCCGGGGGCGGCAAGAAGGGCGGAGCCGACGGTGGGTCAAACGGTGCCGTCAAGGCGGGTGTTGGCGCAGGTACAACCCGTTCGAGTGGCAAGGAATCAGGCTCTTAGCCACTCGAACGAGCGAGCATTCTCCAGATCAAACCGGCATTGGCTCGATGACACGCCGCCTTGGCCTCTAGGATTCCCCCTATCACTTCCCCCGTCTGATAACCCGTCTGACTCGACAGGAACCCCATGAGCGACACTTCCTCCCCCTTCGGCTTCGAGCTCGTGCGGCGTGGCTACGACCGCGGGCAGGTGGACGACCGCATCACGAAGCTCGTCGCCGACCGTGACAGCGCACTGGCCCGAATCACCTCTCTGGAAAAGCGCATCGAGGAGCTGCACCTCGAAACGCAGAACGCCCAGGCACAGGTCAACGACGCCGAGCCGTCCTACGCCGGGCTCGGCGCTCGTGTCGAGAAGATCCTCCGCCTCGCCGAGGAGGAGGCCAAGGACCTGCGCGAGGAGGCCCGCCGGGCCGCCGAGCAGCACCGCGAACTCGCCGAAGGCGCGGCCCAGCAGGTCCGTAACGACGCGGAGGCGTTCGCCTCCGAGCGCAAGGCGAAGGCCGAGGACGAGGGCGCCCGCATCGTCGAGAAGGCGAAGGGCGAGGCCACCACTCTGCGTGCCGACGCGGAGAAGGACGCGCAGTCCAAGCGCGAGGAGGCCGATTCCCTCTTCGAGGACACCCGCGCCAAGGCCGCCCAGGCCGCTGCGGACTTCGAGACGAACCTCGCCAAGCGCCGGGAGCAGTCCGAGCGCGATCTGGCCTCCCGTCAGGCCAAGGCCGAGAAGCGTCTCGCGGAGATCGAGCACCGTGCGGAGCAGCTCCGGCTGGAGGCCGAGAAGCTGCGTACGGACGCGGAGCGCCGCGCCCGTCAGACGGTCGAGACCGCGCAGCGCCAGGCCGAGGACATCGTCGCCGACGCCAACGCGAAGGCCGACCGCGTCCGCAGCGAGTCCGAGCGCGAGCTGGCGGCGCTCACGAACCGCCGCGACAGCATCAACGCGCAGCTCACCAACGTCCGCGAGATGCTGGCCACCCTCACGGGTGCGGCTGCCGCCGCCGGTGTGCAGCAGGGTGACGAGGGTTCGGAGGAGCCGGTCAGCCGAGGTGTTCCGGCCCAGCAGTCCCGCTGAGCCACTGTCGTCAGCGCCGCTTCCGGCGCTACCGGCGCTTCGGGACGCGTTTCCGGGAGCGACGTCCACGGGCCAGCGGGCCGCCCCTGGTCCCGGCTCCGGCCCTGGAACGGCCCGATCACGTGGAGGGCCCGGCCGCTCTCCCCCCCGCCGCGCGCGGGGACCGGCAACCCCATGCC